>JAHEKS010000453.1:0-32990 GCA_024638215.1 Acidobacteriota bacterium | reverse complement strand
CGTCCGTGGCGATGAACAGATACCCGGAAAGCCACGACCCGAGAAAAACCATCAGCGCCGAAAACCAATGTCCGCGCGGGCCCAGCTTCTTCTCGCTGAACAGGAACACCCCGAGAAAACTTGATTCGAGGAAAAACGAGAACACGCCTTCCATCGCCAGCGTCTGCCCGATCACGCCGCCCGCGGCCCGCGAAAACACTGCCCAGTTCGTGCCGAACTGGAATTCCATGGGAATGCCGGTCACCACCCCAAGTGCGAAGTTGATGCCGAAAATCTTGGCCCAGAATCGCGCCGCACGGTTGTAATGCTCGTCGCCGGTGCCGAGCGCCTGCGTCTTTAGAATCAGGATCAGCAGCGCCAGGCCCATGGTGAGTTGCGGAAACAAATAATGGTAAGTGACCGTGAAGGCAAAATGCAGGCGATGGACTGTCAGCGCGTCAGCCATGAAAACCTCGCCGGCATTTTATCCGATTCGGGCAAGGCGGGCGCAAGGGTTCTTTGTAAGCATGACATCTTGTCGCACAGACTTTTTGAACTTGGGTTTGGCGGCGGTTCGAACTCAATCATCAAGCTCCTCCATTTCGAAACCGGTGTTTAGGAAGGGAAGTGAAATCGAGTTTCATGGCTTCGCCCAGGGTTCGATGCCAGTTCGTTGGGGCTTTGATTTGGGTTCGTATTCCGAGGCCGGTCCTTTGTTATCATCAAAATCGCGGCTTCGTCTTTGCATTTTGGGGGTGTCTATCCATCCCACTCGACTGCTCCCAACCCCGTGCCATCCGCATGAACACTGGGCGGAAACGCCGGCTGGCGCGGACCTTTCAGGTCTGCGACTTGGGGGGGACTGGTCAAGGCATGTGGTCCATCCGCAGGACCGAGTCGTCGCCGAGGTGATAGAACCTGAAGCTGGACCAAGGCCGCTGGTCAGGCGACGAAACCAGGCCGCGCTTCACCGGGTTGCCGTGCAGGTAGGCGAGTTTCTCCAGGCGTTTCTTCTCGCTGTAGATTCCAAAAGGATAAAAGCGCCGCTGCCAGACACGGAAGGCCGTCTGATCGTGGACGGAGGGCGGAAGGCGCAGGCGCTCGAGCGTCCGCGCGCACCAGGGGTTCGCCGCGTTCCGGCGAAGGACGCGCAAGATGCTTGCGGCGGTGCGCTGCTTGAGCTGCTGAACGATTCGGCTGGTGGATTCGGCGGGTTGCGGCCAGAACAAAAGGTGGAAATGCTCGGGCATCAGCACCCAGCCAAGAAGCCGGAATTTGAATTCCTCCCGCACCTGCGCCAGGGCTCTTACCAACTCGCGGCAGAACCTGGGGCTGGAGAACAAAGGCACTCGCCGGTAGGTGCTGGCAGTGATAAACTGCAGTTGGCCGGGAACGAAATAACGAGGCCGAGTCATGCCGCCGGAAAGTATAACTCAACACTTAACCCCAAGACGCAGACCTGAAAGGTCTGCGCCAGCCGGCGAAATAACGAGGCCGAGTCATGCCGCCGGAAAGTATAACCCAAGACTTAACCCCAAGACGCAGACCTGAAAGGTCTGCGCCAGCCGGCGCGATGCGGCAGATTGACGAGAAGTTCGACCGCATCATCGTCGTGACCGACGAGCAGGTTCACGACTCGGTTCCCGCTCCGGCGGGAAAGGGGACCATGATCAACGTGGCCAGCTACAAGCACGGCGTGGGCTACGGCAAGTGGACGCACATTGACGGCTGGAGCGAATCGGTCGTCGAGTTCATTCGCTCGCTGGAGCAGATGTCGGAACGTTAACCCACAGCCGGCCGAGGAGCACGCGGCCTCGGCCGGCGTTTCTTTTTCTCTCGATTTCGGGTTGCCGGGGAGCAGCGAATGTATCCCCGCCGGCTTAAGCTTTGTTATGACTTGTCAGTGTCGTCGGGTAGCAATGGCGAGGAGAACTCCAACCCGCACAGGTGGCAGCCCTCGGAATGTGTCGTGTAAAGGACCCTGGCGGGCAGGGCGGTCTTGGTTTGCCAGCCAAGCGCCTGGAAGGAAGGCGTTGCAGTGGGAATCTCCAGAGTGAGTTCCATGCCGGCGGGCAACGATCGCCGGCTCAGGAGCAGCATCCCGCCGGCATTGATGTTGATGGCGGTTGTAAAGTCTAAAAACTCATTTCCTTTCTCATCACGTCCCCGCACGAAGACCGGAAGAGCGATGGGGAGCCGCTCCCACCGGCGCCGCGGAACACGGTCGGACGGGTTCACACTCGAAACCTTTTTGGGATTTTCCGGGCGCGGCACTTGTGCCCTCATTCCCCCGTTCCTGCCTCGGGGCTTTCATTCGGACGGACCTGGAGGCAGGCACACGCGGCCTCCCCTCGCAGACTCCGACCTCGTTCGAGCAGTCATCCTGCCAAACCCGCGGATTAGCATCCCTCGGGTTTTGTGCGATTTGCGGGGAACCGGGAAGAAAGCCGAAGGGCACGTGGGGCAAAACCAACAAGGGGAGTGTAAGAAGTCCCGCCGCGCGAGTGCTGACTTCGTTTATCGGCCTTGGGCGCTCGCCGCCAGAACGATCTGGAATGGGAAAAGAGTGGCGTGGAAAACCCCATTCTGGACCGCGGGATCGCCTTCCATGATCTTGCGTGCGGCTTCCTCAGACTCGGCGTGGAAGATGATGATGCCAAAACTGGTTTCGTCCCGGTTCGTCGTGCGCCCAACCAGAAGCACCACGCCCTTCGCGGTGAGATCCTTCAGATAATTCAAGTGTTGGTCCAGGGCCTTGCTTTCTTCATCGGTTGGAGGAGTCGTTAAGAGATCCTTGCGCACCGGCTGGACCCGGTACAAGAAAAGCCTTTGCAGCGCCGGGCCCCCGGATTGCTGTCCCGCCGCGAGCGCGGCGGGCGCGAGCATTGCTCCCAGCAGGAGCATTGCAGTTAGTTTCATAGAGGCCTCCTTGAGGTAACGATGGAGCGACGCCGCGAGCGGCCGGGCGGTTCTACTCGGCCGAGGAGTGCGATTGGCGGATACCAAACAAGTTCCCTTCCGTCTGGCGGAAATCGCGCTTATCGTAGCACGGAAAAAACCTAGTGGAACGGCCAGACTACGCGGGCATGTGCCCCGCTTCGTCCGCAGCCTGTGTCAATGCTTGCCAGAGGCGATCCATCCACGCGCGGTGTTCCGGCTTCATCAGGACGGACCGCAGGCACAGAACGGTTTCCTGGTCCGGCTTCATTGCCGCGTCGCGCGCCGTCATGTACCGCGCGGGCAGGCGCATCAGCGCCAGATGCAGATTGCGCCTGGCCGCCGCGTCGAAAATTCGTTGGGACAATTCCGAGCAGCGGCTGGCCGAAGCCGCGCGCGGCGCCCAGACGACGATGTCGAGTTCCGGCGCGACGGGAACCAGCCAGCGCGGGACGGCAGCGAGCCGTCGCGAAAACTCCAGGGCCGCCTCGCGGCAAGTTTCCAGCCCGCGCGCGAACTCGCCGCCCGGCTCGAGCGGCAGCAGCCGCTGCGTGGCCCACAGCGCCACCGCTGAGGCGCCCGCGCGCGAGCATTCCAGGCTGATTTCGCCCAGGTGCAATTCTTTGGAAGTGAAATAAGTGTAAGGCGAATCGTGCTTGTAGAGGACGCCGACGCCGGGATCGCGGAAGAGCACGCATCCGCAGCCGTAAGGTTGCAGGCCGTGTTTGTGAGGATCTATGACAATCGAGTCCGCCTCGCCGATCAGGTCATACGCCGCGCGTGTTTCCGGCGCCAGGTTCGACGCCAGTTTGAAGTATCCGCCATAAGCCGCGTCCGCGTGCAAGCGAAAACCGTAGCGGTCTCGAAGCCGGAGTATTTCCGGCAGAGCATCCACCGAGCCGGTCCCGGTCGTTCCCACCGTCGCCACCACGCAGCCGACATTCCCCTTCTCAAGAATTTTCCCGAGTGCCGCGGTGTCCATGCGCGCGCGGGCGTCGGTCGGAACGGCCTCGAAGCTTGCGCCCAGAACACCGCTGATGCGCGAGTGGGTGTAGTGCGCCAGCGCGGAGGCGACGATCTTCTTCTCCGGCTGCAGCCGGTGCGCCACCCACAGCGCTTCCATGTTGGCCACCGTCCCGCCCCCGCAAATGTGACCGAGGTGCTCCTTCCAGCCGAACATCGCGGCGATTTCCGCCACCGCTTCCCGCTCCATGGCGGAGCTGGCGCGTCCGCCGTCGAGCGCGTGGTTGTTGGGATTGATCCAGGTGGCCAGCGCGTACGCGGCGCGAGCCAGCGGATGCGGTGGCTTGAGCATCTGCCCCGCGTACATGGGGTGGAAGTAGGGATAATTGTCGCGCATGCGCCGCGCAACTTCCTGCATGATTTCCGCCATGCGCGCGCTCGCGGGAACCTCCGCCTCGGGCTCGGGCAGGGAACGAAAGCCTTCTTCGAGCGTCTTCAATCCTTTGCCGACCAGCCGAAGCGTCTCAGGTTCGAACTGCATAATGACCTCGTGTGGGAACTGCCGGCATGGGTGCCGATGCGGCGGGCCGTCCCCGGCGCAAACTGTTCCGTTCCAAATTACCTCTTTGCGCGCTGTCCCTGATGTTGTACCACGTTTCGCCGGCTTAGGCTTGCATCCCTCAGCGCCGGGGCGTAAATTTCCGGACGCTGCGGAATTCCAGCCCCGGTACCCTTCAAGACGGCGCGCCATTGCAGCGGCGGGACTGGCGTAAGAAGAGCAACGAGTGACGAGTGACAAGACCCTGAGAGCGCGAGCCTGAATCCGTCCGGCGTGATTGTTTGGAAGGGGGAAAAAGGTTATGACCAAAAGCCATTTCTACGACATCGTGATGCAAGCCTTCCGCCCTGCGAGGACGTTGATTGAGATGGTCCCAGCCGACAAGCTCGGCTGGCAGCCCGGCCCGAAATTCATGACCCTGGGGCAACTGATCTGCCACCTCAGCCTGGGCGTCGGCGACGGGATACGCTTGCTTCATACCGGCGAATGGCCGACCGACGAAGCGATGCTCACCGGAATGAAGCAGGAGAACCTGCCCACGTGCGGCGTGGAAGAAGCGCTCGGGAAACTGGAAGCCGACAAAGCGACTCTGCGCCAGGCGTTGGCCGCCGTCAGCGAGCAGGATTTTACCTCCCAAACAGTTTCTGTTCCCTGGGGCGTGCAGGGCAAGATGGAAGTGCTGGCGCTCTCGTTTCTCGAGCACTTCACCAATCACAAGATGCAGCTTTTCCTTTATCTGAAGCTGCTGGATCTGCCCGTCAATACCCAGACACTTTATTTTGGCTGAGTGTTTAGCTTTGGGTTCCCCCGTCACTGTGGTGAGGAGGTTTAAACGCGTCTCAGAGATCTCTGCTTTCACGCTGCGCCGGGTGGAATTTCGACCACGCGCAGATTCCTTGCGTGCCTTCCCGGGCAAAAGAGGATAGAATGTGATTCGATTCGCGCGGGGCAAATCCTCAACTTGTGCCGTTCGAGAAAGTCAGGATAGGTTATGTCATTGAATCCCGAAGCGGTGCTTCCTTCCGGCCTGAAACTTCAGGTCAGCAAAACGGACGAGGCGACAACGGTGGTTTGCAGCGGGCGGCTGACGATGGGCGCGGCGGCGAATTTCAAGAGCCACGTCAAGGGTCTCCTGCGCGAGTCGAAGCGTGTGGTGGTTGACCTGAGCGGCGTGACCTACATGGACAGCTCGGGCCTCGGCGCCGTCGTGGGTGTCTATGTGGCCTCCAAGACTGCGCACTCGGAATTGCGGCTGATCAACTTCAACCAGCAAATCCGCAAGATTTTCGGACTCACCAACCTGCTTTCCTTATTCGAGCCCTGCGGAGAGCACAATATTCGCATGCCTTGAGGGCGGTTTCGGCGGGACTTCCGTCGCGGGAGAAATGCCGCGGTCGAATCAGCACTCCGGCGCTTGCGGCACGTTTCCCAGGAATTGCAGCCCTACTTCGTGGCCGCCCTCGGCGCCCCTGAATTCAGTCCACACCACGCGAGCGAGCAGGGCGTTGCCCAGGCCGTAGGGATGAAACTCGATCAATTCCCCGGGCGCCAGATCCAGGATGGTGCGGACTCGCGAGCCGGTTTCGGAAAGATCGAGCGTGGTCGCCCCCGCGCCGTAGACCTCGTCGTCGGAGATGGCAAAGAGGTGCGCGATCATTTTCACCGGTCTTCTTTCGGAACTTCGAGGAGAAGATTGGGGAGCTGTCGCCATCCTGGGACCTCGTCAGGTTGAATGCGATGCGCGACATACTAACCTCAAACCCAAAGCGACGCTACAAAAATCTTCAAAAAAACTTTTGAAAAACCTTTTGCGGTGGTCCCCGACAGGTCGCGCTAAAATCACCGAACGATAAAGCGAGGAGGACGAGAATGGCGACTCTAGGACTAATCGAGTACGCGCAGGCGGGCCCGGAGGTTCGGGCCGTTTACGACGAGATCATGGCCGTGCGTAAGGCGGATTGGATCAACAATTTCTGGAAAGCCCTGGCGCACGATCCCGTCTCGCTGCGGCGGACCTGGGAGAGCATCAAGCAGGTCATGGTGCCGGGGGAGCTGGACCACCTCACCAAACAAATGATTTACATTGCGGTGAGCGCCACCAACCAGTGCGGTTATTGCATCGCGTCGCACACCGCCGCGGCCAGAAAGGCGGGCATGACCGACGCCATGTTCGCCGAACTGATGGCCGTGGTGGGCATGGCCAACGAGACCAACCGCCTGGCCAGCGGCTACCAGGTCGAAATTGACGACGCGTTCAAGAAGTAGGCATGGCGGATCCCGGGGGCTGCATTTGCCGGCGTAACAGCGGCGACGCGCCGAAAGCTTGTAGGCTTCAAACAATTTTTTCTTGACAAGCCCAAGGTGCTGCGCCAGGATTTGTCCGGCAGGGCGAGGGGGCAGTTATTCTTCAGATAACGAGGCCTTGGGGCGGGGCAGGGAGGCGATGAAGAGAAGAGCCCTCTGGTTAGCGATAGCAATTCTCTTTTCATGTACGTTTCCCAGCGGACTTGCAGTTGAGCTGCCTTCCGCGAACCATCCGACTCCCCTCTACAACCTGAAGCTCGAGCAAAAAATAACTGGCGTTGTGGTTGAGCCGGCGACGGTTTCCGGGGGCAAGTTGCTGCCCGGCGAGCATCTGACGCTCCTCACGCGGGCGGGGAAGCTTGACGTCCAACTGGGCCCTCCGCGCGCGCCAAGCGCGGAGGAACTGAGACTGCGCGCCGGCGACCAGATTGAAGTAACGGGCTGCGTGATTTCCTACAAAGGCCGGCCGGTCCTGCTGGCGCGGCAAGTGAAGCGCGGCAACCAGGTGATGACCTTGCGGACCCAACGGGGATATCCCATATCCTCCCGAGCAGTGAATGGGCGCGGGGCGGCGCTGAGGACACAGTGAAATGAAGGGCCGAATCCTGGGTGGCTTCCGGGCAGTGCTGGCCGCTGCGCTTCTGGCATCGTGCGGAGGGGGCGTCGCATCCATCTTAATCTCAGTCTCTATCTCACCCACTTCGGCCAGCGTGCCCGTCGGCGCAACGCAAAAGTTCGCCGCCACGGTGTTGGGAGCAAGGAATTCAGCCGTGACCTGGCAGGTGAACGGCGTCGCGGGCGGGAACTCGACCCTCGGTACGATTTCATCGTCGGGGCTCTACACCGCTCCGGCGGCTATTCCTAGCCCCGCGACCGTAACCGTCACAGCCGTCTCGCGAGCCAACAGCAACAAGTCGGCTTCGGCCGTGGTCACGGTGGTGCAGTTTTCCAACGCTGCACTCAACGGTCAGTACTCCTTTCTTCTCGCAGGTGACGACGCCGTCAGCTTCTTCACCGCCGTCGGCAGTTTCCAGGCGGACGGGAAGGGCAATCTTTCGAATGGATTCGAGGACCTCAATTCGAGTACGGGATACTTACCTAATTTGGCATTAAGCGGGAAGTATATGGTGGGACCGGATGGGCGCGGCACCTTGACCCTCACCAATCCACTGGGAACTGCGGAATATTCGTTGATCGTCGTCTCTAGCTCACGCGCCCGGTTCATCGAGTTCAACACTTCTTCCAATGGGGAGGGATTGCTCCTCAAGTGTGACCCGACGGCCTTCAGCACCGAGGCGATCAGCGGCAACTACGCTTTTGGGTTCGGCGGCAGCGATCCGGGCGGGGCGCCGGCTTCGCTGGCGGGAGTGTTCAACGCCGACGGCACGGGCACTCTGACGGGGACGGAAGATGCGAACTTGGCCGGCACAGTCACTGCCGGCGGCTCATTGACCGGGACTTACAGCGTGGACTCCAATGGCCGGGGAACGGCAGCGTTCAGCGACGCTCTGGGGAGCGCCAACTTTGTTTTCTACGTGGTGAACAAGGACACGCTTTTCTTTGTGGAGTCCGATTTTCCTTTTCCGGTGGTAGAGGGCACGGCGAAAAGGCGACAGGTTGCCACGTTCTCGAATTCTTCGCTGGCGGGCGACTATGCTTTCATGATTTCCGGCATCACCCCGGCGGCGTATATTGCCACCGCGGGGCGGCTGACTGCCGATGGCTCCGGTCATCTCACGAGCGGCGTCTTGGATCAAAACGACAACATCACCGTCTCCGCGAATACTTCATTCACGGGTAGCAGTTCGGTGTCATCCAATGGACGAGGAACTGCGACACTGTCGACGGGAACAACGCCCCTCGCGTTCTACATGGTGTCTCCTTCGGAAGCGTTCGTAATCTCGGAAGATCCGAACGCCGTCGCCAGCGGGACCATGCTGGCGCAAACCGGCGGGCCGTTTGACAGCAACCCGCCCTCCGGAAGCTTCGGCTTCCTGCTTTACACTTCCACTTTCGATACCGACCAGGCTGGGCAGGCAACGCTGCTCGGCGGGCGGGCTGGCGGAGATTTGACCGGCACGGAAGACATCAACGACAACCGCATCCTGACCTCGGATGCCACACTTTCCGGCACCTATTCCGTATCCTCGAATGGCCGCGCGGCCGCTTCAGTCACAAGTCCCCTCGGGTCCGCTAATCTCGCCTTTTACGTGGTCTCAGGCTCCCGCTTGCTTGTCGTCTCAGACGACGCGTTGGAAGTGACTTCCGGAAACTTCGAAAAACAATACTAGCTCCGCCGTTCCCGAGCCGCTGCTCCGGGACGTCGCTGCGCGAGCGGCCCGGTCTATTTCTTTTCCGGCGCGGGCGGCGGGGGCGGAGGAGGCGTGAACGTCAAATTATTCTTGACGCTGTCGGAAAGCTTGTCGGCATTGGCCAGCATCAAGCTGACCTGCCACATCTGGTCCTCCGTCAGGCTGTCGTGAAAAGCCGGCATGCCGGTCAGACGAATACCGTTCTTGACTTTCCAAAACGTTTCGCCCGGCGGATCGTCCGTCACGCCTTTGTGGGGCGGGAGAAGCTGGGGCGGGTGCGGGAACATTCCCTTGGCCATCGGCGACTCGGGCATGCCGAGGGCGCCGTGACAGCCGGCGCAATGGTGCATGTAAACCTGCGCGCCCGCGTCAAACGTCGCTTCGTCGGCCTGCAGGGGAACGGCCTTGGGCATTTCCCTGTCTATGCGCGCATGCAGCGCCATCCCTGCCATCGTACGCTCGAAGGGCATCGTGGGATCGGATGTCGCAACGGGAGCCATGCCAGTAGCGAAATACAAGAACGCAAGAAGTGGAACAACGACTAATCCAACAATTAATCCGAAGATGAACTTTTTCATAGCTGAGTCTGTCTCCCTCCGTTATTGAGAACACTTACCAGCATAACATTGAATGGGCCGGCGCCTGGGCGCAAAACCGGCTTCACGAACTGCCGATCAGGATTCCTGAAAGAAACACAAGCACTCCGCCCACCACCACCTGAAACGCGGCGGAAAGGAATGGAGTATCCATATAGCGGTGGCGGATGTAGCTGATCGTGGCGAGCTCGATGGCGACGATGCCGACCGCGACCATCATGGCGAGATGAAAGTTGGAAATCAAAAACGGCATCGTGTGGCCGATGCCTCCGGCGGTGGTCATCAGCCCGCAGACCAGGCCGCGCACCCAGGGATGGCCGCGCCCGGTAAGCGAGCCGTCGTCGGACAAGGCTTCGGCAAATCCCATGGAGATTCCCGCGCCCACCGAGGCCGCCAGGCCCACCAGAAACGCGTCCCAACTGTTCCGCGTGGCAAAAGCGGCGGCGAACAGCGGCGCCAGGGTTGAAACCGAGCCGTCCATCAATCCGGCCAGCCCGGGCTGCACGATTTGCAGGACAAACAGGCGGCGGTGCGCGGCTTCTTCCTGCGCGCGCACTTCCGGCGTGAGGAGCGTTTCCTCCAGCGATTCGGCCAGGCGGGTATGTCTGCGCTCCACCTCCACCAGGTCGCCCAGCAGCTTGCGGACGGAAGCGTCCGAGGTGCGCTTGATGGCGCGCTCGTAGAAGCGGATGGTTTCGAGCTCCATGATTTCCGCCTGCTTTCTGACCACGTTCACCCCCAGCGGGCGAGTGAGCCACACCGGGCGGCGCTCGACGAAACCTTTCACGTCCTGGCGGCGGATGAGCGGGATGTGTTCGCCAAAACGCTGGCGAAAAATCTCAATCAAGCTGCGGCGGTGCGCGGACTCCTCCGCCTGCATCCCGTCGAACATTTTGGCCGTGGCGGGAAAGGTCTCGCGCAGACCGTCGGCGAAGTCGGAATAAATGCGGCCATCCTCCTCTTCCAGCGTAATCGCCAGCGCCAGGATTTCGCGCTCCGAGAGGTCCTTGAAATTTCTAGCCATACACTATTCCCCTCCAGACTCAAGCGGCCAGTTTAGCTTAATTTGGCTGGTTTCAAAGGCCGACGATTCAATCGAGGGCGGAAACCCTTTGGTGGCCTCGACATACACCAAGTTAGGCCGGCAATAGCCTCCAGACGGACTTCAGATAACCCTAATGTTTTCAATATAGTCCTTCTGGGGGTATTGACATCAAGTCCGTTTGGTCGCGCATCCAATCAAGTAGGCGCCGGCCTGAGCGGCGCAACTGCCCGGGCCGGAGCCGGAAGGGAGGGCAGGAGCCATGATCCGTTATTGGAAAACAGCGGCGATCGCCCTTTTGGCAATAGTCATCTGGGCGCCCGCCGCGTCGGCGCGCGGCCTTCGCGGCGACGGCGACTTCGATGATTTTGTTCGGCCGAATTTTCAGGTTTATTACGGTCCCGAGTTCTTTCCCGGCTGGTACGGACTGGCTGGTGGTACGACCCGTGGTACGAACCCTACTGGGGCCGGGCTTACCATCGCATGCGCAACGTGGGTGAGGTCGAGATCATCACGAAACACAAAGGGGATTCGATCTACGTGGACGGCGGCTATGCGGGCCGCACGGGCAAGCTGAAGAAGTTTCCGCTCCGGGCGGGCTTGCACACGATCAAATTGCGCGATCCGAGCGGGCACACGTTCTACCAGGAACGCATTGATGTGATCCGAGGCAAGACGCTCAAGATCCGACCCGACTATTCCGGTTAATCTTTCCTGTTCGCACGCAGGCGCGACAGGGTCCCGCGCGGCGGCAAGCCTCGACTCCCGCCGCGCCGGGCCCGAAGGGCCGAGCGTCCTCCGCAAGCCTGGTTTGTGTTATGCTATCGGCGTATTCTACTGCCAGGCGCGGAATCTCCACCTTGAACAAAAGGACGAAAACGATAGTTTGCGGATTGGCATGTGGAGCGGTGTTCCTGACTGCTCTTCTGCCGCACGCGCTGCGCGGCGCCTCTCCGGGGCCGGAGAGCGACACCGAACGAGCCGTCAAGCAGCTTCGCAAAGCGGTGAAAGCGGACCCCACGAACGCCGAGCTCCATTACAAACTCGCCAAGGCGCTTTCCGAAGAAGGCCGGTTCGATTTGGGGCGGGGCGGGAGGCGGATGGCCGATCCGGTCTTCGAGGAAGCGATCGCCGAATACACCAAAACGGTCGAGCTTCAGCCCTCGAACACTGCGGCGCGCGAGTCGCTGGTTTCCGAGCTGGAATTCATGGGCAAGTTCGCGGAAGCGCGCGCGCAACTGCGCGAAATCGTCAAGCTCAATTCCGGCGACGCCTCGGCGCATCTGGAGCTGGCGCACGCCGATCTGCGCCAGGACGGCGGCGACTTGAACGAAGCGCTGGCGGAGTTTCACGCCGCGCTCGAGATCGAGCCGCAAAATGCCGGCGCGTGGAGCGACCTCGGGGAGGCGCTGGGGCGGGCGGGGAAATACGAAGACGCTGCTTCGGCTTACGGCGAAGCGGGGAAGCTACGGCCGAATGACGACACGGCGCGCTTCAGCCAGGGCGAGGCGCTCCGCCACGCGGGCAAGGTGGACCAGGCGGTCGAACAATATCGCGAAGCGATCCGCTTGAACCCGCAGTGGAAGGACATGCTCTCCACCAACCTTGCCGGCGATCTTGCCGCGAAGGATGCGGATCTGGCGCGCCGCGACGTGGAGATTCTTCGGAGATTAGGGTACCCGGTTGACCCGCAACTCCTGCAACAACTCCGGGCCCTCGAAGCCCAGCCTTCCCAATAGCGCGGCCTTCGGCCGTTGGCAAAGACAAGTCCCCCGGCACGAAAGAAACTGCTCGATGAATTGCGCAGTTCATGAAGCCGCCTGCGGAGCCGGCTTGCCGCGGCGTGCGACGGCCGCTGCCACTGTGCCGAACAGCGCCCCGACCGCGACCGTCCATCCGATCCACAGCGTCATCTGTGGAATCAGGGCCTCAATGGCATATTTTTTTGCGAACGAAAGGTGCGCGAACATCGGCGCAATGGCGTCGTAGTGCGTGCCCCAGCCCGCGCCGCCGTTGCCGCGCATGGCCAGAAACATCACGACCAGCACCGGGATGCGCGCCGCGAGAGCGTAAGCCAGGAGCGTGGATCCCAGCCCCCGCCAGGCCAGACCCGGGATGAAGGCCGCCGCCAGCATCAGCCCGAAGGGAAACAAGAGCAGCCAGGTGGGGTGCGAGACCATCGTGCCCACCCACGCCATGGCGCCAAACAACACGACGACAGCAAGGATCGCGAACCCGATGGCCTTGCCGGCGCTCGCCGGCCTGTCGCCCGCGCGCGCCAGCTTCACGGCGAACCACGGGCCAAAAATGATCGGCAGCCAGGAAATGCCGATGAGGGCGGCGCCGCCGCCCGCAACATTCGAGAACCAGGGCTTCGGCCATTGCTCGAGCTCTCCCACCAGGCGCAGTAGGGTGATGGCCAGGGTGATCAACGCGGGGATGGCGATGAGATTCCAGGTGGACTTTGATTCAGCCATGGAAGCATCCTCCCTTCGATGCCGTATGATGTCGGTTCAATTCCCCGAGGGTTGCGGCGCCGTGTTTTCTGAAAGCCCTTGCGGTTTCCCGCCCCGCGTGCCGGGGTTGGGACAGTCTACCTGCCGGCGTCTGCAAGAGCAAATGCCCAGCGGCGCGAATCCGCGGGGGCCCCGGCAGTGCCGAACCTTTGCTACTTTTTCTTCTTACGAAGTTTGTCCTGGGCTTCTTTCACGGTGGGAAAGGTGGTAATCATCTGCTCCACGCCGGTGACCTTCAGCAGCGTGCGCAAGCGCGGCGGCACGGCGGCCAGGGCCAGTTGCCGGCCCGATTTGGCGCAGGAAATGTGGGCCTTGAGGATGGCTCCCAGCCCGTCCGAATCCACGTAAGGTACGGCGCTCATGTCCACAATTACCACGGCGGCTTTTTCGGCGCGCATGAAGTCCTCGAATTCATTGATGGTGGAGCGCGTCAGCGGCCCTTCCAGAAGGAAGATCCGCTGGCCCTTGTAGCGGCTGGCGGGCCGCTTGATGTTGAAGTCCATGTATTCCATGACGACCCTCGGGCCGTTCCAGCAAACCTGAACCGCTTCTCGGGTAAGCCAAACCGTTATTCTACTCATTGCGGCGGCAAATTGCGACATGAGAAACGGCAGAATAAGACCGCGGGCTTACGTCTTTGTGACGGCAGGATTAGGCGTGCAAGAAGGAGGCCTTCCTTCGCCAGGACTTTCTGTCCCCCTTTTGACTCACGGAGAAGTATAATGTTGGCATCGGGCCAGGGCATTGCAGTTGAAACGGATTGAAACGCACCGCCGCGCGCTCGCGCGCGCGCGAGAGTGTTTGCGGCTAAGCCAAGCTCGATTCCAAATTCACAATAGAAGGGAGTTCCCATGCGAATGCTGCTCAAGGTCAAGTTTCCCCTCGAACCGTTTAACAGCGCCGTCAAGGAGGGCACTGTCGGAAAGAAAATGAAGGCGATCCTCGAGGCGACGAAACCGGAAGCCGTTTACTTCACGGAGCACGACGGCCACCGCGGCGCGATTCTGGTCATCAACCTGGATAATCCCGCGCAGGTTCCGTTCTACGCCGAGCCCTGGTTCCTCGCCTTCAACGCGCAGTGCGAATTTCACATCGCCATGACGCCGGAAGATTTGGGCAAAGCCGGCCTGGAAGGATTGGGAAAGAAGTGGGCGTGAAGGTTCCAGCGTTCCTGCCCAGCGGGCGACTTACGGAGTCTTACATATTACAGTGACCACGGGGCTGTAGCGCCGGTGTCCTCACCGGCGCTTTTCGGCGCTGTGGACAGCGCCACTACAAAGGAAGGCGTCACTATGATTTGTAATCCTCGTTAGAGGCTGAAGGGAATTGCTTCGCGGAGGACCCCGGCCGGAGAGGAACGGAAAGTCACGAGCCGGCTACGCGGCTGCGGCGCTCGAGAATGAGAGTGTCGCGCCACACGCCGTCAAGTTGTGCGATGCGCTCGCGCCGGCCGACTTCGCGGAAACCGTAACGCTTGACCAGCGCGAGGCTGGAGGAATTTTCGGGGAAGATGGAAGCCTGAAGCGTCCACACGCGGTTTTGCTCGGACGCCTCGACCAGGGCGGCGAGCAGCGCGCCCCCCACCCCGTGCCCCCCGTGCTTCTGCGCCACGTAGATGGTCGCTTCCGCCACGCCCGCATAGCAGGCGCGGCTTGAGACCGGGCTGAGCGCCGCCCAGCCGAGCACCTCGGCGCCGGTGCGCGCCACCAGTCGCGCGAAGGGCAGGTGTGCCGCGTCCCACCTCTCCCAATCGGGCGCCGCGGTCTCAAACGTGGCGTTGCGCGTCGCGATGCCTTCCAGATAGATGGCGCGCACCGCGTCCCAATCGGAAGGCCACATCGCGTCGATGGCAAGGTTCATGCGCGCAGCGCTTTGTAAGCCTTCAGGCAGCGCTCGACGGTTTCCAGTTCCGGATACTGGCTGCCTTCCTGCTCGATCAGGTAATATTCCACGCCGCCCACGCTCTCGGCCGCGGCAAAGATCTTCTTCCACGGCGCCGCCCCTTCGCCGAACAGGACTTTGTAGCCGTTCTGCGGCGACCAGTCCTTGAGGTGGATGGACCGGATGCGCCCGGGGTTTTTCTCGATCCAGGCCACCGGATCGTTGCCGGTCTCAACGCAGGTGCCGACATCGAGTTGCAGCATGATGCTCTTGTCGGTATTGGCGGCAATGATTTCGATCGGTTTCAGGCCGTCCACCGGTTTCCACTCGGCGTCGTGGTTGTGATACCCGGCGTGCAGGCCGTGGGCCGCCATCGTCTTGTTGGCGCGGTCAAGCGTTTCGGCGACTTTCTTCCAATCGTCCACCGTGCTGACCTTGCCGGGCGAGGCCATGACGATGTAGCGCGTCCCGAGGATATTGTTCAGCTCGATGGCCTTGTGGATGCCGTCGGGCGTGAAGGAGACGGGACCATTGTGCGTCGAGTAGCAGCGCACGCCGAGCGAATCGAGTTCCTTGCGCATCTGCCTGGCTTCGTCGGGCGTCCAGTCGTAGTAGGGTGCGTAGAACTCCACGCACTGGTAGCCCATCTTCACGACGGCGCGGACGGTCCCCGTCAAATCCTTCTTCAGGTCGTCGCGGACCGAGTAGAGTTCCAGCCCGATGGGAATGTGTATGGTTGCAGCCGAGGCCAGCGCCGAGGGCACGAGCGGCGCCGCCGCGATAATTCCGAGAAATGAGCGACGTGACAAGTTGTCGTGTGTTTTCATAGTGCCCAAACGATATCACAAGAACAGTGGAAAGTGATTAGTGGTTAGTGGCGAGAAAAGGTTCTGGGGGCCAGGAAATGATCAGTGGAAATCTCGGCCCGCGCGTTCAAAACTGGATCGTATGCAGGCTGAGTTCTGTAGGGTGGTAATTCTCCAGGATCCGCCGGTTCTTCTTCTCCTCAACCACCATTTGGATGACTTCCCGGATATTGCGAAGGGCTTCGTCCAGGGTTTTCCCCTGGCTGTAACAGCCTTCGAACACCGGACACTCCACAACGTAGAATCCGTCCTCGTCCTTCTCGACAAAGACCGGAAGCTGAACGCCATTGTTTCTGACTTTGCGGAGCGTTGCTCTTTTCATAGCCGTATATTAGCGCAGGGCGAGGCGGGAAATCAAACTCACGAACAAGTGAGCTTGCCGGTCTTGAGTCCAGTGGCCGGGGAATTACGAATTAATTCCGAATTATGAAACACGAAAATTGAGGAAGCTCCGCAAGGTTTCACCTCGTGCCTTGCTGCAGCGGCTGCCTCCTATCGTCCCACATTATCGTCGAAGAATTTGGCCATGATGCCCAGGGCTTCGTAGGTTTCGGGCAAGTCGTAGTCGTACCAGAAGGCGTGGGGCAGCGCATCAAAGACCACCAATTGCGCATCCACGCCGGCGCGCAGGAAGGCGCGGTGCAGAGTGGAAGTGTTGCTCAGCAGCAGGTCGCGCGTGCTGGAAACAAACAAAGTCGGCGGAAATCCGTGCACGTCGGCGTAGAGCGGCGAGAGGACCGGGTCGCGCGGGTCGGTCTTACCCACGTAATAGGGATCGTGCGTGCCCTTTTCGGGCGGAGTGAGCGGCCCTCCGAATCCCCAGATGGTGTAAATCGCCTGCGTGTCGCTGGCCTGGCTGAAGTCGCCGAGGCCGGAGAAGATGCCGAGCGCCGCGGGAAGCGGCAGTTTTTCCTGGCTGAGCTCGACCGCGACTTCGGCGGTCAGGATGGCGCCGGCCGATGTGCCGAACAGCGCCATGTTGTGAGACCTGTAACTCTTCAGCAATTCTTTATAGACCGCGACGGTATCCTCCACGGCGGCCGGGAAGGGATGCTCGGGCGCGAGGCGATAATAGACGGAGACGACTTTCGTCTTGGTCAGATAAGCGATGGGGATGCCTTCGACCAACGAGCCCGAGTCGGTGATGAATCCACCGCCGTGCACGTTGATGAGCACGTGGTCGCGCTTGGCCTTGGGGATGGAAAGCGGCGTGATAATGTCGCAGCGCACGCCGCCCAAAGTTTTCTCCTCTACGTTTACCGGGAAGAGTTTGCGCGCTTCCGCGGCGCGCGCGATGCGGAACTTGTCCGTGGCTGCGCGCTGGTCGGCGAGCGAGGACCAACCAAAGGGCCCTTGGCGGGCAAGGAACTTCTGGGCTTGCGGGCTGATGGTGCCCGGGACGGGGACCACACGGGTGACGTGTGCGGTGCCGCCCGCGTCAAGGGTGCACGTATCGGCCTGGGGGACGGGCGTTTGCTCGCCGGCGGGCGTGGCGCGCAGGAAAAGGAAAAATGCCGCCGCGATGGCCGCCGCGAAGAGTGCGGATCGCCTGAAGTTGTGCATGAGATCTCACCTCAAGAAAGTCTGACCGGCATAGGAAGCATGAGAACACAGAGCGGGACGAAATGCGAGGGACAATTGCGCGGCACGCGGCCGGGCTGCAACCGGATGATTTAACAAATGAGGAAAATTAGGGGCGGCGGTCAAGTTCCGCCGCCCCCAGGCGAAAGAACTTACCGTCTCAGGTCAGCCCTTCTGGAAATCTGCCGGGTCGTGGTGAGGGCGCGGACAAGCTTAAGGCCCGTTGCATGGCCGGTCGGATTAATGGTGACGGTAGTGGACTCGCTGGCTTCGGCGCCCAGGTTGTCCCGGACGGTCAGCGTGACGGTAAAGGGTCCCCGCGAGGTGTATTGATGGGAGACTTGCTCGCCGGAGCCGTAAGAGCCGTCGCCGAAATCCCAGAAATAAAGAAGAATCTGGCCCCCGGTGTCGGAAGAGGCATTGCCCTCGAACTGAACTGGGTTTCTCAGATTGCCGTGGTAGGGCCCGCCGGATTTGGCTACCGGCGCGGAGCCGGTGGGCGCGGCCACGCAATCGCCTACACGCGGGTCATTGACGGCGGCGGCGTAATCCACCACGCCGCCGCTGGTCGTCCATCCGGCGAGATCCAGATTTGGACGCACGGTGTCGAGCAGAATACTTTTGATCGTCGCCGAGCTCAGGCTCGGATCGCAGGCCTTGAGCAGCGCCGCGCCGCCCGCCACGTGCGGGGCGGCTTCCGAAGTTCCGGTGGTGGCGGCGTACTGGAGGGTGCTCCACCGCCAAGTGCTGGCAATGCCCACCCCCGGCGCGCCCAGTTGCACTGTTGCCGAACCGAAGTTGGCAGTATCCTGCAGCGTGGCATCCGAGCCGACGGCGGTCACGCAAAGGATATTGGTGGGAGGATTGGGATTGTTCCCGGAGTCCGCCAGTGAGAAGCTGCAGGGATAAAAAGGATTAAAGTCGTCGTCGGTGCCCGGCTCGTCGTCCATGCTGTTGCCCGCCGCAGTGACGAACAGGAGCCCGGCGTCGCCGGCGGCCTTGATGGCGTCGCGGAAGCCAAAGTCAAATCCCGACGCCGACGAGCCGTAGTAGCCCGAGCTGAAATTGGCGATGGTGGCGCCGTGGGCGACGGCGTATTCGAGCGCCTGAATAGCCGTGACGGTGGTACCGGTGCCGTTCGCGTCGGCGGTCTTGAGGGGCATGATCTGGACGTCCCAGTTCGCTCCCGCCACGCCAATGCCATTGTTGGTCAGCGCGCCGATCGTCCCGGCGATGTGCGTGCCGTGGCCGTTGTCGTCCATGGGGTTGTTGTTGCCGTCGACGAAGTTCCAGCCGCGGCAATCGTCCACGTAGCCATCCGCATCGTTGTCCCTCTGGTTGTAGCAATTCCTACCCGCTTCGCCCGGGTTGGTCCAGATGTTCAAACCCAAATCAGGATGGGTGTAGTCCACACCGGTGTCCAGGTCCGCCACGATGACGCTGAATCGCCCGGTGGTCTTCGCCCAAGCGGCCAGCGCGTTCACGCTGGCGTCGGGATAAAAGAGGTTCTGCCAAGCCCACTGCCCGGTGAAATACGTATCATTCGGAGGGAGAATGTCGGTGGTGTGGTAGACAAAGTTTTTCTGGACGTATTGGACGTCGGCGCGGGTGGAATAGTAGGCGATGGCGGAGTCCAGGTTCTCGCCCTCGGGCAGGCGAACCTGTTCCAGGCGCGGGTCGCCAGTGAACCGGCGCACGAGCGCGGCGCCCACCCCGCGATGAATCTCGGCGCGGACGTAAGCCGGAGTTCCGCCCTTGAACTTGACCAGGAGTTCGTGCGGAACAAATGGGGCCCGGCGATCAACGCGCGGGCCGGCGATGTTTCTCGCCAGGACCGGGCTGGCAGCGCACAAAAGAACCGCGAGCAGGGGGACGAGAGAGGCGCGCTTGGGCATATTCATTTCCTCCTTCGTATTGCACCGTGGGCGTGAATACCGACAGTATTTCGATGGGACCCGGAGCCGGTAGAGTTCCGGTTGGATGAAAAGGGCATCCTTCGCCTCAAACCCAAACCTGAGTGAGAAAGAGAGGGAATCCTCCCCTCGTGGTGAGCGCCGCCCCTCGGCGGCAGAACTTCCGTCACCGTTCGCCCCCTTTGCGGCGAACGGCCCTGCTGGCCCAATCCTACTCATGCTAATACCCGGGGCAAGGGGTGTCAAGCGCAGAATCAGCGCGGAGAAGGCATCCGGTGTTCGAATCTCGCCCACGCGCGCCGGGCGCCAGGGGAAAATGGAAATTCGAAACTCGGCGGTCGGCCATCGAAAGCCGGCAATCTCCAAGAAGCCGGAAGTCGGGAGCCAGGAGTCAGAAGCCGGAAAGCCAAAAACCGGGAACCCAGAACCAGGAACCAAAGACTGACAACCGCCCACCGACAACCGAGCACCCAGTCCCGAGCCCCGTTCTGTAGCGCCAGCGGCGCGCAGAACTTCCCTCTAAGCCAACCGGCCGCCTGCGAAAAGACTACTTGATACTCAGTTTTATTCGGATCAGTTCTTTTGCGAATTCGACGTCTTTCTTGTTTCTGTACACCACCGTGACGCCGCGAAGCCTGCCGAAGTTCTTTCCGGTCCGAAACTGCTCTTTCAGCTCTCCGGAGATGGTGCTGCCCTGGACGATCTTCATGGCTCTTTCGTGGATGTAGAACGTCGTCCGGAAGGAGCCCTTGAGGATGGAAAGCCAGAACACGGTTTTCTTCTTTTGCTGGACCTTCATCAGCCAGCTTTTGCCGTCGTTGTAATAGCGCCACTCCTGGGTGAAGCCGGGGCGCTCCTTGTCGAGATATTGAAAAAGCGCGAGCCAAAGCGGTTTCGATTTGCCGATGTGGCAAAAGATAACTTCGTCGGTGGGGAATTGCGATTTTTCGCCGAGGATCGGAGTGTCCATCTGGGCGTCCCTCAAAGCCGTCATTCTGAGAGCGTGTAGTGGTAGCCACGGCATGCCCTCGACACCGTGGGTTCGTGGCCTCGCGGCCCGCAAAAACCCCACGGCACGGAAAGCGTGCCGCGGCTACCGGTGGTTGCGATCTACGAAACCTTCTTCACGATTTCAGAGAATTCACTTTCTGTGAACGCCCTCATCGTAGTGGTTTTGGCGTTGCCCTTGGAAGCGATGGAGAGGGCGACGGCGGTCGCCACTTCGTCGCTGGGACCTTCCGTCACGGCGACGATGTCGTACTCGCCCATGGTGACGTAAAGACCCAGGGTCTTCCCTCCCATGGATTCGCTGAGCTTCTTGGATGCCTGGAACCGCGCCGGCGCATTCTTGACATCCTTCACGCCCTGCTCGGTCCACTTGAAAAGAGTGACGTAGGTTGGCATAGGTCACCTTCCTTTCCGGTGTGGTTTGGGAGATTCGGCCGGGATTTCCACGGTGGTTCCCGGCATGAGGCAACTATATACCCGTTTGCCTCTCAAGGAGCCGCCCAAGCATGCTTTTTATGGGGTTGGTAGCCACGGTCAGCGCTTTCCTGACCGTGGGTCCTTGTTCAAGGGAAAAGCCCACAGTCAATCCGTCAGGCGACGGATTGACTGTGGCTACCCGCTACCTGCTCAATGGGGACGCGCCAGGCGCGCGAGCGCCTTACACGTTGTGCGCTTCCGCCACCGCCTTGACGATGCGCAGCCACCAGTCTTCGAAGCGGTGCCCCTGCGCAGTGGTCGGGGCGAAGAGCACGCCCGGCTGCGCCTTCTCGCTGGAAAGCAACGCGACCATCATCTCTTTGGCAACCTGGATATCTTCAACGCTGGCCATGGAATCCTCCTCGAATCGGCCCTGGGAAAGGCCCTAAGCGTCGGGACCTGCGGGGTTTTTCGTCGAGTGGGAATCTCGCAGGGCCTGCGCGGACCCGTCTTCTTGCACGGGCGATGGGTATTCTAAATCATCGCCAGCGGAGAGGCGCGTTTAATTTGCGGCGGGACGACTTGGCGTAGAGATGTAGCCACGGCATGCTTTTTATGCCGTGGGTTTGTAGCGACGCCGACCTGAAAAAGCCCACCGCACATACCGCGTGCAGTGGCTACCCGGCATCTCGTGTATAATGATTTTGTCGGTCGGGCACATCGTTGGTACGGTGCTAGGCGGTGTGCGTAGGAAAGGAATGAATATGGCACGAATCAGGATTAGGCCGGTTGACCACCTGGTGCTCCCTTATTTGCAGATGCAAGATAAGCTGTCAGAAGGATGCGTCGAGGGATTTTCGCCAGGCTTTAAGACTATTGTTCGTCTCAGAAGACTTCTAAGCGAGGCTGAAGCGTTCGGATGCAATCTCGCTGATGAGACTGTGCGTCAGCTTGCGGCAGATAATGACGCTAACGAAGTGCTGGAGTAATTCTGTGCCGCAAAAGGAGCCCATTAGCGCTACCCCGCGTTGCTCAGATTTTGGCGGGACGTTGCCGTTTTGCAGCACGCCAATTCCTGTCGATTTCTTCCCTTAACCGAGCGATCCTCTCAGCTTCCTCTCGTTCGGCAGCATCCCGCTTATACCGCTTTGCCACACGATGGGGCACGTGACAAAACGGGCATATGCCTTGGGCGTTTTCGTGTTCCTTGCCGCAATTCTTGCAGACCATTTCGGCCCTCCTCTCGGCACGTCGAATGGTGCGCTCCGTGGACGTCAGGTGGTAGCCACGGCATGTTTTTTATGCCGTGGGTTCGCCGACGCCGACCCGAAAAGGCCCACCGCACATACCGCGTGCAGTCGCTATCCGCCGGGCAGTGTTCTATTTCTTGGCCTCTGAGTCTTCGATGTCCCGCACTACGGTGTTAATCAAGTGCCCTCTTGCATTTATGCCGCTAATCATATTTCCCAGATTATAGATGCCAGCATTATCACCGCCGGACTTCCGTTTATAAACATGATAGGACTGAGACACTAGCGCGCCGTGGGTGTCGTAAGCGCTGGCGTACAGGGTATTCGAACTAATCTCGTAAGGGACTGTTTCTTGGGTAGTTGTTGTCGTACTGACAGTGCCGTCATATGTATAGTTCCAAATATCGCCATAGCTATCCATAGCCGTTCCATTCCCAAATACATCGGTTGTACTCGTATCTTTCCTAACTACAGGTTCGAACCCATGGAAGTAATGTGGAGATTGCGACAGAACCACTAAGTAATTAGCGCGATCCTGAATTGGACTCTGCGAAAAGCATATGTCAGGGTGTTTATTGAAGTTCTTTCGCACCCAGTTATTGAGCCATGAGGGTTCACCCTTGATCAGCTGAACCCCTTTTGGAGTGTGCACTAGCATGCCAAAGGATATTACTTTGCTACAGGCTTCGCCCTTACTTTGTGGCTGAGGGGGGCGCGACACGGCGGGCTCTGGCGGATGGGCAGTTGCGCTTGGACTGTTCAACATGGCGGTGATGACCTTTCCTGAGACCCCGGCCTTCTTCAACGCAAGGATGTCATCGACGCCCAGCGAATAATTGCCAGGGTGAGTTTTGACCATACTGATAATCGCCTCATCGCCCAGACCCCCCCCAACGAGCTTCAGGATGGAATCATTAGTGAGCGCCTGACTCGACTGGTCTTGTTTCTTCTCTTCCTTCAACTCCTTGAATGGCTCCCAGCTCCCGTTCGATTCCTGGCCCTTGATGACCCACGCAGGACACAGAAGCAGCATGAGAATAACGGATCCGGCTACTTTCATCTGGTTCACTCCAATCGAGGTATAGGTCGGAAAGAATAGTACAGTAATCCGACACTTAAGAAAAGAAGAAGGGTCTTTCCTTGGGGGATTGCCCATCGAAAATCGGCAATCTGCAGTCGGCAATCAAAAATGAAAAAAGGCCGGAAGGTGAATCGGCAGACGGCACGCGGCAGGCGGGGGGAAAACAAAAAGGGCGGGCACAAGGCCCGCCCCTACGGTTTCTTGTCGACTTTCAACTGTGGACTGTCGACTCGCCGATCATAGATCGGCGCTACAGAATTAATCCCGGCGACGACCGACTCTCCCACGCAGTTACCCGCGCAGTACCATGGGCCCTGGAGGGCTTAACTACCGTGTTCGGGATGGGAACGGGTGTGACCCCTCCGGTATGGCCGCCGGAAACTTGTTGAAGAACAGTTGAAAGTCGAAGGTCGAAGGGTCAAAAGCCCGGATTCCGGACCTTCAACCTTTGACTTTGGACAGTCAACTGTCCTTCCGAATAGTGTGGCGTCGTGATGCTCCGAAGGCGATCGTCAGTTTTCAGTCATCAGTAGTCAGTTCTCAGTAAGGCCCGAAGGGCTCCGACTGATAACTGAGGACTGACAACTGATAACTTTGTGCACTGAGCAGAAATTATGGTCAAGCCGAATGGGCATTAGGATCGGTAAGCTCCACAGGTTACCCTGCGTCCACGTCCGACCTATATACGCGGTCGTCTTCCGCGGCCCTTCAGAGGATTCTCGACGGTTAGCGAAACCGCCTTTCATCCTTGGGAGATATGATCTTGGGGCGCGCTTCACGCTTAGATGCTTTCAGCGTTTATCGCTTCCAGACTTCGCTACCCAGCCGTGCCATGGTTTAGACAGCTGGTACACAAGAGGTCTGTTCATCCCGGTCCTCTCGTACTAAGGACAACCCCCCTCAAATCTCCTGCGCCCACACCAGATAGGGACCGAACTGTCTCGCGACGTTCTGAACCCAGCTCACGTACCGCTTTAATGGGCGAACAGCCCAACCCTTGGAACCTTCTACAGCTCCAGGATGCGATGAGCCGACATCGAGGTGCCAAACCGGAGCGTCGATGTGAACTCTTGGCTCCGATCAGCCTGTTATCCCCGGCGTACCTTTTATCCGTTGAGCGATGGCCCTTCCATGCAGAACCACCGGATCACTAGGCCCGACTTTCGTCTCTGCTCGACTAGTAGGTCTCGCAGTCAGGCTGGCTTATGCCCTTGCACTCGACGGCTGATTTCCAAACAGCCTGAGCCAACCTTGGGGCGCCTCCGTTACCTTTTAGGAGGCGACCGCCCCAGTCAAACTACCCGCCTAGCCGTGTTCCTCGCCCGGATTACGGGCGGAAGTTAGAGCCACAGAGTCATCAGGGTGGTATCTCACCGTCGGCTCCCCCGGGTCCGAGAACCCAGGTTCAAAGCCTCCCACCTATCCTGCGCAGACAAGCCCGTAGCTCAGGGCTAGGGTATAGTAAAGGTGCACGGGGTCTTTCCGTCTAGGTGCGGGTAGCCGGCATCTTCACCGGCACTACAAGTTCGCTGAGTCACTCGCCACGACAGTCGCTCTATCGTTACGCCATTCGTGCAGGTCGGAACTTGCCCGACAAGGAATTTCGCTACCTTAGGACCGTTATAGTTACGGCCGCCGTTCACCGGGGCTTCAGATCGAAGCTGCCGCGGGATTGCTCCCACATGACCTCTCCCTTTAACCTTCCGGCACCGGGCAGGCGTCAGCCCCTATACGTCGTATTCGACTTTGCAGAGACCTGTGTTTTTGTTAAACAGTCGCAGAGCGCGCTTCGCTGCGGCCCCCTCGGGCTGTAAACCCTACCGGGGCACTCCTTCTTCCGAAGTTACGGAGTTAATTTGCCTAGTTCCTTAGCGAGTGTTCTCTCAAGCGCCTTTGGATATTCACCTCGTCTACCTGTGTCGGTTTGGGGTACGGTTGCGTCGGAGACTGCTTAGCGGCTTTTCTTGGCAGCATGAAGTCACGGACTTACTGGGGCCGAGGCCCCTCGGCTCACACCTCAGAGTGGCTTTGAACCGACCCGGTGGATTTGCCTGCCGGATCCTCCTCGATGCGCGCATCGCCCTTGCGGGTTTCGACTCCGCTATCCTCCTGCGTCCCCGCCTCGTCATAACGTCTCCGCCACAGTGCCGGAATATTAACCGGCTGTCCATCAGCTACGCCTTTCGGCCTCGCCTTAGGGACCGACTGACCCTGAGCGGATTAACCTTTCTCAGGAAACCTTAGACTTTCGGCGCGGAGGGTTCCCACCTCCGTTATCGCTACTTATGCCGGCAGGGTCACTGGAGTACGGTCGACGAGCCCTCGCGGTCTCGCTTCGAACTGTACTCTACGCTCCCCTACCACCCCGCGGGCCGCCACTCGGACCACGAGAGATATCACTTGAATGGATGTTATCCAGCCTGTGATTACCCTCGCGGCCCCAGTGGCAACCCGCGAAATCCGCAGCTTCGGTAGATGGCTTGAGCCCCGTTGAATTATCGGCGCGAAGTCACTCGACCAGTGAGCTGTTACGCTTTCTTTAAAGGATGGCTGCTTCTAAGCCAACCTCCTGGCTGTCTGAGCGACTTCACTTCCTTCCCCACTTAGCCATCGCTTCGGGACCTTAGCTGGCGGTCTGGGCTATTTCCCTCTCGACAATGAAGCTTAGCCCCCACTGTCTGACTCCCGGACTGCGCTTCGCGGCATTCGGAGTTTAGTTGGATTCGGAATCCGTTAAAGGACCCTAGTCCATCTAGTTCTCTATCACCGCGAGCGACCGTCCGAGGCTAGCCCTAAAGCTATTTCGGGGAGAACGAGCTATCACGGAATTTGATTAGCCTTTCACCCCTACCCTCAGTTCATCCGAGCTGTTTTCAACCAACACCGGTTCGGGCCTCCGGCCGCTGTTACGCGGCTTTCACCCTGACCAAGGGTAGATCATCCCGCTTCGCGTCTATTGCCCGCTACTGGTCGCCCTATTCAGACTCGCTTTCGCTACGGCTCGCTCCCTCGCGGTCGCAACCGCAAGATCGTCGCTTAGCCTCGCAACGGACAATAACTAGCCGGCTCATTATGCAATAGGCACGCCGTCAGGCTTGCTCGCCCCTCTGAAATCTCAAATTTCAAATTTGAAATCTCAGAGGGACGAGCGTGGCCCTTCGACTGCTTGTAGGCATACGGTTTCAGGTACTTTTAACTCCCCTCGCAGGGGTGCTTTTCACCTTTCCCTCACGGTACTAGTTCGCTATCGGTCGCCAGCACGTATTTAGCCTTACGGGATGGTCCCCGTGGATTCCCGCAGGGTTTCTCGTGCCCCGCGGTACTCAGGAACGCGCGTAAGAGTCCGGTCGGCTTTCTCCTACATGGCTATCACATCCTCTGGCCGACTTTTCCAAGTCGTTCGGATAGCCGCCGGATTGGTAACTCTCCGGTTCTACACCGACGCGCGCCCTACAACCCCCAGCGCTCCTCTGAAATCTCAAATTTCAAATTTGAAATCTCAAAGGAACGCTAGGTTTGGGCTGTTCCGCGTTCGCTCGCCGCTACTGACGGAATCGCTGTTGCTTTCTCTTCCTCCAGGTACTGAGATGGTTCACTTCCCTGGGTTGGCTCGCACCCGCCTATGGATTCAGCGGGCCGTTTCCCGGTTTTGCCGGGAAGGGTTTCCCCATTCGGAGATCCCCGGATCAAAGGGTGTTTCCCCCTAGCCGAGGCTTTTCGCAGGTAACCACGTCCTTCTTCGCCGTCTGGCGCCAAGGCATCCACCGTACGCCCTTAGTAGCTTGACCATAAAATCTGCTCAACACACAGGCAGTTCCCAGCCATCAGCTTTCAGCCCTCAGCTCCCGCCCTTTCAGGCTTTTGCTGAGTGCTAATCGCCGACCGCTGAAGGCTGCCTTTGAACAGATTCGCCTTCGTTTGATCCGTCCGGATATCCGCCGGACGGAATGAGCACTTGTAGACGCCACACTATTCAGTTTTCAAAGAACTTGGACTGCCAAACGCCGGCTCGCGCCCCGCTTGGCCCCCTTTCACCCTTCGTCTTCAGCTTTCGCCGATCCGTTGGGTTTGAAGTTGTCTCACTTCGAAGCGAAACAACATCGAACTCAACGTTCAAGCGACGCCTCGCGCTCATCGTCCGACGCATCGCTCTCTCGAGCGGCATGCGCCCCGTCGAGCTAGGTATCGATAAGCCTTGAGCTTAAGGATTTGAAACAGGCGGGAAGGTCTTGCGCGGAGGACCCACTTGCTTCAAGTCCTTATCCAAAAGCCTTTCGCGTATTGACCTCCACCCTTTTGAACCTAAATGATGAGGGGACCACCCTGCGCCCCCACCTTCATCCTGGCAATCGGAAATGATAGCAACTCCCAAGCTGGAATGCAAGAGATATTTTATCGTCCCGATAAAACTCCTGTCCCCTTCGCCGCCGGGTCATACGTCGGGGCGATGCCGGCGCGGGCGCTTATTCGCCTCCAGGATCTTCTTTCGCACGCGCACAGACTGCGGTGTCACTTCGACGTACTCATCCTCCGCGATGAACTGCATCGCCAATTCCAGACTGAGGGGGCGGACGGGGATGAGCCGGATGGCCTCATCCGCCACTGAGGCGCGCATATTGGTCTGCTTCTTTTCCTTGACCACGTTCACGTCCATATCGTCCCAACGCGCATTTTCTCCAATCACCATGCCCTCATAAACGTCCACTCCCGGCCCGACGAACAGCTCGCCGCGCTCCTGCAGGTTGTAGAGCGCGTAGCCAGTAGTCTTTCCCGCGCGGTCGGCGATCAATGAACCCGTCAGTCGCCGCGCGATGTCTCCCTGCCAATCCACGTAGCCGTCGAACAATGTATTCATCACCGCCGTGCCGCGCGTATCCTGAAGGACCTCGCTTCGCAAGCCAATCAACCCGCGCGAGGGAATGGCAAATTCCAGGCGCACGCGTCCGCCCGGTCTTCCGTGCCCGACCAGTTTGGTGTTGATCCCCTTGCGCACCCCGACCTTCTGCATCAACACGCCGACAAATTTCGCCGGGCAATCGAGGATGAGCTGCTCGACCGGTTCCTGAATTCTGCCATCCACTTGTCGCGTGACGGTTTCGGGTTTCCCGACGGCCAGCTCATAACCTTCGCGCCGCATGGTCTCGATGAGAATGGCCAGGTGCAGTTCGCCCCGCCCCAGCACCTTGAAAGAATCGGTGCTCCCGGTTTCCTCCACCCGCAAGGCGACGTTGGTCAGCAGTTCCTTTTCCAGGCGCTCGCGCAGATTGCGCGAGGTCACGTAAGTCCCTTCGCGCCCCGCGAAGGGAGACGTATTGACGGTGAAGACCATCGAGATGGTGGGCTCGTCAACCGGCACATGGACGAGCGCGCGCGGAGTTTCAACGCTGGTGACGGTTTCGCCGATGGTGATGCCCTCGACTCCGGCGATGGCCACGATTTCGCCCGCTTCCGCGCGTTCGGCGTCCACTCGGCTGAGGCCTTCAAAACCGTAGAGTTTGGTGATGCGGGTCCTCTGCTCGGTGCCGTCCAGCTTGACCACCGCAACCTCATCGCCGCGATTCAACGACCCGCTGAAGATGCGCCCGATCGCCAGCCGGCCGTGGTAGTCGCTGTAATCCAAGTTGGCCACCAGCAATTGCAGCACGTCCGCAGGATTGCCGGCCGGCGCCGGGATGTGTTGAAGAATCGCATCAAACAGCGGGGCGAGGTTTTCCGAAGGCTGGTCAAGCGACACTTGAGCCACGCCCCGCCGCGCGTTGGCATAGAGAATAGGGAACTCGAGCTGCTCTTCCGTGGCGTCGAGATCAATGAAGAGATCGTAGATCTCGTTCACCACTTCCGGCGGGCGGGCATCCGACCGGTCAATCTTGTTGACCACCACGATGGGCGGGAGCTTCGCTTCCAAAGCCTTGCGCAGCACGTAGCGCGTTTGCGGCAGCGGCCCTTCGCTCGCGTCCACCAGCAGCAGCACGCCGTCTACCAGCGTCAGCGCGCGCTCCACCTCGCCGCCAAAATCGCTGTGGCCGGGGGTGTCCACGATATTGATCTTCACGCCCTTGTAGAAGATGGCGGTGTTTTTGGCCAGAATGGTGATGCCGCGCTCGCGCTCGAGGTCGTTCGAATCCATCACGCGCTCCACCACCTCCTGGTTGGCCTTGAAAATCCCGCTTTGCCAGAGCATGGCGTCCACCAGCGTCGTCTTGCCGTGGTCAACGTGCGCAATGATAGCGATGTTGCGAATCGAGTCAGTCATGCAAGCTCATTCCGATTGTCGGCTCTAAGGACAATTGCTCCAGGCGGGCCAATCAACTCTTCAGGATTTTGCGGCTCTGTGGCAAGTCCATCTTCTATGATAAGCGATAAACGCCGATTCGTGAAGCCCGGCGGCGCTCAAGTTCGCGATTGAAAGGCTCGAGGTGCCCTTCCAGCAGGGTCGAAACTCGACTTTGAAAAAATCGTCGCTCCGCAACTTTCTCGACGTATACTTCCGCCGTTATCACGCCGCTTGCAAGGAAGGTATCGAGATGCCCAAGAAGCTATGCGTGCTTCTCGCGTTTCTTATGTCGCTGGTCCCGGCGTTGGCGGCGCAGAAAGCAGCGGAACAGGAGACAATCAATTGCCGGGCGATGGAAGTCTTCGAATCGAAACAGCTTGCCACGACGGCGGTGATCTTTCATCAGCGCGACAAGGCCGATGGCCCGCGCCTGGGTGCACTGCTCCTGGCGCATTCCGGCGAGGAAATAGAGTTTGAAACTCCGGATGGAAAAATACATCCTGCCACTGTCGGTCGCGTCAAGAGCTGCTTCGGGCGCGGCCTGCTGCTCTTTGCCTCGAAGGAGGCAAAGCTCGACGCCAAGGACGATTTTGTCATACACTTTGCTGCCAAGAAATGACTGGCTCGTGGCGGCAAGATTCGCGGCACGGGAATTTCAGGCGGGGTTGGAGCCGAAGGGGAACCATGAAAGGTGAGAGGAATCCACGCCGAGGCGGCGCGCGCGTCAGCCGCCGGAAGTTTCTGGAATCCAGCACGCTAAGCGGCGCCGCGGCGCTGGCGCTCGGCGGAGGAATGCCCGCACTTGCGGCGCCAGCCGCCAGACCCTTCGAGCTTGATGAAAAGACGGTCGCTGAGCTGCAAGAGGGCATGAAGCAGGGCAAGTTTACCGCCGTCTCGCTTGCCGAGAAGTATTTGGCGCGCATCCAGGAGATCGACAAGGCCGGGCCGGCGGTCAATTCGGTTATTGAACTCAATCCTGACGCGCTTGCCATTGCCCGTTCGCTCGACCGCGAGCGCAAATCCAAAGGCCCGCGCGGTCCCTTGCACGGTATTCCCATCCTCATCAAGGACAACATCGGCACGCACGACCGCATGCAAAGCACGGCCGGTTCACTGGCGCTGGTGGGAGCGATTCCGCCCAAGGATTCTTTTGTCACCCGCAAGCTGCGCGAGGCGGGCGCGGTGATCCTCGGCAAGACCAACCTGAGTGAGTGGGCGAATTGGCGGTCCACCCATTCCACCAGCGGCTGGAGCGGGCGCGGCGGGCTCACACGCAACCCTTACGCGCTCGACCGCAATCCCTGCGGGTCGAGTTCGGGCTCGGGCGTGGCGGCTGCGGCGAATTTGTGTGCCTTGGCAATCGGCACGGAGACCGACGGCTCCGTCGTCTGTCCGTCGTCGGTGAACGGCATCGTCGGCATCAAGCCGACTTTGGGCCTCATCAGCCGCACGGGCATCGTGCCCATCGCCCACAGCCAGGATACCGCGGGGCCTATGGCTCGCACCGTCACCGACGCTGCGATTCTGCTCGGTGCGCTGGCGGGCGTGGACCCGGCGGACCCGGCCACGGCAGCCAGCGCAGGCAAGGCCGCCGCGGACTATACGAAATTCCTCGACCCACACGGCTTGAAAGGCGCGCGCATCGGCGTGGTGCGCAAGCTTTTTGGATTTAACGACGCTGTTGACAAGTTGATGAACGATGCTCTTGGTGAAATGAAGCGCCAGGGCGCGGAGATTGTGGACCCTGTAGAAATCGAGACGCTCGAGAAATTCGGCAAGACCGAAGATCTGGTTCTGCAATATGAGTTCAAGGCTGACCTGAACGCGTATCTCGCGGGCCTCGGCCCCGGCGCGCCCGTACACACGCTGGCCGATCTGATCAAATTCAACGAAAAGAACAAGGAAAAGGAGATGCCCTACTTCGGGCAGGAACTGTTCGTCAAATCGCAGGAGCGGGGACCGCTGAGCTCCAAAGAATATCTCGACGCGCTCGAAAACAATCACCGCATGACACGCGCCGAGGGGATTGACGCGGTGATGGACAAGTTCGCGCTTGATGCGCTGGTGGCGCCGACCGGCGGCCCGGCGTGGACTACCGACCTGGTGAACGGCGACCACGATACGGGCGGCAGCTCCAGCCTCGCCGCGGTGGCGGGCTATCCGGACATCACCGTTCCAGCCGGGTTCGTTTTTGGCTTGCCGGTGGGGATTTCGTTCTTTGGCCGCGCCTGGAGCGAGCCCGCGCTCATCAAGCTCGCCTTTGCCTTCGAGCAGGCCACGCACCACCGCCGCCCGCCGCGATTCCTGGCGACGGCCGACCTCAAGGTTTAGCTCGCGGCGCGGGAGGTTGGAGGTAGAATCCACCAAATGTTCTTCCGTTTCTGGATTTACGGATTGTTGGGCTGGTGCTTTGAAATCGTGTGGACGGCCGTCACCGAAAAGGTCACGCGCCGCCAACCCGACTGGAAGCTGGCCGGCCACACTTATCTCTGGATGCTGCCCATTTACGGATTGCTCGCGCCGCTGGGCGAGCCGGTGCACAACTTGCTTCGGCCTCACATCTGGGTCCTGCGCGGGCTGGTGTACCTGCTGGGGATCTGGCTGATCGAGTTCATCACCGGCTGGCTGCTGCGCAGGCTCACGGGGAAATGCCCGTGGGATTATTCTCACCTGCGCGGCAACTTTCAGGGGATCGTCGCGCTGGAATACGCCCCGGTGTGGTTTCTGTTCGGGCTGGGCTTCGAGCGCGTTCACGACGCGCTGGTGAAATTGACCCCCGCCCTTCAGAGCGCGTTTTTTTGAACGGGCTCTGGCCGGGCGCGCAAGACACCGGGCGTTCTAATCGTAAGATTCTCGGATTCGGGTTTCACTTCGAGGAGGCAGCCTTATGCTAAACAAAGCTTTTCTTCTGGTCGGAGCGCTTTTCCTGGTCTCTTCCATCGCTACGCCGCAAGGCACGCCTGGCAAAACGCGGCTGGCCATTGTGGGCCTCGACCACGACCACGTGTGGGGCCTGCTCAACGACATCCCCAAGGAGCCGGAGGCGCAATTGGTGGCCATCGCCGACCCGCACCCGGACCTTGTGGCCAAAGCCAAAGCACGCGTGCCCGCCAGCGTCAAGTTTTATTCCGACTACGTGAAGATGCTCGACGAAGAAAAGCCCGACGCGGTGATTGTCACCACGGAAAACGACAAGCACCTTGCCATCCTGCGCGAGTGCGCCAAGCGGCACATTAACTATTCCACGGAAAAGCCCATGGCGACCAACGCCGCCGACGCGCGCGAAATGGCCCGGCTGGCGAAACAGGCGGGCATCAAGCTGATGGTGAATTACTGGAACGCCTGGGTAGCGCCCACCCACGATTTGTTCCATCGCGTCCGTAGCGGCGAACTGGGCCCCGTCCAGAAAATCATCGTCGAGTACGGCCACCAGGGGCCGAGAGAAATCGGCGTCGACAAATATTTCGCCGACTGGCTGTATGATCCGGTCAAGAACGGCGGGGGCGCGATT
>JAHEKS010000200.1 GCA_024638215.1 Acidobacteriota bacterium | reverse complement strand
CAACCTTGCCGCCATCGAGAGCTTTTGCGTCGTATCTGATGAGGATCGCATGGCGCTCCTCAGCCCTCGCCGGCCCATTGTGATTTTGCCCCGCCGCCAGGAGAGCCGAATCTCCCCGGCGGTCGCGCCCGGCAACGACACGTTGGGTGTAATGCTGCCCTACACGCCGCTCCACTCGCTGCTGTTTGGTGATACGCCCGGCGGTCCGCCCGCTTTCCGCGCGCTGGTCATGACCAGCGGCAATTTGAGCGAGGAGCCCATCGTCACCGCCAATGACGAGGCTCTCGCGCGCTTGAGCGGCGTGGCCGACCGGCTTCTGCTTCACAACCGCGACATCCACATGCGCGTGGACGATTCCGTGGTGCGTGTCTTCGAGGGGAAGGAGCGCGTGCTGCGGCGGTCGCGCGGCTACGTCCCTCAGCCCATCGATCTAGGATTGCCGATGGCCGAAATCCTCGCGTGCGGGCCGGAACTCAAAAACACTCTGTGCCTGACGCGCGGCCGCTACGCCATCCTCAGCCAGCATATCGGCGACCTGGAAAATTACGAGACGCTGGTCTTCTTTGAGGAAACGCTCGCCAATCTCAAGCGGCTGTTTCGCATTGAGCCGCGCGTGGTGGCTTACGACCTTCACCCGAATTATCTGAGCACTCGATACGCGCTCGAACAGGCCGGGCTGCGCAAAGTCGGCGTTCAGCACCATCACGCGCACATCGCGAGCTGCATGGCGGAAAACGGCCTGCGCGAGAAAGTTATCGGCGTCGCGTTCGACGGCACCGGCTACGGAACCGACGGAAGGATCTGGGGCGGCGAATTTATGGTGACGGATTTCGCCGGATTCGAGCGGCGCGCGCACCTGCGCTATGTGCCCTTGCCCGGCGGAGACACGGCCATCCGCCAGCCGTGGCGCAGCGCGCTCAGCTATTGGCGCGATGCTTTCGGCAATGAAGCTTTGCCGGGCGATTTGCCGCTCGGGAGAGAAATCCCCGCCGCCTCGCTGCGAATGGTCCAGGCGATGCTCGAGCGCGGAATCAATACTGTCGCAACTTCCTCCTGCGGGCGATTGTTTGACGCGGCTGCGTCGTTTCTCGGCCTGCGGCACGAAATCAATTTCGAAGGCCAGGCGGCAATTGATTTGGAAATGGCTGCAGCCGAGGGCGTGGAAGGCGGCTATCCTTTCGAAATCGGCGACGCGGAGCCTTGGCAGATTGACCTGCGGCCGATGATTCGCGCCATCGTTGGCGAAGCAATCAAGGGAACAGCCGCGAGCGCCATCGCGGCCCGTTTCCACAATACGCTGGCCGTCATGATTGCCGAAGTTTGCCACCGCCTGCGCGAGCGCGAAAAGCTGAACAAAATCTGCTTGAGCGGCGGAACGTTTCAGAACATGCTGTTGCTTCGGCTGGCGGTTGCGGCGCTCAGGCGTGACGGCTTCGAAGTTTACCTGCACGCGCAAGTGCCGCCCAATGACGGCGGCATTGCGCTCGGGCAGGCCGTGATTGCAAACGCCGCGGTCGAAAGAGGTTGAACATGTGCCTGGGAATTCCCGGCAAGATCATGTCGGTCACGGACGCGGGCGGGCTGCGCATGGGCAAGATTCAGTTTGGTGGAATCCTGCGCGAGGCTTGCCTGGAATATGTTCCCGAGGCGGCGACGGGCGACTACGTGATCGTGCACGCCGGCTTCGCCATCAGCCGCGTGGATGAGGAAGAAGCGGCGCGCACTTACCAACTCCTCGAAGAAATGGCCCAGCTCGCGGAGCTGAGCGACGATCAGGCTGACGCCTCACCGAGGCGCAGCACTGGAAAGCCGAACGAATGAAATATCTCGACGAATATCGCGACGCGGAGATCGCCAACAAATTGTTGGAGGAAATTCGCCGCGTGCAAACGCAGCCCTGGGTCCTGATGGAAGTCTGCGGCGGGCAGACGCACTCCATCGTCAAGTTCGGCATTGACGACCTGCTGCCCGCGGGCATCGAGCTGGTCCATGGGCCGGGCTGCCCGGTGTGCGTCACCCCGCTGGAGCTGATTGACAAGGCGCACGCGATCGCCGCGCGAAAGGACGTCATCTTCTGTTCCTTCGGCGACATGCTCCGCGTTCCCGGCTCGCGGCTCGACCTGTTCACGGTGAAGTCGCAAGGCGGCGACGTCCGCATCGTTTACTCTCCACTCGACTGTTTGAAAATCTCCCGGGACAATGCGCAGAAGCAGGTTGTGTTCTTCGCCGTCGGCTTCGAGACCACCGCGCCGGCCAACGCCATGCTGGTTTGGCGAGCCCGGCAGGAAGGCATTCAAAACGTTTCGATTCTCGTTTCCCACGTGCTGGTGCCGCCCGCCCTGACGGCGATTCTGGACTCCCCATGGAACCGCGTGCAGGGATTTCTCGGCCCCGGTCACGTGTGCGCCGTCATGGGCTATCGTGAATACGAGGTCATCAGCGCGCGCTACAAAGTGCCCATCGTCATCACCGGGTTTGAGCCGCTGGATTTGCTCGAAGGCGTGCTGCTCGCGGTCAGGCAGCTCGAGCAAGGCCGCGCCAAAGTCGAGAACCAATACGTGCGCGCCGTGACGCGCGAAGGAAACGTCCCTGCGCAGAAACTGGTCGTGACGGTGTTCGAAGTTTGCGCGCGCAAGTGGCGCGGCGTGGGCGAGATTCCCGCAAGCGGCTACCGCCTGCGCGAAGAGTTCCGCGACTACGACGCCGAGCGCCGCTTCGAGGTCGGGAGCATCAACACGCAGGAGGCCTCGATCTGCATCAGCGGCGAAATCCTGCGCGGGATCAAGAAGCCGCACGACTGCCCGGCCTTCGCAACTGAGTGCACGCCCGCCCATCCCCTCGGTGCCACGATGGTTTCCGCCGAGGGCGCGTGCGCCGCGTACTTCGCTTACGGGCGCCACCCGAAGAATCAAATTGCGCCTGCCGGCGGGGAGCAAGCCGCGAGTGCGACTGCTGCTCCAGCTAATCCGGAGGGCGCCCATTCATGAGCGATAAGCCACGGCCTCCGCTCCCCGGCGAGATCTGCCCCGCCCCGATCGCCGACCACGAACACATCGTCCTCGGCCACGGCAGCGGGGGAAAGCTGACGCAGGAACTGATCGAGAAGGTCTTTCTCCCGCGCTTTGACAATCCCTACCTCGCGCGGCTGGACGATCAGGCGGTTCTCGAGATGAATGGCCTGCGTCTCGCTTTCACCACGGATTCTTTCGTCGTCACACCGATCTTTTTCCCGGGCGGAGACATCGGGCGGTTGGCCATCAACGGAACGATCAACGATCTGGCGATGTGTGGCGCCGTACCCCGTTACATTGCAGCAGCATTCATTCTTGAGGAAGGCCTGGCGACGGAGGCTCTGACCCGCGTGGTCGAATCCATGCGCGCAGTCGCGGACGAGGCCGGCGTGATGCTCGTGACGGGAGACACCAAGGTCGTCAACCGCGGCAAAGGGGATCAGATTTTCATTACGACGACGGGCCTGGGCGTGATCGAGCGGCCGGTTCAAATCTCCGCCAACCGGGCGCGACCGGGCGATCAAATCCTGCTGAGCGGAACCATCGGCGACCACGGCATGGCGGTGATGTCGAAGCGCGAGAACCTGGAATTTGAAGGCCCCATCGAGAGCGACTGCGCGGCGCTCGATTCACTGGTCGCCGCGATGCTCGAGGCAAGCGAAAACATCCATTGCCTTCGCGACCCGACCCGCGGCGGAGTGGCCACGGTGCTCAACGAAATCGCGGCGCGCTCAGAAGTGGGCATGGAGTTGGATGAAAGGCTGATTCCTGTCCGTGAGACCGTGAAGGGCGCATGCGAAATTCTGGGTCTCGATCCGCTCTACGTGGCCAACGAAGGCAAACTGGTCGCAATGGTGGCGCCGGAGGCCGCGGAGGCGGTGCTGAAGCGAATGCGCGAGCATCCGCTGGGCGCGGAAGCTTGCCGGATGGGCGAAGTCGTTGCCGCGCACCCGCGGCGCGTGCTGATGAAAACTCCGATTGGCGGCACGCGCATTCTGGACGTCATGCTGGGCGAGCCGCTGCCGCGCATCTGCTGAGCGGCCGCACGGGCGCGCTTATTCCGCAACCTCCACGCTCGCGAGAAGAAGGTCGCACGCCTCAGCTCCGCTACTTAAGACGATTCGCGCATCGCGAATCACCTCTGGGATTCCACCAGTGATCTTAAGCGCCTGGTTTCCTCAATCACTTGCCTTGCGACTTCTGGCAAAACTCCCGCGACTTCCCAAGAAAGTTGTTCCCCGGCCTGGAAATCCGTGCCTTCGATCCCGAATACGACCAGGCGCCCGGGAAGCTGATTCAGCGCACGGCTCAATTCAATCGCCTGCGGAATGCTGAAGGCGTGCGTCGAGTGTTGAAACATCGCGCTGGGCAGCGGGTCTATGAGCGGCTCCAGCCGGTGCACCGTGCCAGGGGCCGCGCCGGAACTGACCGCGTCAATCAAAATAACAGCATCGGCACCCTTCCAAGTTTCCATCAATGCCGCACCCTCGCCAGAATGCTCGACCAGTGTTGCAGCGTTGAGTCCGGCTTCCTTAAGTGCCCGCACGACGTGCAGCCCCGCCGCGTCGTCGCCGCGAAAGGGATTGCCGATGCCGACAACCAGGATTTTGGGGCTGCTCGCGGTCGCCATCGCGTCCGTCACTCGCGCTCAAGGTCGAGTTTGAGGAAATGCACGGAGCAGGAGATGCACGGGTCGTAGTTGCGGATGGCCTGCTCGCACTTCCACTGCAGTTCTGCCTGCGGGGTGTGCGAAAACTTGGGGATGAATTCCCGGAGGTCCCGCTCGATGGTCTTCTGGTTTTGCGAAGTGGGCGGGACGATCTTGGCGTCGAGGATCACGCCGGCGGCGTCGAGGCGATAACGGTGGTAAAGAATCCCGCGCGGCGCTTCCGAGCAGCCGTGGCCGGTTCCCGCGCGCGGCTGGATCTCAACGGCGGGCTTCTCTGGGGGCTGATAGCGCTCGATGATTCTCAGCGCTTCGTCGCACGCCTGCACGATTTCAACGCTGCGCACGATGATGCTTTGGAAGGGATTGCGGCACACCGGTCCGATCCCGGCCGCGCGCGCCGCTTCCTGGGCGACGGGGGAAAGCCGGTCGAAGTTAAGGTTGTAGCGCGCCAGCGGCCCGACAAAATAGTTCGTGTCCGGCTTAAGCACCGAGTGCAAAGCATTCGAGTGCTCCACGTGCTCTTCCGCGAAATGGTCCTCGTAGTTGCGAATGAGGATATCGAGCCCACGGTTGGAAACCAGGTGACCTTCGTTGAACGGATATTCGTCCGGATGGCGAAGCGCCACGAAGACGTAGTCCTGCTCAAACTCGGGAAACGGCAGGGTGGCGACCCAGCGCACGGTTTCAATCGCGGCTTCGCGCGCCCACTTGAGGCGATCCGTGAGGGCGTCGAGTTCACTGCGCGTTGGCACCTTGTAAAACCCGCCCACGCGCACGTTGATGGGATGAATTTCCCGGCCGCCGACCAAAGTGACGAGGTCGTTCCCGGTCTTCTTCAGCTTCAGCCCGCGTTGAACGGCGTCCGCGTGGTCGCGCGCCATCTGGATGGCATCCTGATAACCGAGGAAATCCGGCGCGTGCAGCATGTAAACGTGCAGGGCGTGGCTTTCGATCCATTCTCCGCAGTAAATCAACCGGCGCAGGTCACGCAGCGGGCCCTCCACCTTGACGCCGAAGGCGTCTTCCATGGCGTGGACGGAGCTCATCTGGTAGGCGACGGGGCAGATGCCGCAGATACGCGCCGTAATGTCGGGAGCTTCGCTGTAATTGCGGCCGCGCAGGAAGGCCTCGAAGAAGCGCGGCGGCTCGAAAATCTTCAGCTTCACGTCCAGGAGCTTGTCGCCCTTCATTTTGACGTACAGGCCGCCCTCGCCTTCGACGCGCGCCAGGTAATCAACCTTGATGGTCCTACTTTTCATGCGCTTCGCTCTCTCGGCGGAAGGGTTCGGAGTAGGCGTTGAAACCGCGGAAGGCCCGCACCAAATCCGCTTCCTTGACGCCCAGGTGGACCCAGCCCTCGCTCAAGGATTTCGTGTTCGGCGATTCCATGGGGCCGAAGCAGCCGTAGCAGCCGCGGTCGTAAGAGGGGCATAGGGCCCCGCAACCCGCGTGCGTCACCGGCCCGAGGCACGGTGTGCCGTGGGCGACCATCACGCAAACGTTGCCGCGCGACTTGCACTCGACGCAGACGCTGTGCTCGGGCGTCACCGGCTTACGGTGGTTTAGAAACGCGCCGAGAACCTCAACCAGTTGCTGCTTGTTGATCGGGCAGCCGCGCAGCTCAAAGTCCACGCGAATGTGCTCGCTGATGGGCGTGGATTTGGAAAGCGTCTGGATGTAGGCCGGCGTGGCGTAGACGATGGAGGTAAATTTCTCCACGTTGGCGAAGTTGCGCAGCGCCTGGATGCCGCCCGCGGTGGCACAGGCACCGATGGTCACCAAGAACTTCGAGGCCCGGCGGATATGGTGGATCCGCTCCGCGTCGTGGGGCGTGGTGATGGAGCCCTCGACCAGCGATACATCGTAGGGCCCCTTGATGACCGCCCGCGACGCCTCGGCGAAATTCGCGATGTCCACCTCGCCGGCCACGGCGAGCAGTTCGTCCTCGCAATCCAGCAGGCTCAACTGGCAGCCGTCGCAGGAAGCGAACTTCCAAACCGCGAGCTTGGGTTTCGCTTTTCGCGCCATTTCAGACCTCGCGCAACTCCGAAAACTGACGGATGCGGTCGTAGCGAAAGACCGGCCCGTCCTTGCACACAAACGTGGGGCCGAGCTGGCAATGCCCGCAGAATCCCACGGCGCATTTCATGTTGCGCTCCATCGAAATGTAAATCTGATCGTTTTCGAGGCCGCGCTTCTGCAATTCGAGGATGGTGAAGCGCATCATGATTTCCGGGCCGCACACCATGGCCAAGGCGGTCGAGGGATCAAACGCCGATCGCGGAATGAGCGTCGTCACCACGCCGACCGCCCCACGCCAGTCTCCCATCGCCCGGTCCACTGTTACGAGAACGCTCAGGTCCAACCGGCCGCGCCAGTGTTCCAGCTCTTTGACGTAGAGCAGATCCTCCGGCGTGCGTGCTCCGTAGAGCAGTGAGACCCGCTGGAAGTCCTTGCGGCGCGCCAGAATGGCATAGAGCGCGGGCCTCAGCGGCGCGAGGCCAATACCGCCCGCGACAATCACCACGTCCCGCCCAACTCCCTCTTCCACCGGCCACGAGCTTCCGAACGGGCCGCGCACGCCTACCACGTCCCCATGTTTCAGCAGACTGAGCGCCCTGCTCACCGCGCCGACGTTGCGAATCGTGTGAATCAGCGGCTTGGGGCGTTCCGGGCTGCCGCTGATGGAGATCGGGATCTCGCCCACGCCGAAGGCATAAAGCATGTTGAGCTGCCCGGGCGCGAAAGCGAACCCGCGCGAGCCATGGGGCGGGTCGAGCTCGACCGTAAACGTGTCATAGGTCTCCCGCCGGGTCCGGCGAACGCGATAGAGCGCCGGAATCATGGGATGGGCGGAAGGGACCAACGTCGTCTCGTCAGGCGCTGACTTCATAGCAGTTCAAAAGCTGCAGCCTGGTGGCATTCAGGCGCTGCTCGATGATCGGCACGAACCGGTTCAGGAGTTCGTAGCCCAGGTCGTGGTCCTTGGCGAACTTGTCGCGCAGGCACTTGCCGTCCAACGCGAAGGCGCGCGTCAATTGCGTGGCGCGCGCATCGAACATCCAGCGATAAGGAGGAATCAGCCACGACCAGCCGAGGACGTCGCCTTCTCCCACTGTCTGTACCGTGATGGCCCCGCGCCCCGTCGCGAACATCTCCACTGAGACGAGCCCGTGCCGAATGAGATAAAACTGGTTGGCTTCTTCTCCCTGGCGGAAGAAGAATTCACCCGCGTCAACGCGGACGTTGGAGGCGCACCCAACCAGCAGGTCGAGGTAGCGATCCTCCAGGCCCTTGAAAAAATTGTGCTCAGCCAGAATCCCTTTCAGTGTTTCCATGGCGATCCTTTCCTGAGTTTTTCCGCTCGGTCTCCCGAATGGCGCGCACCTCTTCCGTAATGTCTATGCCCACCGGGCACCAGGTGATGCACCGGCCGCAGCCCACACAACCCGAAGTGCCGAATTGGTCAAACCAAGTTGCCAGTTTGTGGGTCATCCACTGGCGGTAGCGCGCCTTGGCGGTCGAGCGCACGCTGCCGCCGTGGATATAGGAAAAATCCATTGTGAAGCAGGAATCCCACCACTGCCAGCGCTCGGCGTGCTCACCCTTTAAGTCTGTGACGTCTTCGACGCTGGTGCAGAAGCAGGTGGGGCAAACCATGGTGCAGTTGGCGCAAGTCAGGCAGCGCGCCGCGACGTTTTCCCAGCGCGGGTGATCGTAATTGCGGTAGAGCAACTCCTTGATCTCGGCGGTGTCCATGCGCCGGCCCATCTGCCCGGCGGCGGCTGAAATCGCACGCTCGGCCGCAGCTTTCTCCTCATCGCCGGCCGGATCGAGAGAAAGCTCGCCCAAAATCTCGGCTCCAGACTCCGTGCCGGCTTCGATCAGGAAACAGTGCCGCCCGGCATCCAGCAATTCCGTCAGCGCCAAGTCAAAATCCTTTGTGACCTTGGGACCCGTGCCCATGGAAGCGCAGAAGCAGGTGCCGCCCGCCTGGCCGCAGTTGACCGCCACGATAAACGCCTGTTTGCGCCGCGCCTGGTACGCTGGGCTGACGTAGTTTCCCTGTGTAAATACCCTGTCTTGGATTGCGACGGCGTGCAGGTCGCAGGAGCGCACACCGATGAAAGCCATCTTGCGCGTGTCGAGCGGTTCTTCGAGCACCTTGAAGCCGCCGTCTTCGCGGTCGGCCTGCCACAAGCGAACCCGCGAGGGATGGAGGAATTTCTTCCACGAGTGGGGGCC
>JAHEKS010000199.1 GCA_024638215.1 Acidobacteriota bacterium | reverse complement strand
ATTGGAACGCGTAAGCACCTGCCTGATGGATCAGGTAGGCCTGTACTTTCCTCGCGAGCGCTGGCGGGACATGGAGCGGGGGATTGGGTCGGCGGCGAGGGAATTTGAGTTTCAGGACCCGCGAGCCTGCGTGGAGTGGCTCCTGCCCTCGCCCCTTTCCCGCCGTCAAATTGAGGTGCTGGCCAGCCATTTGACCGTGGGTGAAACGCATTTCTTTCGGGAGAGGGCCGCCTTCGAGGTTCTTGAGACACGGATTCTTCCCGAGTTGTTCCGCCAGCGGCGCGGAGATGGTGAGCGCATTCGCATCTGGAGCGCCGGCTGTGCGAGCGGCGAAGAGCCGTATTCGATGGCCATCGCGCTCGACCGAATGGCCGGCCCAGAGGCCGCCGGCCGAGTCACGATTCTTGCTACCGACATCAATCCGCGGTCTCTGGATAAAGCCTCCGCAGGCATCTATGGCGACTGGTCATTTCGCGATGCCCCGCAGCAACTGAAGGCGACCTATTTCAGCAAACGAGGGCGTCATTATGAGATTCTGCCGAAGATCAAACGGCAGGTTTTGTTCTCATTCCTCAACTTGGCGGAGGATGCCTACCCGTCCCTCTCGACCGGCACCAATGCCATGGACGTTATCTTTTGCCGCAACGTCCTGATGTATTTCTCGCCGGGGCAGGCACGAAAGGTGGCGCAAAAGTTCTTTCGGTGCCTCGTGGACGGAGGATGGCTGATGGTCAGCCCCTGTGAAGCTTCTGCGGAGCTCTTTTCGGAGTTCAACGCCATTCACCTCTCGGGAACGATCCTTTATCGGAAGAAAGCCGCTGGGCCGGTCCGGACCGTCGAATGGTTTTCTGCGCCCGAACCTGTCTGGACCGAGGCCCAAAGGTTGGATGAATTTCCGTTCTCCCCCGCAGGTAAGGAAGGTGTCCTGCCGGTGAACGCCGAGCGTTCAGATCTGGAAGCGGCCGAACCAATGGCTCCCCAGTCGCTGCCGCCGGGATTTGAGGCGGCGAGCACGCTTTACGCCGAGGGCAATTACGCACAAGCGGCCGAGGTCTTGGAAAGCGGGGAGGACCAGACGGCCCAGACCCCGGAGGCGATGGCGCTTGCGGCGTGCGCCTTCGCGAACCAGGGGAAGCTTGCCGAAGCGCTCGTCCAATGCGAGCGGGCGATTGAAAAGGACAAGGTGCACGCCGGCTATCACTACCTTCGCGCCACGATCCTGCTGGAGCGAGGTGCGCGCGACGAGGCCCGCCAGGCGTTGAAGCGCACGCTGTATCTCGATCCTGATTTCGTGCTGGCGCACCTGGCGCTCGCGAATCTGGCGCGGCAGCAGAATGATGCGGAAGCTTCCTTCCGGTATCTCCAAATCGCTCGAAACCTTTTGTCAACGCGTGCGCGCGACGAGGTTCTGCCGGAGTCGGAGGGGATGACGGCGGGGCGATTGTCGGAAATCGTCGAGGCTGAGCTCGGAGTGAAGCCGGACGGCGGCCGGCATTCGGCGGCGCCGGTCAGCGTCAGTGCCCCTGCCGGCGGCTCCGCGCGGGTTGGGAAGAGAGGTGTGCGGTGAAGGATCGACGCTCGAGCATTGTTGAAGCGAAGCCCGTGGATTGGGAAGAAGCGCATCGCCGCATGGAGAGCGTTCAGGGGGCGCTCGGGCGTGCGTTGAGCCCCTCCGATGAAGAGAAGAGGCGAATCCTCAAGGCGCGGGCCGTGGCGCTCGGCCGTGAGCCGGCGAAGGAAAGGGACGAACCATCGGCGGAGGTCGTGACTTTCCTCTTGGCCTACGAGACTTATGGGCTGGAGTCGCGCTGGGTGCGCGAGATCTTTCCCTTGCGCGAGCTGACACCGCTTCCCTGGAACCCGCCTTTTGTGGCGGGCATCGTGAATGTGCGCGGCAGAATCCTGCCGGTCATTGACATCAAGAAGCTCTTCGACCTGCCGGAAAAGGGGCTGCCCGACCTGAACAAGGTCCTGGTCATCCAGAGCGGAGAGCTGGAGCTAGGGATACTCGCCGACCAGATCCTGGGCATGCGTTCGATCCCACTGAGCCTGATTCAGCCGTCGCTCCCCACTTTGACCGGCATTCGTGAGGATTACTTGAAGGGAGTGACGCCGGAACGCCTGGTGATTCTTGATGCGGAAAAAATCTTGAGCGACCCGCGCCTGGCAGCAGGCGGAGGGATGGAGGAGTGAATTTGGAACGGAGGAGGTTCGTATGCAGTGGTTCCTGAATCTTTCGACGCGCGCAAAGCTTTTGTGGGGGGTCGGGCTGATGGTCCTGTCTCTAGGCGTCGCCGTCTGGACCGCCTATCGGGGGTTTCACGCCATGCAAGCCTCGGAACGGGACCTGTACGAGACGCGGTTTCAAAACGCAAAGGATGTGTTGACGCTCAGGGCCCATGAAAACGACATCCGCGCCGCTCAACTCGATATGATCCTAATCAAGAACCCGGCGCAGCAGGAAGCGTGGTACCGGGACATTGAGGACCGCAGCAAGCAGGCCAGCGAAATTCTCCAAAGGCTGCTCGGGCGGAATACCGAAAGCCCCGAAGTTGTCCGCCTCTTGAAAGAGCTGGATTCTACCCTGATCGCTTTCCGGCAAGCCCGCAACTCGCAAGTTATGCCGCTGATCCGGCAGGGAAAGACCGAGCCTGCCCTGCGGGTCATCCTGGGCGTGCAGTTGGACCGCGTCCGAAGGATGCAAGCCCTTACGAATCAACTGGTGGACAACGCAAACGCGAGGGCCGAATCCGCCGTGGCGCACTCCGGCCAAGTCGCGGCAAGCGCTACCCGCGCTTTCCTCTGGGTTGGTGTCGTTGCGTTACTGGTGGGGGTCGGGATGATCTTCCTGCTGAGCCGGGCGATTGCCACCCCGCTCCTGCAGATTTCCCGCTTGGCGGAGCGGGTGGCCGCCGGCGACTTGACCGTCTCCGTTCCCTCCGACCACCGCGGCGACGAGGTAGGAACACTGGCGCAGACCTTCCGCAAGATGGTGGATAACCTTCGCGAGGTAAACCGGCAGATTTTGGAAGGGGTCAACGTGCTGGGTTCGGCGGCGAGCGAGATTCTGGCCTCGACCACGCAGGTGGCCTCGGGCGCGGCGGAGACGGCGGCGGCGGTGAACCAGACCACCACGACGGTGGAAGAGGTGAAGCAGACGGCGCAGCTTTCGTCGCAAAAAGCCAAGTACGTGATGGAAAGCGCGCAGAAGTCGAGCCAGGCGTCGCAGTCGGGCAAGAAGGCGGTGGAAGAGACGCTGGAAGGGATGCAGCGGATCCAGGAGCAGATGGAGTCGGTGGCGGGGAGCATCGTGCGGCTGAGCGAACAGAGCCAGGCGATCGGGGAAATCATCGCCACGGTGAACGATCTGGCGGAGCAGTCGAACCTGCTGGCGGTGAACGCGGCAATCGAAGCGGCGAAAGCGGGGGAGCAAGGGAAAGGGTTCGCGGTGGTGGCGCAGGAGGTGCGGAGCCTGGCGGAGCAATCGAAGCAGGCGACGGCGCAGGTGCGGACGATTCTGAGTGACATTCAGAAGGCGACGACGGCGGCGGTGATGGCGACCGAGCAGGGGTCGAAGGCGGTGGAAGCGGGGGTGAAGCAATCGAAGGAGACGGACGAATCGATCCGGATGTTGATGGAGAGCCTGGCGGAGTCGGCGCAGGCGGCGACGCAGATAGCGGCGTCATCGCAGCAGCAGATGGTGGGGACGGACCAGGTGGCCGCGGCGATGGAGAACATCCGCCTGGCGAGCACGCAGAATGCGGCCAGCACCAAGCAGGCGGAAACCTCCGCCCAAAACCTCCATGACCTGGGCCTGAAGCTGAAGCAACTGGTCGAACATTATCGCGTCTAGAGCCTTCCGCGCAGGCGAGGAGCTGGAGACATGAGCACCAAGAATCACGAATTTCGAGAGAAGCTGCTGGCGACTTTCAGAATAGAGGCGGACGAGCACATTACCGCGATGGTTTCAGGCCTGGTGGAGCTGGAGAAAACTTCCGACGCCGAGGCGCAGTCCGCGGTCATTGAAAAAGCTTTTCGGGAGGCTCACAGCCTGAAGGGAGCGGCGCGGGCGGTCAATCTGGGCGAAGTCGAGGCTCACTGCCAAGCTTTGGAAAGCAAGTTTTCCGCGCTAAGGCAGGGCCAGCTTCGACTGTCTCCGGGGCTTTTCGACGAGCTCCACCGCATGCTCGACGCTCTGGCGGCGCTGCTTCGCTCTGCCGGGCGGAGGCGGCAACCGGGAGAATCGCTTCCACCGGGAACAGCTCATCCCGCCGTGCTACCGGTAGCGGAGCAAAAAGATACAGGCGGAACGGCAGCTTGGGGAGAGCCGGTTCCTGCTTCCCGACCGCCAGCGAGTGTTGAAGAATCCTCCGGCGGCGCCACGGTGCGAATTGCCTCGACGAAACTCGACGCGCTGTTCCTGCAAGCGGAAGAATTGCTCTCCGCCAAGCTGGCGGCCCAGCGCCGCGTCGCGGGTCTGAAGGAAACGTCCACGGCGCTGGCCGCGTGGCGACGGAAGCTCACGCAGATCGGTCCCGACCTTCAAAGAATCGAGGATCTTGGCAAGAATGGCCGCGCGGAGAACGGCTCGGGCAGGGCCAGGGCCCACCTGGAAAGGATCCTCCAGTATCTCGAAGGGGAAGATGCGACCGTCAAATCCCTTCAGAGCGGCCTGGCGGTCCAGGCTCGTGCGGCGCAGCAGGATGCCCGGTTTCTGGCGGGCAGAGTGGATGGCTTGGTCGAGGAGATGAAGCGCGCCTTGATGCTGCCTCTTGCCACCATCTTGGAACTTTTCCCCAAGCTGGTGCGCGACCTTTCGCGCCAGCAAGGGAAAGAGATCGAATTCGAGATGCAGGGCGGCGAGGTGGAAGTGGACAAGCGGATTCTGGAAGAGATGAAGGATCCGCTCATCCATCTGCTGCGCAATGCGGTTGACCACGGCATCGAAAATCCGTCCCTCCGCGCGGCAAAACATAAGGGGCCGCGAGGCCGACTGACCCTCGCGATTGCACCGCAAGACGCGGGACGCATTGAGATCGTGGTGGCGGATGACGGGGCTGGGATTGAATGGGAACGGGTGCGCGCCGCCGCGGTCAAACAGGGAGCATTGCCGAAGTCGGAAGCCGACCAGCTTGATGAAGAGACGATTTTGCCGCTGATCTTCCGTTCCGGAGTCTCCACGAATCCCATCCTCACGGATCTTTCCGGCCGCGGCCTGGGATTGGCCATCGTGCAGGAAAAGGTGGAAAAGCTGGGCGGAACAATCAGGGTGGAAACGCACCGTGATGCCGGGACGACCTTTCGCATGGTTCTGCCGGTGACGCTGGCCACATCCCGCGGGATTCTGGTGCGGGCGGCAGAACAGATCTTCATCCTGCCGACTTCCGGGGTCGAGCGGGCCGCGCGCGCCAGTTCCGAGGACGTTCGGACGGTCGAAAACCGGGAAACGATCGAGCTGGGCGGTCGCGCTGTAGCCTTCGTGCGGCTCGAAGATGTCCTGGAACTCCCTCGCCAACCGGCGGTGGCAGACGGCAACGGCAAGCGCCCCCTGGTGCTTCTCAACTCGGCCGGGCGACGCGTGGCGTTTCGGGTGGACGAGATCTTGGGGGAGCAGGAAGTGCTCGTCAAAAACCCCGCCGAGCCCTTTTCGCAAGTGCGCTACCTGGCAGGTGCGACCATTCTGGGAAGCGGAGAAGTGGTCCCCATTTTGAACGTCAGGGAACTGTTGGAATCAGCGGCCCAAGCGGGGAAGGGTTCCGCCAAGCCGGAGTCCTCCGAGGCTGGCCCAGCGAAAGCGAAATCCATTCTGGTCGCGGAGGATTCCATCACCGCGCGATCACTGTTGAAAGGGATCCTGGAATCCGCCGGCTACACGGTGCGAACGGCGGTTGACGGCGCCGACGCCTTCGCCACTCTGAAGACGGAGGCATTCGATCTCGTGGTGTCGGACGTGGATATGCCTCGCATGAACGGATTCGACCTGACGGCGAAAGTCCGCGCCGACAAGAATCTCGCGAATTTGCCCGTGGTGCTGGTGACGGCGCTCGAATCGCGGGAGGACCGCGAGCAAGGCATCGAGGTCGGCGCGGACGCCTACCTGGTGAAGAGCAGCTTTGACCAGAGCAATCTGCTGGAAATCATCGGGAGATTGATTTGATTTCCCGAGCCCGCTCTGGGGCGGCAGGCCTGGAGGGAATCGTGAGCATCGCGCAACCATCCGCGCCGAAGCCAGTCAAGGTCCTCATCGTCGAAGATTCTCCTGTCATCAGGGACTTTCTCGTTCACATCCTCGGCGCCGACTCTGAGACCCGGGTGGTTGCGACAGCGTGCGACGGCGAGGAGGCCTTGGAAGCGGTCGAGAGGTTCGAGCCCGACGTCGTCACGATGGACATCAACATGCCCCGCATGAACGGCTTTGAGGCGACGCGGCGGATCATGGAAACTCACCCGACACCTATCGTCATCGTGAGCGGAAGCTGGGACCCGCGGGAAGTGGAAACGACGATGCAGGCGCTCGAAGCGGGGGCGCTTGCGGCGATTCCGCGGCCGGCGGGCATCGGCCATCCCGAACACGCCCAAGGCGCACGGGAACTGGTGCAGACGGTCAAGCTGATGTCGGAAGTGAAAGTGGTTCGGCGGCTTCCGCGCTGCCGCGGCGAGCAAGCGGTTCTGAGGCCTCCCCTGCCCGAAGGCCGGTCGCCCTCTCCGCCTGATCGAGCCATCCAGGTGGTCGCGATCGGCGCTTCGACGGGGGGACCGCCTGTCTTGAGCACGATCCTGTCCCGGTTGACCAGGGATTTTGCCATTCCCATCCTGGTGGTTCAGCACATGGCGGCCGGATTCATTCAAGGATTCGCGGAGTGGCTTCAGCATGCGACAGGATTCGCGATTCAACTGGCAGCTCAGAATGAGCGAATGCTTCCGGGCCGCGCCTATATTGCCCCCGATGGTTTTCAGATGAGGGTCACGCCGGGGGACCGCATTTCGCTGGCGGTCGACGGCCCGGAGAACGGCGTTCGACCTTCGGTCTCATCTCTCTTTCGGTCCGTAGCGGAAACTTGCGGCGCAAACGCGGCCGGGGTCTTGCTGACAGGAATGGGAAGGGACGGGGCGGATGAACTGCTGTTGATGAAGCAACAAGGGGCGATCACCGTGGCGCAGGACGAAGCAACGTCGGTGGTCTTCGGGATGCCGGGCGAGGCGATAAGACTCCATGCGGCAAGCTACGTTTTGGGTCCGGAGCGGATTGCCGCGATGCTATTAAGCCTGTCGGACCGGAACAGAAAGGGAGGCGCGTAATGGGCGCGCGAAAGCAGATGAACAACCACATCGGAATTCTCATCGCTGAGGACAGCCCCACTCAGAGGGAGCAATTGAGGCACCTGCTGGAGGAGGAAGGATACACGGTCCGTGCGGCCAGCAATGGAGAGGAAGCGCTGGCGAGCGCAAAATCCGACCGGCCTACCCTTATCATCAGCGATGTCGTCATGCCCCGCATGGACGGCTACGCCTTGTGCAAGGAGATCAAGACCCGGGACGATTTGAAGGATATCCCGGTCATCCTGGTCACCGGGCTCTCGAATCCTCACGACGTGATCAAAGGCCTGCAGTCGGGGGCGGACAATTTTATCCGCAAGCCTTACGAAGTTCGTGATCTGCTGTCGAGAATCGCTTACATTCTGACCAACCAGCAGGTTCGCGCCGAGTCGAAAATGCAGGCCGGACTGCAGATCGCACTGGGCAATCAAAAGTACTTCATTACAGCCGAGCGCCAGCAGATCCTGGACCTGCTGATCGCCACCTATGACGATGCCGTATCCTTGAACCAACACCTCGTTGCCAAGCAATGGGAAATCGCGCGCTCCAATGAGGTCCTGCGCGGCCTGTACCGCATCGCCAACAGTTTGAACCGCAGCGTGACGGTGCAAGAAGTCCTCGAAACGTCCTTGAGCTTGTCTATGGAACTTCCAGGAATTCAGGCGGCCTGGATAACCCTCTGGGACGCGAAACAGGGGTTTCGCTTGGCGGCTTCCCGGAATCTTCCCCCGGCCCTGGAACCTCCGAAAGTGTGGGAGAGTGACTGCCTGTGCCAGCGCCAGATGCTGGCTGGGGAGTCGGATCAGGTCGTCAATGCGCTGCAATGCGAACGCCTGCAGAAGGCAACGGGCGATACGAAGGGTCTGCGCGTTCACGCCAGCTTTCCCTTGAATTCCGGCGGGCGCCCGCTGGGAGTTCTCAACCTGGCGGGGCCCAATGGAGGAAAGATCCCTGAAGAGGATCTGGAGCTTTGGAGCGGGGTGGGAGACCAGATTGCCTTGGCCCTGGAACGTGCCCAGTTGCTGGAGAATCTGGAAGCGAAGGTCGCGGAACGGACGGCGGCGCTGGAAGCGGAATTCGCCGAGCGCCGCAAGGCGCAAGATGCACTGCGACAAACTGAGATGCGTTTCCGCCTTCTGGCGGAGTCCAACATGATCGGCGTGATTCACGAACACGCGGACGGCCGCATTCTCGAAGCCAACGACGCCTTCCTGAGGATGGTCGGTTATACGCGCCAGGACCTCGCAGCGGGGAAGATGAAGTGGACCGACATGACGCCGCCTGATTACCTCAGCACAACTCGGCAGTTCTTTACTGGATTTAGCCTTGAGGGATGGGGGACTCCCATTGAGAAGGAGTACATCTGTAAGGACGGAAGCCGGGTGCCGGTACTACTCGGCGGGGTGCCCATGGGAGATTCTTCTGACGAGATCATTTGCGTGGCGCTGGACCTCAGCAGCCGCAAACTCCTCGAGGAGCAGGTGCGTCAGGCGTCCAAGATGGAAGCGATCGGCCGGCTGGCGGGAGGGGTGGCGCACGACTTCAATAACCTGCTCACCATCATCAACGGGTACGCCCAGCTCCTTATCGAACGGTTCCCGGCCGGGAACCCCAGTCACGCCCC
>JAHEKS010000198.1 GCA_024638215.1 Acidobacteriota bacterium | reverse complement strand
CCAGACGCAGGAAGACGCTAACGGGTGGGCCTTCTATTGCTTGCGCTTTGCACTGACAAAAAGTCCCTCTCCAACCTCGTGGACCGAATGTCGTCTCGACGCGGCACCGGCGAGAGGGTATGCTTATCAGTCCCCCAGGAAGGATGGACAGCCGATGCCCGATGCCGTTGAAAAGCTGTGGCCGGAACTGGCCTGGATCGCCGACCCCAAATTGCGAGAGCAAGTTACCGCAACCTGGGTCCGGGCCTTTGAACTGAGCCCGCTCACGCCGGAGGACTTGCAGACTATTCCTTTCACTCTGCTCGTTCCCGACTGCCCGGCCACCTTCATGGAGCACAAGCGCTGCGTGGTGCACATCGCGCGCAAGTCGGCGGAGGCGATGCGCGAGTTTCTCGGACGCGCGCTTGCGATTGACATGGATACGGTCATCGCCGGCGCGATTCTCGCCGATGTCGGCAAGCTCCTGGAATACGAAAAGGTGAACGGTCAGTGCCGCGAGAGCCCGCGCGGCCGCTTCCTGCGCCATCCCTTTACCGGCGTGGCGCTGGCGATGGAGTGCGGCGTTCCCGACCGCGTGTGCCACATCATCGCCGCCCACGCCGCCGAGGGCGACCTGGTGAAACGCAGCGTGGAGGCGACGATCGTTCATCACGCGGACTTCATGAGTTATCTGCCTTTCAAGGATCGCGCGCGCTGACCCACTCGAGGAATGCCGATGCCTGAAACCTCAGCAACCATCACCGCGCGCATGGCGGAGTGGGCGTCACGCCTGCGCTTCGAGGATCTGCCCCAGGATGCCGTCTATCAGGCCAAACGGTTTCTGCTCGATTCGCTCGGCTGCGCGCTGGGCGGCTTTCGCCAGCACGACGTCGAGATCGCGCTCCAAGTTCTGGATGAAATCGCCGCCCCGGGCCCGTGCACGGTGATCGGCAGCGGCAAGAAAATCGATCCGGTCTCAGCAGCGCTGGCCAATGCGCTCATGGTCCGCGTGATGGATTACAACGACATCTACTGGAAGCAGGATCCTTCGCATCCTTCCGACATCATCCCCGCCGCCATCGCCTGCTGCGAACGCTCGGCGAGCGACGGAAGGGAATTGCTGGTGGGCATCGTCCTCGGCCATGAATTCGAGATGCGTTTTTGCGAGGCGGCTTTCCCGGGGATTCGCGAACGCGGCTGGCATCACGCCACGCTGACGGCTTTTGTTTCGCCTATCGTCGCCGGGCGCGCGCTGCACCTCGACGCCACGAAAATCCAGCACGCCATCGGCATTTCCGCGAGCGCGCGCGCGACGCTCGGGGCGGTGACCGCCGGCAAGCTCACCATGATGAAGAACACCGTGGACCCGCTCGCGACGCAGAGCGGCGTGCTGGCGGCGCTGCTCGCTGACCGTGGCTATACCGGGCCTGAACATGTCGTGGACGGCAAAGAAGGCCTCGCGCATTGCCTGGGCCCGCAGTGGAAGCTCGAAGTTCTGACCGCAGGCCTGGGCGAATCGTGGCGGATCAATCAGTGCGGCATGAAGGCTTTCCCGACCGAAGCTCTGACGCACGCGCCCATCTCCGCGGTGCTGGATCTGGTGCGCGAGCACGACTTGAAACCTGAAGAGGTCACGAAGGTTCACATTCGCTCACTCGCCCGCGCCGCCGATATCCTGGCCGATGCGAGCAAGTACGATCCGCGGTCGAAAGAGACCGCCGACCACTCGCTGCCCTACGTCATCGCCGCCGCGCTGGTGGATCGCCAAGTGACGCCACAACAGTTCACGCCGCAAAAAATTTCGGACCCGAGGATTCGCGCTCAGCTCAAGAAAGTGGAAGTCGTCGCCGATGCGGAGATTGAGAAACTCTTTCCCGCACTGCAGCGCGTCATCGTCACGATTCACACTGCGGATGGGCGCGCGCTCCAGCGCCAGCTCGATTATCCTAAGGGCGACCCGCGCAATCCGCTTTCCGACCGCGAGGTCGAAGAAAAGTTTGAAGCGCTGGCGGGGCCGCTTTTGTCGCAGGCGGCGCGGCGCAAAGCCATGGACGCCGTCTGGAAGCTCGACAAGCTGGAATCGGTGGGCGCGCTGATGCTGCTTCTGAAGGCGGGCACTTAGAAATAGCGAAGAGGTGTTGATGGGCCAGACTGTCGTTGAAAAGATCGCGCAGCTTCATTTGGCGGAAGGAGCGCCGAGCCGCCCGCTCCGCGCCGGTGATTTCGTCTCCATCCGTCCGCGCTACGTCATGACGCACGACAACACCTCGGCGGTGATGAAAAAGTTCACGGCCATCGGCGCCCGCCGGCTGCACGACCCGCGCCAGGCGGTCTTCGCTCTTGACCACGACATCCAGAACACTTCTGAATCGAACCTCTCGAAGTACCGCGAGGTCGAAGCGTTCGCGCGCGAGCAGGGCGTGGATTTCTATCCCGCCGGCACGGGAATCGGCCATCAAATCATGGTCGAGAAAGGGTACGTTCTGCCCGGCTCGTTTGTGGTCGCTTCCGATTCCCATTCCAACATGTACGGCGCCCTGGGGGCCGTCGGCACGCCGGTGGTGCGCACCGATGCGGCGGCCATCTGGGCGACGGGCGAATTCTGGTGGCAGATTCCGCCGACGGTGCGCGTGGAAATCACCGGTGCGCTTGCGCCCGGCGTCGCGGGCAAGGACGTCATCATCACGCTCTGCGGACTCTACAACCACGACGAAGTCTTGAACGCCGCGCTGGAATTCTGCGGGCCGGGCGTGGCCTCGCTAGACATGGAAGCTCGCTTGACCATCGCGAACATGTCCACCGAGTGGGGCGCGCTGGTGGGCTGGTTTCCGCCCGACGCGACGACGTTTGCCTTCCTCCGCGAGTGCCGTGCCAAGTTGCCTGCGGGAACTGACCGTCTCAGCGAAGCGGAACTCGCTAGGCTCGAAGCGGCGCCGCCCATGCCCGATGCTGACGCTCAATACAGCGCCCGAATTTCTCTCGACCTCTCAACCCTCACGCCGCACCTTTCGGGGCCCGACACGGTGCAGGCTGGCACTCCTCTTGCGGAAATTACAAAACAGCGGATCAAAATTGACAAGGCTTACATCGTTTCCTGCGTGAACTCTCGCCTGGGTGACCTGGCGGAGGCCGCGCGCGTTCTGGAAGGGAAGAAAGTCGCGCCGAACGTGAAGCTTTACCTCGCCGCGGCAAGCCTCGCCGTGCAGCAGGAGGCCGAGCGGCGCGGCTACTGGCGGATCTTGGTTGATGCTGGCGCAGTGACCTTGCCCTCCGGCTGCGGGCCATGCATTGGACTCGGCGCGGGAGTGCTCGAGCCGGGCGAGACCGGCATCTCCGCCACCAATCGTAATTTCAAGGGGCGCATGGGCTCGCGCGAAGCCAAGTGTTACCTTGCGAGCCCCGCTGTCGTTGCCGCCTCCGCCGCCGCTGGCTACATCGCGGGCGCGAAGGAATGGCCGCGCCGCGAGGTGGCTCACCGCTTCGAGCGAGCGCACGCCGCCGCCGCTCCGGCTGAGAAGGTCGAAATTGTGGAGGGATTTCCGCGCCAGTTGCGCGGCAGGCTGGTCTTCCTTCCCACCGATAACCTCAACACCGACGGTATCTACGGAAAAGATTACACTTACCGCGATAACATGACCAAAAAGAAGATGGCCCAGGTGGTCATGGAAAATTACGACCCCGAATTCGCCAAGCTGGCGCGGGCCGGGGATGTTTTGGTGGGCGGTTTCAATTTCGGCACCGGCTCCAGCCGCGAGCAGGCCGTGACCGCCCTGCAAACCAAGGGAATTTCCCTAGTGATTGCGGGCAGCTTCTCGCAGACTTACCTGCGCAACGCTTTCAACAACGGTTATCCTTGCGTCGAATCTCCCCGGCTGGTCGAGCGGCTGCGTGGGCAATTGGCTTCACGATTGGGGGATCGGACCATCATTCCCGGCGAGGAATTGCTGGTGGATTTCAGTTCAGGCACGATTGAGTGGCGCGGCGAACGGTTTCCGTTCGCGCCCCTTGGCCGCGTGGCGCAGTCGCTGGTGATTGCGGGCGGCGTGGAGAAACTGGTAAAACAAAAATTGGGCCTTTCTTGATTGAAGAGGAGATCTTTTCATGGCTCGTTATACCGTGGTGACGATGCCCGGGGACGGCATCGGCAAAGTGGTGACGCCCGAAGCGGTGCGCGTCCTCAAGGCGGTGGGCTTTGACGCGGATTACGTCCACGCCGACATCGGCTGGGATTTCTGGGTGAACGAAGGCAACGCGCTGCCCGACCGCACGATAGAACTTCTGGCGAAGCACAAGCTGGGCCTCTTCGGCGCGATCACTTCCAAGCCCAAAGCGGAGGCCGCCGCCGAACTGAGCCTCAAACTCCGCGGCAAAGGCTTTTCCTACTTCAGCCCTATTGTCGCCATGCGCCAGCGCTTTAATCTCGACATCTGCATTCGTCCGTGCCGGTCGTTTGCCGGCAATCCTCTGAATTTCGTTCGCCAGAAGAAAGAGGGCAGCTTTGAGGAGCCCCTGGTTAATGCGGTGATCTTTCGGCAGAACACTGAGGGCCTCTACGCGGGCGTTGAGTGGACCAACCCGCCCGAGGACGTTCGCCGCGCGCTCGCGTCGCATCCGAAGTTCAAACCCTTTGCAGCCGTCGCCGGCGAAGACCTGGCGGTTTCGGTTCGGATCATCACACGCCCCGCCTGCCGCCGGATTTTGCGTGCCGCTTTTGCTTACGCGCGAAAATTCGGCTATCGTTCCGTCACCGTGTGCGAAAAGCCCAATGTGCTGCGCGAAACTTCGGGGATGGTGGAGGAAGAGGCGAAGCAAGTCCAGAAGGAGTTCAGCGAAATCGCGCTCTGGTCCACGAACATTGATGCGCAGATGATGTGGCTGACCAAGAATCCCGAGGACTACGGCGTGGTCGTGGCCACGAACCTCTTCGGAGACGTAGCGTCGGACGCCTTCGCGGGGCTGGTCGGCGGGCTGGGATTCGCGTGCTCGGGAAACATCGGCGACGCGGTGGCGGTTTTCGAGCCCACGCACGGCTCGGCGCCCAAGTACGCCGAGCTCGATCCGCCCATCGTCAATCCCATCGCAACAATTCTTTCCGCGGCCATGCTGCTCGACCACGTCGGAGAGGAAGCAAAAGCCAGGCAGGTGCGCGACGCGGTGGCCGCGGTGGTGCGCGAGGGCAAAGTCCGGACGTACGATATGATGCGCCTGACGGGCGGGCCCAAGGCGATTGCCCAGGGCGCGGCGTCAACTTTTCAGATGACGGACGCGATTCTCAGCCACCTTCTATGACGGGGAAGGGAACGATGTCAGCAACAACGGGTGCCAACACGGCGCGCCGCGGCGAGGCGGGTCGCGAAGGTGAAGACGTTCGCTCCGACCTGCACGTGTCCTTTGAGCCGCGCGAATCGGGGGGAATTGAGTTCGAAGTCCGGTCGCGCGTCAAAGTGCTTTACGGCGCCGCGATCGAGGCGCAGGCTCGTCAAGTGCTTTCCGCGCTGAATGTCCCGAACGGCCGGATCGTGCTTAATGACCAGGGCGCACTGCCTTATGTGATGGCAGCCCGCATCGAGTGCGCGATTCGAAGAGCGGGTCTGGGGCAGGGCCGCCGGGCGTTGCCCGATCCGGTTCCTCTCGCCGGCCCTTCGCCGCGCGACCGCCTGCGGCGCTCGCGCCTCTATCTTCCCGGGTCCGAACCGAAGTTTTTCATCAACGCCGGATTGCACGGCGCGGATGCAATCATCCTTGACCTGGAAGATTCAGTGCACGCGTCGGAAAAAGATGCGGCGCGGCTGCTGGTTCGCAACGCCTTGCGCGGCGTGAGCTTTGGCTCGGCGGAGCGCATGGTGCGCATCAACCAGTTGCCGATGGGGCTTGCCGACCTGGAAGAGATTGTTCCGGAAGCGCCCGGCGTTATCCTGATTCCCAAAGTCGAACGGCCCGAGCAGGTGACGCAGGTGGACGCGGCGGTTCAAGAGCGCGCCACGCGCGCCGGATTGGCGCGGCCCATTTGGCTGATGCCAATCCTGGAATCGGCGCTAGGAATTGAAAATGCCTTTGCGATTGCGGGCGCTTCGGAGAAAACCGTCGCGCTCACGATCGGCCTAGAGGATTACACGGCTGACTTGGGCGTGGTGAAAACCGCGGAAGGCGAGGAATCGTCTTATGCACGCCGACGCTTGGTGAATGCTGCCCACGCTGCGGGCGTCGAGGCGATTGATTCGGTTTACGGCGACGTGGGCGACCTTGAAGGCTTGCGCGCGTGGGCGCGGCGCTCGCGGGCACTGGGATTTGAAGGCATGGGATGCGTCCACCCGCGGCAGATTCCGGTGATTCACGAGGCATTCTCACCCTCGCCGGAAGAAATTCAGAAGGCGCTGAAGATCGTCGCGGCCTTCGACGACGCGCAGAGCCGCGGTTTGGGGGTGGTGAGTCTGGGCATCAAGATGATTGACCCGCCGGTCGTGCAACGTGCTTTGAAAGTAGTTAACCAGGCGCGCGCGATGGGGCTCTTGCCGAAGGACGCCAAAGCCTCTGAGGGAGGCGCACAATGAGCGCCGCAGTCGAACTTGTGCGCAATGCTGCCGGTCGCCGGGTGCCGACCACGGTCAACGGCAAAGCCGAGGTGCCGTTTCAAGGGGTGAATGGATACCGCCCGCAAGGCGTGAAGCACGCGCCGCCCATCCGCTCCTGCGTGGATTACCCGGCGAGCGGTGACAAGCGCGTGCCGGACCTTGAGACGGCGCTGCGGAAGTGCGGCCTGAAGGACGGCATGGTGATTTCCACCCACCATCACCTGCGCGACGGCGACGCGGTCGCCGTGATGGCGCTCGAAACGGCGGCGCGCATGGGAGCGCGCGACCTGATGTGGTTCCCGAGCGCATCGTTCCCGGCGCAGAAAGCCGTCATCAAGCTGATGGAATCGGGCGCCGTCCATCACATTGAAGGCAGCATGAACGGCCCGCTGGGCGATTACTGCACGCAGGGCAAGATGCGCGGCCTGGGTGTGCTGCGCTCGCACGGCGGGCGCTGGCAGGCGATCCAGGACGGCGAAGTCAAAATTGATATCGCGGTCCTCGCGGCGCCCTGCGCGGACGCTTTCGGGAACGCCAACGGCGTTTCCGGCAAATCGGCCTGCGGGTCGCTGGGCTTCGCGCTGGCGGATGCGATGTACGCCGACCACGCCATCGTGGTCACTGACAACCTGGTGCCGTTTCCCTGCGTCCCGCCGCAGTTGGCGGGGAACTACGTGGACTACGTGGTGGAAGTGGATTCGATCGGAGACCCGGCGCGCATCGTTTCCGGGACGACGCAAATCACCCGCAGCCCGGACCGCCTGAAAATCGCGGAATACGTGGCGCGCTTCATCCGCGACGCGGGCCTGATGCGCCCGGGATTTTCTTTCCAGGCGGGCGCGGGCGGGACGTCGCTGGCTTTCGTAGCCTTCCTGCGCGAGATGATGCGCGAAGCCAAAGTGAAAGCGCGCTTTGTGCGCGGCGGTGCCACGAAATACCTGGTGGACCTGCTTCAGGAAGGACTGACCGATTACATCCTGGACGGCCAGACGTTCGACCTGGACGCCGTGCGCTCGATGGCCAGCGACCCGCGGCACGTGGCCTCGTCGCCCTTTGCGTCTTATAACTTTCACTCCAAAGGCAATACCGCATCGCTGATTGACCTGGTGGTGCTGGGCGCGACGGAAGTGGACGTCCACTTCAACGGCAATGTGGTGACCCACTCAGACGGGCGGCTGCTGCACGGGATCGGCGGCTGGCAGAATTGCCTCACCGCCGGCTGCGTGATTCTCGCCGTGCCGTCGTTCCGCGACCGCATCCCGATTATCGTGGATGAGGTGACCACCCTGACCGGGCCGGGGGAAATGATTGACGTGGTGGTGACCGAGCGCGGCATCGCCATCAACCCGCTGCGAAAAGATCTGCTCGACGCCGTGCGCTCGAGCTCGTTGCCGATTCGGCCCATCGAAGAAATCCAGCAGGAGGTCGAGCGGATTTGCGGCGGCAAGCCGCAGAAGCCCGCGCGCTCGGACCGACCCGTGGCGGTGGTCAAGTGGGTGGACGGAACCGTCCTTGACACCGTCTGGCAAGTGAATTAAGGCTGGTGGTGGCGGCTTTCGCGGGAGCTCCACTCTTCACGCCTTGTATCTGCCCTTGCGCATGATTGTCTGGATATTACCCATGGGGGACAAAGTATTGACTTGGGAAGGTTCGTGGAGTACTCTCGGGTGCAAAACGGTCCGCTTGGATGGGGTCACTCGTTTCAGACTCGGTGGTAGCTCACCCTTGCGACATCGAGGCGACCAATGGCCAGCAAGCGTCGGCGGCGAGGCAGAGCGCGTCGCAGTGCCCACACTAGGGAAGAAAGTTTCCATCTCATAAAGGTCGCTGCCTACACTACGATCGCCGCGATTTTCGGTGGCTCCGCCGCGCTTCAGAGCTCCGCCTTCCTATCGATGTGGTCGCTCCCTTCACAAGCAAGTGAGATCCCAGAGTTCGTCGCTCGCATTATTCTCTTCATCTTATTGGTTGCCCTTTCGATTAGCTGGATCGCTGCAACCGAATCTGAGCTGCAGCTCAGATTGGTTGGATACGCCAATTGTTAGATCGGAGTTCGAAGTATATGCGGCTATGTTTGGATTGGCGGTCATACTCGGCCTGATGTTCGTGTTTGTCTATAACATTGTTCTAATTTCAGGTTTTATTTCCTTCTACCTGCTTTTCAATTACTGGGCACAGTGGCTCGCGAACGATCGGTTTGCAAAGTTCCTGAAGAAGACAAAAAGTGGGGAACCTGATGAAGAGCGTCAGAGGGTTCTAGTGGTAATGGAGCATTACTGGCTAGAGCTGCCCCAGCTAGGTCTTTGACCGCCTAAATAGATTCCTTTTATAGCCGAACTTGACACGTGCTTTCTTACGAGTGAATTGCCAGTTGATCTTGATCCGACAACGATTAACTTG
>JAHEKS010000197.1:7375-8964 GCA_024638215.1 Acidobacteriota bacterium | reverse complement strand
CTTGGGCCCCTTCCTCGGCTGGCTCGATCTCGGCGAGTTTCAACCGGTCATCCAGGCCTTCGGCACGCTGGCGGTGATTCTGATCCTTTTTGAGGCTGGACTCGACCTCGACCTGCGGGACACGATCCGGCACTTCTCGGGCGGCCTGCTTCTTGCCTTTCTGGCCTACGCCCTGACGTTTGGACTGGTCACCCTGATCGCGAAATGGAGCTTAGGCCTCTCAACGCTCAACACCTTGCTGATCGGGGCGACCCTCGCCTGCACGAGCAGCTCGATTACCGTCCCCATCCTTCAACAGATCGAAGTGCGCAAGCCCGCCAAGATCACCATGCTCCTGGAAGCATCCCTGAGCGACGCGTTTGCCGTCCTGACGGTGGGCGTTCTGCTGAACTTTGGCGTGTCGCCGGGAAACGTGGTCACGCATGCCCTCTACCAGTTGCTTTTCAACATCTCGGCCTCCCTGGCCTTGGCTGCGCTGGCCGCCGCGGTCTGGTCTTTCTTGCTGCCCAAATTCTCGGAGCAGCGATTCTGGCAGGTGCTGACCTTCGCCGTGGTGCTGCTCCTCTACGCGGGAGTCGAGCGTCTGCACGCCAACGGGCTGATTGCCGTGCTGGGCTTCGGCCTGGCGCTGGCCAATTTTCGCCGCGTGGACCCGCACCTCCTCGAATCGTCACTCGGCCTGGAAATCCTGGGCGAAACGCGCCACTCGCAGATGGTCAGCTTCCATTCCGAACTGGCGTTCCTCGTCCGGTCGTTTTTCTTTGTGTTGATCGGCATCATCGTCAACTTCGGCCGGATGGCCCAGCATCTTGCGGGCACCCTGGGCGCGGTGGGAGCCATCATCCTGGGAAGGTGGCTGGCCATCCTCCTCAGCCGGCGCTCGTGGAGGGATTTCCAGCCGCTGGAGCGTGAAATGCTCTTCTGGATGATGCCGCGAGGGTTGATTACGGTCGTGCTGGCTTTGCAGATCGTCGGGGCGCGCGGCAATGGACTTGCCTTTCTCCCCGGCCTCGCTTTCGGCGCCATCCTGGCCACGAATGTCCTGGTCGTCATCGGCAGCGTGCGCGCGCGGCGGCTGGCCGGGCAGCCCGCCCCGGCCCCGGCAAACGCTGCCGCCGAGACGCAGCCCGCAATAGAGGACTGACTTCACCCGTCCCCAACGGACCTCGAACGAACTCCCCTTTCGCGCCAACCAACCGCCTCCGGGCGGCGGCTGTTTTGCGCCCGGCATCGCGCCGCGATTTGTGGTTAAATAGGCAGCGGAGAATTTCATGGCCGACAGAATCAGGATCGCCATCGGCGCCGACCACGGCGGCTTCGAGCTAAAAGAAAAAGCGCGCCAGTATCTGGCAACAAAAGGCTGCGAGGTCGAGGACCTGGGCACGTACTCCGCCGAGTCGGTGGATTATCCCGATTTCGCCCGCAAGGTGGCGGAGCGTGTCGCCGCCCACCACGTTGATTTCGGCGTGGTCATTTGCGGCACCGGACTCGGCGTGGCGATGACCGCCAACAAGGTTCGCGGCATCCGCGCCGCGCCGTGCAATGACACCCTCGCCGCGCGCTTTGCCCGCTCGCACAACAACGCCAAC
>JAHEKS010000197.1:0-7365 GCA_024638215.1 Acidobacteriota bacterium | reverse complement strand
CCTGGGCGGTCGGATCGTTGACCCGGCAACGGCGGAAAAAATCCTGGACGTCTGGCTGGCGACTCCGTTCGAGGGTGGGCGGCACCAGCGCCGCGTGGACAAGATCACCGCCGTCGAACGAGAACAGGAGAAACAAGCATGAGCCCTGCCAATACCCCGCATAACCGGCGGCTGGACGAAGTGGACCCCGAAATCGCCCGCGCCCTCGAGCAGGAAGTGGACCGCGAAGCGAAGACGCTCGAGCTGATCGCCTCGGAAAACTTCGTCAGCGAGGCCGTGCTCGAGGCACTCGGCTCGGTGCTCACGAACAAGTACGCCGAAGGCCTGCCCGGCAAGCGCTATTACGGCGGCTGCGAATTCGTGGACGTGGCGGAATCACTCGCCATCGAGCGCGCCAAAAAACTCTTCGACGCCGAGCACGCCAACGTGCAGCCGCACTCGGGCGCGCAGGCCAACCAGGCGGTTTATATGACCGTGCTGAAGCCCGGCGACACCGTCATGGGCATGAACCTCGCGCACGGCGGGCACCTGACCCACGGCCACCCGCTGAACTTTTCCGGCAAGATGTACAAGATCGTTCCCTACGGCGTGCGCCAGGACACGGAGACGATTGACTACGACGAACTGGAACGCCTGGCGATGGAGCACCAGCCCAAGCTCATCATCGCCGGCGCGAGCGCCTATCCTCGCACCATTGATTTCCCGCGCTTCGCTGACATCGCGCACAAGTCCGGCGCTCTGCTGATGGTGGACATGGCGCACATCGCGGGGCTCATCGCGACGGGATTGCACCCCACCCCCTTCCCGTATGCCGATTTCGTGACGACAACAACGCACAAGACACTGCGCGGGCCGCGCGGCGGCATGGTCTTCTGCAAGGCGCAATACGCCAAGGACCTGGACAAGATCGTTTTCCCCGGCATCCAAGGCGGCCCTTTGATGCACGTCATCGCCGCCAAGGCCGTCTGCTTCCACGAAGCGTTGCAGCCAGAATTCCGCGAATATCAGAAACAGATCGTCGCCAACGCCAAGGTGCTTTGCGAAACCATCGCCGCCGACGGCTTCCGCATCGTTTCCGGCGGCACGGACAACCACCTGATGCTCGTGGACGTATTCTCAAAAGGTATTACCGGAAAAGATGCCGAGCACGCGCTCGAACTAGCCTCGATTACTGTCAACAAGAATGCGATTCCTTTTGACGTTAATCCCCCGATGAAGGCCAGCGGCATTCGCGTCGGCACGCCCGCCGTCACCACGCGCGGCATGAAAGAGCCGGAGATGAAACAAATCGGGCATTGGATCGCGGAAGTGCTGAACCACTGGCAGGATGAATCGGTGGCGCAGCGCGTGCGCGCGGAAGTCGAAAAACTGGCCGACCAGTTTCCGCTTTACGAAAAACGCCGCGCCGCCGCAGTCGGCAAAGCGTAAAACTTCACGGCGCTACGGCAATCCTTCTTCCACAGGGACATCCTCATGGATCTCAAACAAGCCGCCAGGGAACGTTTTGACAAATCGCGCGAGAGCTTAACTGCGCTCAGCCACCGCATTCACGCCAACCCTGAGCTGGGATTCGAGGAAGAGAAATCTTCCGCTTGGACGGCGCAGGCTCTGTCGGATGCCGGCTTCGACGTGAAGATGGGCGTGTGCGACCTGCCCACGGCTTTCATCGCGCGCTCGGGGTCAGGGCCTTTGCACGTCGCGATTTGCGCCGAATACGACTGCCTGCCCGGTATCGGCCACGCCTGCGGGCACAACATCATCGCAGCCACTTCGGTCGGTGCGGGCATCGCGGTGGCGAAGGTTGCCGACGAGGCCGGGCTCACCGTCAGCGTGATCGGAACGCCGGCGGAAGAAGTGGGCAACGCGAGCGGCAAAATTCTGCTGCTCGAGCGCGGCGGCTTCAAAGGCGTGCACGCCGCGATGATGGTGCACCCGGCGCCGTTCGATGTGGTCCGGCTGAAGATCATCGCCGCCTCGATGTTTGACGTCGAGTACACGGGCAAGGAATCCCACGCCTCGGCATTTCCCGAACTGGGAATCAACGCCGCGGACGCGCTGACCATCGCCCAGACTTCACTGGGACTGCTGCGCCAGCACATCCGCTCGACCGACCGCATCCACGGCATCATCACCAAGGGCGGCGACGCGCCCAACGTTATCCCCGCGCACACTTCCGCCAAATACATCATTCGCGGGGAAACGCTGAAAGAGCTGGAGGAGCTGCGCCCGCGCGTTCACCGCTGCTTCGAGGCGGGTGCGCTGGCAACAGGGTCAATGCTGAAGATCGTGGGCGGCGACAAGCCTTACGCCGAAATGCGGCACGACGAGGAGATGGCCGCGCTCTACGAGCAGAACGCCGTGGCGCTGGGAAGGAAATTTCCCGACCTGGGCCCGATGGGCGCGCGCATCGCCGCTTCCACCGACATGGGCAACGTCTCGCTGGCCATTCCTTCCATTCATCCGTCCATCGGCATTGATTCCCTGCCCGCCGTCAATCACCAGCCCGAGTTCACCGCGCACTGCACCACTCCGGCGGCCGACAAAGCGCTGGTGGACGGCGCTCTGGCGTTGGCCTGGACGATTGTTGACATGGCTGCGAGCGAAAACATCCGCAAGCGGCTGCTCGCACGCCCGGGCTAGGAGTTATTTTCCCGGATTGGTTTCGCCCGCTCTAAACGTCGCCCACGGCCCGGCGATCATGTCACGCAGCAGAGGCGCCTGCCATTTGAATTCGGGATGGGCGGCGAGGAAAGCCTTGGCGTGGAAGTTTTCGCCGCAGGGATGTCCCATGCGCGCGGCAAAACTCATCGCCTGGGTCATATCGCTGTCGGTCGCCTTGCCCTGCGCCGCCCCGCCGGGATAATAAGGAGGCCATTCCCACTCGGGCACGCCGCGCGGGGTCGCATCCACGTGGCCGCAAAGCGTGTGCTCGTCGGCCATCTCCTTCTTCAGATAGGCGTCGTAATGGTCGCCCATGAATTTCTCCGCCAGCGCCACGTCAATCCGGCCCTTGTATTCCTTCATCAATTCTTCCCAGCGCGTGCGGCGCGCGTTGGGCGAGCTGGCAGGATTGTTCGGATCAAAAGTCGTTTCTTCGCTGATGACTTTCGGGTCGCTGGCGAAATTCGACCCCACAAAGTAGCCGTCCTTGGTTCGCCACACGCGATGGTTCTTCAAACCCAACTCGAACTGGGCGATCTCGCCCGTCTTGCGGTCACCGAGCAGCCAGTCGTTGGCATAGCCGCCGTTATTGCCCGCAACCATAATTCTCACATAGTCATCAATGGAATTCGCGTATTGCAGCGCCTTGCGCGAGCGCTCGAACTCCGGTTTGCCCTCCGGGTTCCAGCCGCGGAATTGCGTAATGGTGGTTTCGCTCACCATCAGGCCGGCGGAATTGACGCCGAAATCGTCGTCGCTGGTGATGACGCCGGGAAAGCCGTCCATAAGAATCCGGTAGCCGCGCGTGGGCACGATGTCGAAAATGATCCGCCAGCGCTCGCCGTCCAGGTAGCTGGTCCAGGCGTTGTGAGCCATGACGATTTTGCCGTCGCGCGTCCAGGAGCCGGTGGCCACAAAGGCGCTGCAGTTCCCCGGGCTGACCAGGTGCGGGGCATTGGCGACTTTGTGTTGTGAGTCATACCAGGGCACGTAATAATCCGGCAGTTCTTCGAAGGCGTTGAGCGCCACCACATCGTCAAGATCCATGGAAACGCCGCGCGCTTTCAGGCCCTCGACGATTCCCTGCAATTCGTGCTGGTATTCCGGATCAATCTTCGGCCAGAGCATCTGGCGCGCCGCCTGGCGGAAGAAATCCCAGCCGCGATGCGTGTTGTGCGTGTCGAGCAGTTTGACGGCCTCAAAGGCGTCTTTGATCTCGGGCGCGAGCAGATAGCCGTGCTGATACCCGATCTCTTCCGGTGTGCCTTGCAAGTGGACGTAAATCCACCCTGCGCGGTCGAAGCGATACGCACCGCGCAGCCGCGCGTCTTGAGGATGGGAGGCGGACGCGGCGCCAGTTCCCCTTGCCTGAGTTTCGGCATCCGCTCTCGACGGCTCGCGGCTCCCGAGCAGCAGCGCGCCGATCGCCACGGTGGCCAGAAATGGAAGGACTATCCAACGATTCCGAAACCTCTTCATAACTTTCTCCTCAAATGGTGCAAGAAATTAGGGCAGCGATTCCAAAACATGCCGCGCGGCAGTGTAACCGCTTTGCACCGCTCCTTCAATGGTGGCGGGCAGGCTCGTCGCGGTCCAATCGCCGGCGAGGTATAGCCCGCGCACCGGCGTGCGTGCCGCGGGGCGCATCGCTTCCGCCTCCCAGCTGGGAGAAAAGGTGGCGAAGCGTTCCTTAACGACGAGCGAATGCGTCAGCTTTGCGGCCCGCGACTCGGGCAGCAACGAGCGCAAGTCATCGAGCGCTGTGGCCAGCAGGTCTTCCTTCGACCGGCCGACGTGATCGTGCGCGCCGCTTAGAACCAGAGAGATGTAATTCTCGCCCGTGGCCAGGATTTTTCCTTTGTCGAAAAGCCATTGGATGGTCGTGCCGCGAAGCGCGGCGAATTCGAGGTCGGTGACCGGCCTGTCGAACCAGAGGTTGATGGAAATGATTGGCGCGGGGCGCAGGGAGAGAATGTTGGTGAAGGAAGGCTCGGAGCGCAAAAGTTCGCCGGGCACAAGCGTCGTGAACTGCACCCACGGGACGGCGCAAATGACCGCGTCCGCCTCGACGCTTTCCGCGCCCGATTGCACGCCGCGGCAAACGCCCTCGGAAATCAGCAGGCCCGTGACGTTGCGCGCCAGCTCGACGCTGCCGCCGCGCGCGATGATGAAATCGCTCGCGGCCTGCGTGTAGCACTCGCTCAGTCCAACCCGTGCAATTCCCAGCCGTGAATCTTCGGGCGAGGCAAACAGCGCCAAACGCAAGACCCGCTCGAAAAGTTCGGCGGAGGCGACCTTCGGGTCCTCGTTCATCGCCGCAATGCAGAGCAAGTCCCAGAAATTGCGTCGCAGGTTTTCAGATTGTCCTTCGCGCTCAAGCCACGCCGCGACACTCAGCCGGTCCGCGCCGTTGCGCGCGGCGCGCGACGGCGCCAGCGCTCGGCCCAGGCGCAGCACCTGCATTTTCTCCGAAGCCGCAAAGCTCCGCGAGAACATCACTCCGGCCAGCAAATGCCACGGCGCGGGCAACCGCGGGCACCGGAGCGAGGTCAGGCGGCCGGCGGCGTCGAGAAACTTCACTTCCAGGCGCGGCTGAAACCGCAGGCGATCGAGCGTGCCGATCGTTTCCAGAAACCGGCGGGTGGCGTGGTAGCAGCCCATGAAGAGGTGTTGACCGTTGTCCACCACCGACCCGGTCGTGGGTTCGACAAAAGAGCGCGCGCGGCCGCCCAGGTGCGGTTTCTGTTCGAGCAGGCGGACGCGCCGCCCCTGCCGCGCCAACTCCACGCCCGCCGCGAGGCCGGCAATGCCGCCGCCAACTATGACAATTTCGTCTGGCATGTGAAGTCAGGGCCGCTGGGGTCCGCCCATGCTCGTCTGGGAGAGAAACTCGAAACTCGAAATTCGTGCCGGACGGCCCGGCTTCTGGCCGCAGGGCTATTTTCGAGCTTCGATTTTCGATTTTCGAGTTTCCGATTTCTCTTCAAACCACTCCTTCCCGAGGTAAACAGTGAGTGCCGTCCAGAATTTCCGCGCGCGCGAGATGCGAGCCCGCTCGCCGAAGACGTTGTACCCGCGCGCCACGATGCGCCCCAATATGCGCCAATAAATCGCCGCCATGATTTCCGCGGCGATCATCGAGCGGCGGTCTTCCGGAGCGAGGTTCTTCCTGGCCGATTCGAAATAGGCGCGGGCGCGCGCGCACTCGAATTGCATCAGCTTGGCGAACCGCTCATCGCAACGCCTTGCCTCGATGTCCGAAGGCTGGACGCCGAAGCGCTCCAAGTCTTCGCGCGGGATGTAGATCCTCCCGCGGCGCGCGTCGCTTTCGACGTCGCGCAGGATGTTGACCAGTTGCAGGGCGGTGCCGAGGTTCAAGGCGTAGTCGTGCGCGCGCGGATCGCGATAGCCGAAAATCTCGATGGCAATCAAGCCGACGGTTCCGGCGACGTGATAACAATAGCGCGCGAGCTCGTCAAAAGTCGCGTAGCGCACCAGGCCGCGACTCTCAAGATCCATCTCCAAGCCGGCGATCAGGTCGTCGAAGTGTTGGCGGGGGATCTTGAAGCGCCGCACCGCCTCGGCAAGCGGACGCAGCTCCTCCGTCACGTCCGGCGCCGGCGGAGCCTGAAGGCCGCCGCCCGCGGGCGCGTAGGCCGCGGCGAGCCGGGCGCGATGCTGGGCGATCGCGCGCGCCGCTTCCCCGACGCTCAGATTCCCATCCACGATATCGTCGCCGCGCCGCGCAAAGGCGTAAACCGCTTCAATCGCCCGGCGCTTTTCGCGCGGGAGGAACACGAAGGAATAATAAAAGTTGGTGACGTGCGCGTTGGTGAGCTTGCGCGGGCGGCGCGGCTCGCGCGCCGAAAGCGCGCCGCTGGCACCCGCGCGCCGCGGCGGTTCATTGGCTTTCTCGTAGGACATCGAATCAGCGTGAGAGGGAGATTCGACTCTTGCGTCACGCGGCTCGATTCCGTTGAAAGGCGCGCGGGCGCGAAAATACAGCCGCAGAAAATCGCGCTTGCGCAGCGAAGGGCGGCGGCGGAAAACGTCGTAGCCGGCGGCCTCGATGCGCGAGAGAATTTCCGTGCCGCCCAGCCACGTCAGCCGAAGCTGGCGGCGCAGCTCGGGCCGAACTTTTTCCGGCAATGCCCTGCCTTGCACGAACAACTTGCGCGTGCGGCCGCACTCGAACTGCATCAATTGGCGCCAGCGGCCGTCCGCGGTTTGCGCGCGCAGATCCTCAAGCGAATAGTGAAACCGGTTGAGGTCTTCGAGCGGTAAGTAAACCCGGTCGCGCTCAAAATCCACGCGCACGTCCTGCCAGAAATTGGTTAGTTGCAGAGCAGTGCAAATCTTGTCCGACAGCGCGAAGAGTCCCGGGTCGCGGTGACCGAAAAGCTCGAGCACCAGCCGGCCGACGGGATTGGCCGAGCAGGTGCAGTAGGAAAGGAGCGAATCGAAATTCTGATGGCGGCTGACGCGGACGTCGGACTCAAACGCGCGCAGGAGATTTTCGAAATGTTCCCGACTGAGGCCGAAGCGCTGCGCTGCATCATGGAGGGCGATGAAAACCGGGTGGGTGGCCTTGCCAGCGTAGCAATCCTCAAGTTTTTGGCGCCAGTCCGCGAGCGCCTGAAGGCGAACGGCCCGCGCGCCGCGGCCGGGCTCATCGGCCACATCGTCGGCGTAACGGGCGAAGGC
>JAHEKS010000012.1:18298-35043 GCA_024638215.1 Acidobacteriota bacterium | reverse complement strand
GAGCATCTCCCTCTAAGCCCTTCGCGCAAGGTGGAGAGGCTTGAACTTGCGCGTCGCGGCAATTTCCTGACCAGGAAGGGTGTTCGCCTTCCTCCTTCCGCCTTCTGCCTTCTGTTCGGTGCGACGGGTTGCTGCGAGAATGGCAGAGTGTTATAATTCGCCGCAGTATTATGGAACCAGGCAGGTTCCAAGGCCCGCCTTCAGGAGGTGGCGCCAGCTTCCAATCGGATGGACGCCAGGAGTTGGAAGCGTTCGCGGGCCCGCAAAGACGAAGCAAGCGCCAGGGATGAGTTCGAAAGCCGGCAGAATGGCAGGGAGCTTAATGCGCCTCTATCACCGAGCAGGTCTCACGGGAGTGATGGCCGCGGTTGCTGCTGCTTGGGTATTCCTCGCGCTGCCGGCTCGAGCTGAACAGATCGTCCTGGTGGACGACGGCCACGGACACAGGGTTTACGTCAACGTCGAAGACGCGCCTGCCAGATTGGCGACCACGGGCCGCAATTCCCCGAGGCGCGTGACGCCGCCCGCCGAAATTGAAGAGCTCGTCGAACAGACGGCGAAGCGCGACAACGTGGACCCCAAACTGATTCAGGCCGTCATTCAAGTCGAGTCCGACTACAATCCGCAGGCGCTTTCGAACAAAGGGGCGATGGGGCTGATGCAGCTCATTCCCTCGACGGCCGAGCGATTCGGAGTTCGAAATCCCTACAACGCCAAGCAGAACATCGAGGGCGGCGTCAATTATCTGAAGTACTTGCTGGGCCTTTTCAATGGCGACCTGAACCTTTCGCTCGCGGCGTACAACGCGGGCGAGAATGCGGTGCTTCGCGGCGGCGGCGTCCCGCGTATTCCCGAGACGATCAATTACGTCAAGAAAGTCCGCCGACTGTACGACTCGGGATCCGATTCCGGCTCGATGACGGCGAAATCCGGAGAGGCAAATCCGGTCACAATCTACCGATACGTAGACGCCTCGGGAGTGGTACACTATACCGACGGAGGTGATCTCTAGCCGGATCGAGCCTCCAAGGAACCGCGCCGGACGTCACGCCAGGACGCCGGCCGCGCAAGGCGGTTGTTGCAGAATTATTGTGGGAGGGGACTTTAAAGGGATAGGACGTTGACCGACCAACGCGCCTCAAGGGTCCTTACTCCGCTCCTCGCCAGCCTGCTGGTGATCTTCCCCCTATCTTTCTCCGCAGCGCCGCGGTCTCGCCGCGCCCAGGCGACGGATGCCTACAACCGCGCCGAGGCGACGCGCGCGAGACTTGCGGCCAGGCCGGAGAGCCAGCGCAAGCTCTCGGATTATCGCGTTCTGATCCTCGCCTACCACTCCGTCTATCGCCTGGACCCCGGCTATCCCAAGGCTCCCGTCGCCCTGGAAGACATCGCGGAGCTCTACCGCGAGATGGGGCGGCTGTTTTCCCGCCGCGTGGACTTTGAGGAATCCATCAAAGCCTACCAGTTTGTGATGCACGAGTATCCTTCGGCGAGCTTCTTGCGTGACGCGCTCCTGGATATCGGGGATATCTACCTGACCGACCTTCACCGGCCGGAAGACGCTCGTCAAGCGATCCGGGAATTCCTCGACAAGTATCCGAAATCCGCCAAGGCAGACGACGCCCGGGCGAGGCTCACCGTCATCGAGCAAACCCTGGCAGCGAAGCTCGCGCCGGCCCCCAGGCCCGCCCCAAACACGATGACTAGCCTGGGAACCGACACGGAAACTGCGTCGAATGGAATTCCGCTAGTCACGGAAATTCGCCACTGGGTGGGCCCGCACTATACGCGCATCGTGATCGGATTGAGCGGCGGTGAGGCCAAGTTTGAGACCATGCGGCTGGCCAATCCCGACCGCATCGTCCTGGACCTTCTGAACACACGCCTCAGTAAGACTCTAGCCGGAATGAAATTCCCTGTAGAAGACGGGTTTCTGCGCCAAGTCCGAGTGGGACAGTACAAGCCGGATGTGACGCGCGTGGTGCTGGACGTGGAGAAAGTGCAGGATTTCTTTGTCTTCCCGTTGCCCAATCCCTTCCGGCTGGTCGTGGATGTTCACGGGCCGCAGGAGAAGGAAGCCCCCAAGCCTGAAGTCGCGAAGTCGCCCGCTCCCAAAGAAAACCGGGCCTCACGGGCTCCTGAAGTTGCCTCCAACACGGTGCCTCCCGCAGCCCCGGCCACCAAGTCCGAGTCAAGTCCGCCAAGCCCGAGGAGGGAGCTGCCTGAAGCGGCTCCGCCGAGCGGACCCCCCAAAGTCGCCGGCCCCACTAAAGCCGGCTCCCGGACGCTGACAAGAGCCCTGGGACTTAAGATTGGAAAGATTGTGATCGACCCCGGCCACGGGGGGCACGACACGGGGACCATTGGGCCGGCGGGGTTGGAAGAAAAGAACGTCGTGCTCGACGTAGCCCTGCGGCTGGCCAAGATCTTGCGTGAAGAGACCTCGAGCGAGATCATCCTGACTCGCTCGACGGATGTCTTCATCCCGCTGGAAGAGCGCACCGCCATCGCCAACGAGAAAGGCGCCGACCTCTTTATCTCCATCCACGCCAATTCCAGCCGGGACGAAAGCGCGCGCGGCATCGAGACCTACTACATGAATTTCACTTCCGACCCCGGCGCGCTGGAAGTGGCGGCACGCGAGAACGCGACCTCCCAGGAATCCGTCCACGAGCTGCGCGACTTGATCCAGAAGATCGCGCTGACGGAAAAGGTGGACGAGTCGCGCGATTTCGCCGTGGATGTGCAGCGCGCGGTCTACGCGCGGCTGGAAAGGGCGACCGGCGCCCAGAAGAACCGCGGCGTCAAGAAAGCGCCGTTCGTCGTTCTGATCGGCGCCAACATGCCCTCGGTTCTGGCCGAGATTTCCTTCTTGTCTAATCCCCGCGATGAACGCCTGCTGAAACGCGCCGATTATCGCGAGAAGATCGCGCAGGCGCTCGCACGCGGCATTATCGCGTACGGGCAAAGCCTCGGCGGCATCAAGGTCGCGCAGGACAGATCTGCCACCGGACGCCCTTGAAGCCCGATCCACGGCCCGAAGGCAACCTTGCTGCCTCCATCCTGATTTTCTGCTATTCTAAGAAGTGATGATCGGCATAGCGGCGAAACGGCTGGCTCTCGGCTTCGCCTTTATGGCACTGCCCGCCCTCGTTCGGGCTGACCAATCCAACGTCATCCAGCTTACCACCTCCAGCAAATGGCACCTGGCCAGTTCGCAGAAGCTGCCTGTGGGGGCCCTGAAGAACTGGGGAGAGGATGCCGCCATCGCGTCGGAATACGGCGTGAGTTCGATCGCGCTTCGTACTTATACGCTTTATCCTGAAGACGAATCCGTCAAGACGCTCGTCGAAACCGCCGCGGATGCTTCCTCTGCCTACGGTTTGTTTACGCTGTATCGCGACACCTCGATGACGCCTTGGAAGGATTTGCCGCTCACCGAAGTCGGGCCCAGATCCATCGTCATGGCGAGAGGCCGGACTTTCATTCACATCGTCAGCCCCGGAACTGAAAACTCCTTCACGAAGAGCCCCCAGGAGGCGAGCCCGCAGGCGCCCTCCGAATTCCATTTCACGCTGCGCCAGCTTCAAACTCTCTTGGAGTTGGCAGGAGGACCGGGGCCAACGCCGGATCAACTGCACGCCCTGCCGTCCGCGCTGCCCCAGACGGGCCTGATCCAAGGCTCGGAAAAATACCTGCTGGGGGTTCAATCCGCTCAGCGAGTCCTGCCGGCGTTCCGATCGGAATTGATCGGTTTCTCTCAGGGCGCCGAGGCGCGCTTGGCAACCTATCGGAGCGGAGAGGGTAGGGTCCAGGTCCTGGCTGTGACCTACCCAACTCCGCAGATTGCGCACCAGCGCTACTTGGCGATGGAGAAGCTACTGCAAATCAACAATCCTCAGGCCGCTGCACCCGTTTGCGGCAAACAGACTGGTTCCTTCGTGATCCTCGCCATGGATGCCGACTCCGCCAAGTCCGCCGCAAATGTTCTGGATCGCTTTAGGGCCACAGGCTACGTCACCTGGAATCAGCGCTACCCGGGACATGACACGCTGGTCGTTCAGGTGGTTAAATTAGTTATCGCCAATCTGATCTTTTCCTTCATTCTCGCCGGGTTTGGATTGTTCGGGGGCATTCTCTTCTTTGGGTCGAAATACATTGCCAGGAAGTGGTTTCCAAAGTCGCTGTGGGGTCAACCGGATGAGGCCACGATTATCAGGCTGAACCTTCAATAGACTTAATTCATTAAAAACAAACGGTTTACTTGTGGTCTTGAAGAGAATCTGGCCGAAATGGGCCAGGATTGCGGCAAATTACGCATTCCGGCGCGAGTTGGTTGTAATATACTGTAAATAAACAGGTTAGGGCATGAAAAAAATGGCTAGAAATCGCTTGACAACCCCTGACCGATTTTCTAGACTCCCATCGAGTCTAGTTTGGCGGGGCGCGTCCGCCATTCTATTCTCCTCTCGAAATGCTCACCCAGAGTTTGGCGGAAACGTCAGATGTCCTGGGTGAGCATTTTTATCTCCGCAAGCCGGCGTAGCTCAGTCGGTAGAGCAACGGTTTCGTAAACCGTAGGTCGGGGGTTCGATTCCCTTCGCCGGCTCCAAGTCATCAATTCCCCGCGCACCGCAACGGTAGAACTTCAACCAAACGACCGATTCACGCGCCCGAATTGGCAGATTCCAGGGCTTTCTGCGTCACCCAGTCCGTCCACAGCGCGGTTTCGCCACTCGAAAGGAGCGGTTTCCCATCCAGCACGCTGGCTACGAAGTTCTTGAGGCAGGGAAAATGGACATTGGCATCCATCGGCAATTCCTCGCGGCCTGCGGGTGAAACCAGCCATGGCCCGTTCAAAGGCGTAAGGTCCAATTCTCCTTCTGTGCCGATGATGCGGAATTCGTCGCGCGGCACGCGAGAGTGCCATCGCACGTCCACAATGCCGCGAACCTTCGATTTGTACTCAATCACCACGGTCGCGCTGTCCTCAACGCGGCTGGAGTGAATGGCATTCGAGAGCACGGCCCGCACCATCGCCGGCTCGCCGAAGAAGTAATTCAGCAAATCAATGCGGTGCGAGCCGATATCGTACAGCGGCCCGCCTCCGGCCTTTTCGGGCTCGAGCAACCACGTGCGCCGGCCGCCCTTCGCCGTGAACCAGTCGTGGCAGGTGATGTAAGCGAGCACCGGCCGCCCAATCACACCCTGCTCGATCAATTCAAGGGCCCGAAGAACCTTGGGATACGTGCGACGATAATACGCCACGCCGAGAGTCCTCCCTGCGCTGCGCGCGGCCTCCACCATGGATTTGGCTTCGGCGTAATTCATCGCCATCGGCTTCTCACACAAGACGTGACGCCCGGAGCGAAGGCACGCCATCGTCTGGGGCGCATGCAGGAACACCGGCGAGGCCACGTAAACCGCGTTGATGCGCGAGTCTTTGAGAGCTTTGTCGAGATCCCTGAAGGTCAGCGCGTCGTACGATTCCACCTTTTCGGGGTACCGGGTCAGGATGGCATAGAGGCTACTCCGCTCCTCGCGAAGTATGGCGGGGATCACCCGCCGCGAGGTGATGTCACCGATCCCGATAACCAGCCAATTCAAGACAGGTTGACTCACAGCACTAAGTTCGAAAGGATGGATTCATTTGGATGACGCGCCTAGCGCAACGCGACGAACACGCACGCCGCGATCGTCAGCAGTACCATCGTCAGAAAAATCGGCAAGATTGCGGCTCGCAGGGCTTTACCGCCCAGACTGACGGCCAAGCCGCCTTTGACCACCGTATTTGCGGCGCTCGCCAGAAGGATGGCGGCGTTGGCCGTCGAAGTGGCCAGCACGCCGTCGCGCGCCAGGCGAGCTGTGGAAATGGTGATGGCGTCCACGTCGGTCAGCCCCGCCAATCCTGCGGCGATAAAAAGGCCGGTGGACCCGAAATAATGATGAGCCGCGCGTGCCGCCACCAGCACCGCCGCGAACAGCAGCCCAAACTTGATCGCACTTCCCAATTCCATGGGGTTCTTGACTTCCAGAGTGGCAGCGGCCGTCTCGCTCTTTTTGCGCCACAGGTACGCCCCCGCCAGCAGGCCCGTTGCCGCCGGAATGGCGATCGGACCCAGCAGGCCAGCGCCAAGACTTTCGTCCACCACCCAGGTCAGGAAAAGAACGCGGAAGAACATGATGGTCGAGGCCAGAACGATCCCCAGCGCGAAGTATGACGCTGCTCCGCTCTTCGCCTCGCGCGCTTTTTGAGAGAGTCCCAGAGTTGTGGCGGTGCTGGAAGCCAGGCCGCCCAACAAGCCGGTCAACGCCATTCCCTGCCGCAGGCCAAAGAACTTCATGAGCACATAACCCACCATGCTGATGGCCGAGATCAGCACCACCATCCACCAGATCACGCGGGGGTTGAGCACGCCCCACGGGCCGAAAGCCCGATTGGGCAGCAAGGGCAGAATAATGACGGAGACGATCCCGAATTTCAGGATGGCGTAGATCTCCTCCGAGTGGATCTTTTCGGCCAAGCGATGCAGAGGCGCTTTGACGGAGAGAATAATCGCCGTCACCACCGCAAAAGTGGCGGCCGCGATCACATACCCGAAGCCGGCCATGACACCGAACAGAAAGGTGAGCATGGCCACGAATTCCGTGGTCGCGCCCTTGTGCTCTCCGCGCCCGGTGAGCAGGTAAGCGGCCACCACCATCGCGAACACGCCCACCAGCGCCGCGGGCAGAACCCAGGGGTGACCGGCTCGCGTAATCAGAGAAGCAAGAAATCCGATCAGGGCGATCAGCGGAAAAGTCCGCACGCCCGCGAACAGGGCTTCCTCTTCACGCTGCGAATGCTCGCGCTCCAGGCCGATCAGCAGGCCCAGCAAGAGCGCCATCCCCCCGGTCCAAACGATTTCGGTGTAGTTTGGCATGGCATGTCCGCCAGTTCAGCGCGACGATATCCGGTGCGGACAATCCCGAACCGGCACCCCATGCGTCGCGTGCCTGGCCTCAACGTCGGGAAAATCATAGGGCCTCTCGCGGCGCAATGCAACGCGCAGGCCATCCAGGCGGCCGCTCGGGATTGGGTTGAGGTGGGGGAACTAAAGCGGGAACGGGTACATGATCCAGCCCAGAAGGATGGCGACGCCGACGAAGGCGGCAAAGACTTTGGCGCCGTAGATCACGCGCTCGCGCGGCGTGTCTTTCGCGATCACTCCAAACACCACGGAGACCAGGAAAGAAAACAGCAGCATAGCTGGAAAATGCGTCAAGGCCATAAGCTTATTGTGACCCCGCAAAACCGGAATGCTTCGGGCCCGCCTCCCCGCCCCTTCCTCGCTGCGCCAACCTTCCGCTCACGGTTTGCGGCCCATCGCGATGTCGAAGGCATCGAGCACGGCAAGGACGTTCAGCATTCCCGCCGTGACCAGGAACGCCGTGCCGTAATCGGAACTCACAAAAAACGGGTCGCCCGCGTAGCTGAAAAACTTGGCGAAAGGCATGGCGATGCCGACGCACATTTCTCCGAAGTAGCCGAGCGTCTCAAGATACGATCCCGAGCCCGTGGCGTAGAACTCGCCTTTCATGGCGAGCCCGAAGATGAACGTCGCCACGATGGCGGCAAAAAGGATCAGCGCCCGCCACTTGCGGCCCAGGAGAAAATGCCCAAAGCCCGGAATCAGCCAACCCGCCACGCACAGCCGCACCAGCGTGGCGGTGCTCGGGCGCGGCGCGCTCGGCGCCGCCTTGGGTTTGGCTTCCGCGTTCTTCTCCACTGCCTCGGTAGTTTTCTTTGCCATGCGGAAATCTTCAGGCGCGGCGTCTTATTTCCAAGCAGGAGCCGCACCGTGGATTATCTAAACTATCACAGCCCATCAGCGCGCGGCAAGGACGGGCATGACCGCCTGCTGGATTTCGCCGGTCACGCGCGCATCGCGCTCGTCGGCGTACACGTTGACCTCGCTGCGCACGCCGAATTTCTTCAGGTAGATTCCCGGCTCGACGGAGAAACACGTGCCGGGAATAATCTGGCGGTCGTCGTGCGTTTCGAGGTTGTCCATGTTGGCGCCGTTGCCGTGCACCTCTTCCCCGATCGAGTGTCCGGTGCGGTGCGTAAAGTATTCGCCGTAGCCGGCGCGCGTGATCACCCCGCGCGCGGCGTCATCCACTTCCCAGCCGTGAATCACGCGCTCCGCACGCAGCGCCTGCTGCACCAGGCTGATGGCCGCATCGCGCGCCTCGCGAACCACGTCAAAAATCTTCGTGTATTCTGCGGGGACGGATTCGCCCACAAATCCCGTCCACGTGATGTCGAAATAGACGGAACCGGGCCGCTGCAGCTTGGCCCAAACGTCAAGCAGCACAAAGTCGCCTTTGCGAATGGGCCGCGAGGTCCTGGCGTTGGGCGAATAGTGCGGGTTGGCGGAGTTCTGGTTCACCGAAACGTTGGGAGCTTCGTCGGCGACGAGGCCTCGCTGCTCGAAGAGCTTCCAGATTGCCTGCTGCACTTCGTACTCGCTGGTCTCGCGGCCCGCTTCGACCGCCGTTCGAATCGTCGAGAAGGCCAGGCGCACTCCCTCGTGAACCACCTTGCCCGCCTGCAAGTGCGAATCGAGAGCTTCGGCGGACCACTTCGCCTCGAACAACTGCACCAGGTCGGCGGAAGAAATCACCTCCACGCCAAAGCTCTTCACCAGCTCGATCGTTCCCGCATCCACCAGGCCGATGTAAGGAATATCGTTCAGCGCCGAATATTGCATCGCCACGCGGCGCTTCCCGGTCAGGATTTTCTGCAGCGTGTCGCGCTGTTCCTTCCAGGAAGAATATTCGCGCGCCTCGCCCGGCAACCCGTCGAGGTTCCAGCGCTCGATGCGATGCACCAGCTTGACGGGATCGCCCGCGGCCGGGATCAGGTAATACCACCGCCGCGTGCACATGGCCGGATTAATCCCCAGCACGTGGTAAGCGATCGCGTCACGACGATGGTGATCGTAAAAAAGCCAGGCGTCGAGCTTCGCGTTGCTGAGGGCGGATTGGATTGCACTTAGGTCCATCGAGATTCCTCCTTGTTCATTGCTCCGTCATCGGTCGCCCAATGAGCCCGGCGGGCACTGTCCTCTTGACACTTGCCGGACGACAAAACTGGCTTCGGTGCCACTTCGTTGGCGGTTCGTTATCGGCATTTTTCGCCAATTTTGTGATACACGCTCCTTTATGTTCAATAAGATAGTGGCTTAGCTCGTCCAAAAAACGGCGTTGGCTTTCCCGGCCGATTTCACGGTTTTCGCTTTATCTTCGCTCAGCACGATCGAATCCAGCCAACCGCGCGCCGTGGACTTCGCGGCCCACTTCCCGGCCAGGAAATTCATCGGGTCATTTCTCTGCTGGCTTTCTCCGATTTTTGGCCGCTCGCTTGGCATCGCCGCCCCCTTTACGGGCTACGCTAAATGTCTAGCCTAACACATTTCGAGCCCGCCGTCAAGCCGCCGCGGGCTCTCCGGCGTTGGCCGCGCCGGGCCGCTTGCCGGGCTTGAAAATCTTGTCGTAGAGCACCATCAGCGCCGCGCCCGCAAAACCCACGGCCGTCACCACCCACCACATCCGGGCGGGCGTGTGGCGCACGTCGCCAAAGTAGTGGAGCAGGTATCCGCCCATGAACCCCGCGATGATATTCCCGATGGCGATGGGCAGAAACGCGAAGCCCATGTACAGCCCCTGCTGCCCGGAAGGCGCCAGGTTCGAAACATATTCGTAGTAGCGCGTGGTCTGAATCATCTCGCCGGTGGCTAGTACCACCAGCGTCGCGATGAAGCCCAGGGTGGTGGGATAAACAGCCGCGATCAGCCACGAAAGGCTGGAGACAACCAGACCCAGCGTCATGGTCGGGAACGCGGCGAGCTTGCGCGTGAGGTAGGCGACCAGCACCTGGAAGCAAATCACGGTGAACGCATCCACCGAAAGCAGCAGATCGAAGTTGGCGTTGGGATTCACGTAAGACCGGATGTACACGGGGAAGGAAACGAACTCCTGCCAGAAGACCACGTAGAAGCACGACCAGATCAGAAGGAATAGGACGAATTTGAAATTGCGCAGGACGATGAACAAGTTCTTGATCGCCTCGGCGATGCTCGCCACTTTCTGCTCGCCCGCCTGCACGGGTTCACGGAAAAAAATCAAGGTCACCAGGAACATGCAAAACACGCTCAAGGCGGAAACGCGAAAGACATTTTCAATTCCCCACCCCATTTGCTTGCGCACCAGCCAGGCCACAATCGGGCCGAGCGTTCCGCCCACGTTGACCAGCGTGTAGTAAATCGAAAACCCGATGGAGCGGACGTTCTCGTTCGAGGCGCGCGCGGTTGTGCCCGCCACGCAAGGCTTGACGATGGCCGGCCCGAGCGCCGGGATCAGCAGCACGCCCAGCACCAGCCATTTGTCGCCCAACGACGTCCGCACCGACTGCATCCAGGGCGCGGAAATCGAGCCCAGAAGAAAATATCCGACCGTCATCACCAGGTAAGCCGCCATCAGGGCGCGGCGGAAGCCGAATCGGTCCGCCAGCGTGCCGCCCAGGATGGGCAAGAACCACACCACGAAGCCAAAGAATCCCGTCAGCGAGCCGGTGAGTTCTTTGGAGAAATGCATCTGCTCGTTCAGATAAACCGCGAGGACGGCGTAGGCTCCGTAATAGGCCAGCCTCTCAAAGAGCTCCGTGCTGTTGGCCACCCAGAAGGAGGGCCGGAATCCGGTGCGGATTTCCTCAAACCGCTGGCTGAAGCTCACCTTTGCCTCCCGTCAGTTCCCTGCCGCGCGAGCGCCCTCAGTCGCTCGGCGATTTCCTTGCCGCTCGGGCCCGAAATGCCGATCAGTTTGCGCCGCGCTTTGTGGCCGGAAAGAATCGTCACGCAAGTTTTGGGAATTCGCAGCGCGTGCGCGAAAAATCCCACGCAAGCTTCATTGGCCTCGCCTTCGGCGGGCGGGGCGTGCAATTCCAATTTCATTTCTCCGTTCGCTTCCATCGTCAGGCGTTCGCGGCTCGAGCGCGGCTTCACCTTCAGCCAGAATCTCACGACGCCGTTCTCGATCTGAAATTCAACCATGAATCAAATGGTTGCCGGTAGTCGGTCCTTGGTTCCTGGTTCTTGGTTCCTGGTCTCCAGCTATGCGTTCTCGGTTCTCAGCCGTCAGCCGTCAGCATTCAGCGTTCGCCATTTACCATTTGCCATGCACCATTCACCCTTCATCGTTCATACTTCACCCTTCAGCCTGCTGTTTCCGGCTCAGCGCTTTCATTTCCTTTCACCGAAAATGCCTGTGCCGACGCGGACGATCGTCGCGCCCTCCTCGATGGCGATCTCGAAGTCGTGCGTCATGCCCATGGAAAGGTGGTGCATGGAGACGTTGGGCAGCTTGGCGTCAGAAATGGATCGCGCCAATTCCCGCAAGCGGCGAAAAAACGGCCGCGCGCTCTCCGGGTCTTCAAAAAAAGGAGGCACAATCATCAGCCCGCGCAGTTCGAGCGTCTCCAGGCGGCTGACTCGCTCACCGAGCTGCACGACGTCTTCTCCCCCGGCTCCGAACTTGCTCGGCTCTTCGCCCAGATTCACTTCCAGCAGGACCGGCAGCTTTTCGCCGCTCGCAGCAGCCGCGTGGTCAAGCTTCTGCGCAATCTTCTCCGAATCAATTGAATGAATCCACTGAAAAAGCTCGCGCGCAAGCTTGGCCTTGTTGCTTTGCAGGTGGCCGACCAGGTGCCAGGTAATCGCCAAATCGGAAAGCGCGGGGCGCTTGGACTCCGCTTCCTGCACGCGGTTTTCGCCGAAGTCGCGCAGGCCGGCCTCGTAAGCCTCGCGAATCCGTTCCGCTGGAAACGTCTTCGAGATTGCGACCAGCTTGACCTCCTCGCGCCGGCGGCCCACGCGCTGGCACGCGGCGCCGATGCGCTCCTCGACCCGCGCCAGGTTTTCAGTGATGCTTGGCATGGACGATTCAGACCGCTCGGTAAAGCCCTGCCATTCTACCATCGCTCGGCGGCAACCTGAGCTTGTCGCTGAAGAACCCGCAATGCTAGTATGCCTTGCGGGCTGAGGGCGGCCGAGGCAAGCTGCGGCGCCCCTGCCCGGAGAATCCCAAAAAGGCTTGAACCATACCTTGAAACGTCGCGGAATATTCATCACTCTGGAAGGAATGGATGGCAGCGGGAAAAGCACGCAACACCGCCTTCTGGTGAATCATCTCAGGGGCAGCGGGGTGCGAGTGGTCTCAACCCGGGAGCCGGGCGGGACGGCCATCGGCGAGCAGATCCGCGCCATCCTGTTGGCCTCGGCGACCGAGGGCATGGCGCCGCTGGCCGAACTGACGCTGATGTATGCGGCGCGAGCACAGCACCTGGAGGAAGTCGTCCGGCCAGCGCTCGCACGCGGCGAGATTGTAATCAGTGACCGATACAACGACGCCTCGCTGGCCTACCAGGGCTACGGCCGGCAATTGGGTACCGCCGTGGTCAAAGCGCTGGACAGAGCGATTTGCGGCGCCACCCAGCCTGACCTGACCTTCGTCCTCGACCTGCCCGTCCGGCAGGCGCTCGCCCGCGCCAAGGGGCGCGAAATACGGCGCAAGTCGCGCCGCGGCCGCTTTGAGGCCGAGAGCCTGAAATTCCACGAACGTGTACGCAAAGGATATCTGGAGATCGCGCGGCGGGAACCGCGCCGGGTCAAAGTGATTCGCGCCGGCCGTCCCGTGAATGAAATCCAGGCGGAGATTCAACGGCACGTCGAAGCGTGCCTCAAACGACACCCGCGATGAAATTTGATTCTTTCCTCGGCAATTCGGCCGCTGTTTCGGAAATCCGCCAGATGCTTCGCGGCGGGCGGGTGCCGGGCGCGCTGCTCTTTGCCGGCTCGGACGGTGTCGGGAAAAAAAACCTGGCGCTGACGCTGGCCAAGGCGATGAACTGCGAGCGGCGGCCTCCGGACGGCGACGATTTCTGCGGCGAGTGCTCACGTTGCTTGAAAGCCGAAGAGATGCTGGCTTCGACCCGCGAAGACTTGGAGCGGCGGCGAAGCCTCAAAGATTCTTCGCGGCGGGTCGAGGGCCTGGTCTATTTCGACCTGCAACTCATCGAGCCGATCACGCGCTTCATTCTGATCGAGCAGGTCCGCCAGCTTCGCAACGTGGCGTACACGTACCCTTTCGAATTTCCCCGGCGCATTTTCGTGGTGGACCAGGCGCAGGCGATTCACTGGCAGGCCGTGGACTTGCTTCTGAAAGTGCTGGAGGAGCCGCCGCCCACGACCTCGTTCATTCTGGTCTGCCCCAACGCCCACGAGTTGCGCCCGACCATCCGCTCGCGCTGCCGTCAGATCCAGTTTGCGCCGGTGGATGAATCGGTTCTTGAAACCCTTCTGGCGACCGAAGGCGAAGTGGACAGGCAGCATCGAACCCTGGCCGCGCGCGTGGCCGCGGGCAGCGTGGCCAAGGCGCAGGCGTTCAACCTGGCGGAATTCACCGCGCGGCGCAAGCCCTGGGTCGAATTCCTGGAAAGCCTGGCAGGAAAAACGCGCGGTGCGGCGTCGGAGCCGGACTGGCGCCGGTTGTTCGATTCCACGCGCGCGCTTACGGAAAAGCGCGAGGAATTGGACGAGACGTTGCGGACCGGCTTGATGCTCTTGCGGGATCTGCTTCTGGTTCGCGAGGCGGAGGGAACCGACCGGATTGCCAATCTCGACCTTCTGCCGCAGCTCCGGACGTGGGCGCAGAAACTCGACCTGGCGCGAATCGAACTGCTGAAAAGCGGACTGGATCAGGCTTACCGGCTGCAAACCCGCAACGTCAACCAGCAGCTTGGGCTCGACGCCTTGGCAACCGCGCTCGTGCAGTCACCACCCCAAGACGTGCCGGTTCGCCGCTGAGAGTCCAGGGTATTCTGAAAAGAGCCGCTTGCGCGGCAGGCCGGAGCCAAGGTCAAAAATGGGTTTGCAGGATTGCTAGTGCTGTGTTAAGCTGCGCCCATCCTATTCTCCCTTCGGACCAGGGAATTATTTGGATTCGGAAGAAACCGAGCGGCCAATATTGCCATCAAATGTTTTATCGGTGCCTCGATGCGAATTTCCCGAGATGAAGCATCACCGCCCCACGCGGGGCATGATAGGAGCATGAAATGGTGAACCGAAAACTAATCCGTCCGTCGCTGTCTGAGATTCAGGATCAGATGGGCTCGAGGATGCAACGAAAGAAACCCGCCCCGCCTGAACAGACCAACGCCGAGAATTTTTACTACATCAAGCAGATGCAATCACGAACCCCCATGATCGTGGTGCTTGATACCGGTGAAACGATTCGCGGCGTCATCGAGTGGTATGATAAGAACTGCATCAAGGTGCATCGATCCCATGAACCGAATTTGCTGATCATGAAGTCCGCCGTACGATATATGTATAAACAGTCGGAGTCCAAGGAAGGCTCGAACGGCGATTCTCCCGAAATCGGCAACGAATGAGCGGCTTTAGTCAGTCAGGCAATTCTGTTAGATTTCCCGGCCTCCGCCCTGCCCGGCGCTTCTTGACAGCATGGCTGAATTCTCGCGGAGTGGCGCAATACCTGGAATTGTTGGACCTGCGGGGCCTGTTCTCCGCGGGTGAAACGCGAGCGCGCGGTGCCGTCTCCCGCGCCGGCCCGCCCTGGCGGAAACCCTTTGGGGTCATGTGCGCGGCCGCGGTCGTGCTTGTAGCCCCCTGTTTTTCAAGCACGGCCCGCGGCCAGCAGCCGGGTGAGACCAGAATCCCCACCAAGCTCGGCAAAATCCGGGGAGGCGAGACCCGGCAAGCCTTCACAGGGAAAGTCCAGTCTGTAGATAAGAAGCTCAAGGTGCTGAACGTGAAGTCGGAGGAAGGCACCAGCACCGAGATATTCCCTTTGAAGAAGAACGTGGACGTCCAAACCCTGAATGGCGAAAGGCGCACGCTGAGCGACCTCAAACCGGGTTCCAACGTCATGATTCTTTATGAACTCAAGGGCAGCCAGCGCGAGATCAAGAAGATCATCGTGCTTTCGCACGGTAAGAAAGAGGTCAAGAAGAAGCCCGCTCCGCCATCATAGAAGCAAGCATCGCGAGAGGGCCGTTCCGCGCGCCGGCTGCCGGGGCGACGAGGGGCCGAAAGATAAGCCAAGTCATTCGCAACTTCATGAGAATCGGCATCACGTGCTATCCCACCTACGGCGGGAGTGGAGTCGTGGCCACGGAGCTGGGCCTCGAACTGGCGGCGCGCGGGCATGACGTGCACTTCATCAGCTACGCCGTTCCCGTGAGGATGACCGCGGCTTCCGAACGCCTTCACTTCCACGAAGTGGAGATGCTCAACTACCCGCTGTTTGATCATCCGCCTTACACTCTGGCGCTGGCCACCATGATGTACAACGTGGCGGTGAACGAATCCCTGGACATCCTGCACGTTCACTACGCCATTCCTCACTCGGTCAGCGCCTATCTGGCGCGGGCCATGCTGGCCTCGCGCAAGCTGCCTTTCGTGACCACGCTGCACGGCACCGATATCACGCTGGTCGGGGCCGACCGCTCCTATCTGCCCATCACGCGCTTTTCCATCGAGCAGAGCGACGGCGTCACGGCCATCTCCGATTACCTGCGCCGGGTGACCCTGCGCGAGTTCGAAATCAAGCGCCCGGTCGAAGTCATTCCCAATTTCGTCAACTGCGATGTTTTTGAGCCCGCCGACAGCGATTCCCGGCGAAACGAATTCGCGCGCGACGACGAAAAAATCCTGGTCCACCTCTCGAATTTCCGCCCCGTCAAGCGCGTCACCGATGTGGTCGAAATCTTCCACCGCGTCCGGCAGGAGATGCCCGCCAAGTTGCTGATGATCGGCGACGGGCCCGAACGCACCGCCGCGGAATGGCTGGTACGCGACAAGCAACTCACCTCCGACGTGATCTTCCTCGGCAAGCAGAATCAGGTGCAGGAACTCTTGAACTGCGCGGACGTGCTCCTGCTCCCGAGCGACCTGGAATCCTTCGGGCTGGCGGCGCTGGAGGGAATGGCTTGCGGCGTGCCGGCCGTTTGCTCGAAGGTCGGCGGCGTGCCGGAAGTGATTACCGACGGGGTAGAAGGCTTCCTGGTGCCGGCACGCGACGTCAAAACCATGGCCGCGCGCGCGCTGGAAATCCTCTCCGATCCGGAGAAGCGGGAAAAGATGGGCATGGCCGCGCGTCACCGGGCCGCCACTCAATTCTGCTCCACCAAGATTATTCCTCTCTACGAGGACCTCTATCGCCGCACGCTGGAAAGCCGCTAGGCGCTTGCAAGCCTTCTAATTATTTCCATATAAAATCGCTTAGAACCATATCGGAATGCTGTTTTTAGTTGACTCATTTCGCCAAGCCCGGCTACAAAAGTCAATCTGATGGTCAACGGGCAATTAAAGTCTTCCAGCCTCGCGTGTTCAAAGCTCGACCGGAGAGGCCGGGCGGCAACTTTTCTTCTCGCATTATGTTTCGTCCCGCAGCTTGCGCGCGGCCAGACCAAGAGCCAATATCCCCGGAATGATTTCCAGGCCTGGATGGATTTGGTTGCGACACACCCGCTCAGGGAAAACGTCCAGCTCATGGTCAATGGCGGTTTGCGGGTCAGCGATGACGCCGGCCACCTGGTCTATCGCCGGGCGGGCGCCGGACTGGTTTGGAAGGTGAACAAGCATCTGACCTTGTCGCCTTATTACAACTTCTACGACACCGATTCC
>JAHEKS010000012.1:0-18288 GCA_024638215.1 Acidobacteriota bacterium | reverse complement strand
TCCCGTCCGTGAAACGCGAGAGAACAGAATTGCCCTTGCGGCAACGGCCGGAGGCTCCGTCGGCCGCTGGACGATTCGAGACCGTAACCTCTTCGAGAGGCGTTTGCTCATCGGGGGACAAACGTGGCGCTACCGAAACCGGCTGGAGGTGGCGCACGACGTCAGACTGGCGCATTCCCGCCTGCGCCTCTTCGTGTGGGATGAAGTTTTTTACGATTCGGTCCCGCGCGCCTGGGCGCGCAACCGCGCGGCGATCGGAGGAAGCAAGGCGTTATCGCGGCGGCTCTCCGTGGACCTCTACTACCTCCGGCAAAACGACAGCCACGCCCGGCCGGGCGACTTGAACACGATCGGGGCCCTCTTCCACGCGCGATTTTAGGGCGCCATCCCCCGCTTTGAACCTCTTACTTCGACGCGCCCCCCTGCCCAAGCATCTTCTGCCGCCTCGCTCTGAACTCCGAGTCCGGGCTCCACGTGGGGAATTCCGAAGCGTCGGCGACTCGATAGCCGACCGAGAAGAGCAGTTCCAAATCCTGCATGGCGCCTGAGAGGTTCCAATCCGCCCTGACTTCGTCCGACGGTTTATGGTAGTGATTCTTCGTGTAATCGTTCCGCATCATCATGCCCCAGCCCGCCGGTCGGCCGATGAAATCCGTTCCAGCATCGGTGTCCAGCGCGGGCACGCCCACCTTGGCGAAGTTGAAGTGGTCCGACCGGTAGTAAAAGCCTTTTTCCGGCTCGGCGTCGGGCTTGACTGCTCGCCCTTGCTCCTTGGCGACCGCCTCCAGGTCATTGTCGAGTGTTGACATGCCTTGCCCGATCACTTCGATGTCTTTGGTCCGCCCATGCACGTTCAGTCCGTCCATGTTGATGTCCGCCAGCGTCCGGGTGAGCGGGTAAAGAGGATGTTCGGCGTAATATTCGGAACCCAGAAGCCCCTTCTCTTCCGCGGTGACAGACAGGAAAAGGATGGACCGCTTGGGCGGCGGCTGGACCTGGGTGAAAGCTTTGGCGATCTCAATCAGACCGCCGACGCCGGAAGCGTTGTCCACGGCTCCGTTGTAAATCCGGTCGCCGTTCACGGCCGGCCCGATGCCGAGGTGATCCCAGTGCGCGGTGTAAATGACGTACTGATCTCGCAATTTCGGGTCGGAGCCCGTCACCTTGCCGACGACATTGTAAGAATCAATAGTACGAATCTTGTTATGCAAGGTCAGCTCGGCATTGACGGCCAAAGGCACCGGGCGAAAGTCGCGGCTGACGGCGGATTTCCTGAGCTCATCAAAGTCCTTGCCTGCCATTTTGAACAAGTCAACCGCCTGCTCTCTGGTAATCCAGCCTTCGATGGCGCAGCGCGAGCGGCCCTTGTCGGCACGGACCAGGTCAAACTGCTCGCCCGTGTTGCTTCCCTTCAGAACGCCCCAGGGATAACCGGCCGGCCCGGTCTCGTGGACGATGAGTGCCCCCGCCGCGCCTTTCTTCGCCGCAATCTCGTACTTATACGTCCACCGGCCGTAGTAGGTCATGGCCTTGCCCTTGAACATATGAGGGTCAAGCTTGGACGGGTCGTGGGGATCGGGCACGGCCGGATCGTTCACCAGCATGACCAGAATCTTCCCCTTCACGTCCGCGCCCTTGTAGTCGTCCCAGTGGTATTCGGGCGCCACCACGCCGTAGCCGACAAAAATCAAAGGCGCATCCACGTGCACGGCCGGTTCTACGCGCTTGGTCCAAGCGATAAAATCGTCGCCGAACTTGAGCGCCATTTTTTGGGCCGAGCCGCTCTTCGAGAAGACCAGTTGCGCGCTCGGGTCGGCGGTGATGCCGACCATCGGCACCTTTTGAAGGTACGTTCCGTTCGGATTGCCGGGCTGGAGGCCGATCTCCCTGAACCGTTCTTGCAGATAGGCCAGACTCAGCCTTTCTCCCTCAGTGGCCGGCGCGCGGCCTTCAAACTTGTCGGAAGCCAAAACCTTGATATCATCCAGAAGATCTTTCGCGCTGATGTATCTCCAACCGCTCTGTCCACTGCCGGCCGCGGTCGTCGCGGCCCGGAGCCAAATCGCAGTGGTGAAACATGCGAGCCCGATAATTACCGACACGACCAGCCGGAGTCCTGCGTGCTTGCGAGAATTCCTGATGTTATTCATTGCTGAACCTCCGCGAGAGGAAATAAAAGCGCGCGAGTTCAATGTCGGGCCGGTTTGGGCGGCTTTTGCGCAGTCTTTGCGGCGCCGGCCTTTGCATCCTTGGCGGCAATACTCACCAGAAACGAAGTCCCGGCCTCCTCATACGGCTTGTTGCCGGATTTGAATCCTTCACCGTGCCGAGTGCCCGGAACGATGACGATATCCTTCAGTTCGCTCTCGGCGTCGCCGTAAAGCCGGCGGGCGATTTCCGGAGGCATGCGCTGGTCGCCCTGAACCGCGACAAACAGAATCGGCCGCGTGCCAATGCGGGTGACGGCCTTTTCCAGATCAAAATCCTTGGGATTGAAGTGCCCGCGCCAGGCGGACCAGTAGATGACTTCGTCCACAATCGGAAATGCCGGCAGAGGCGGGAACCACCACCAGCGCCGGCGGGCGAAACCGCGGAAAAGATAGTAGTGGTGCCGGATCATGTCCGAATAATTGAGAAAGCTGCTGTCGGAAATGACGGCATCTATCTCTCGCGTGTCAGCGGCGGCCATCAGCGCGGCGGCGGCGCCCATGGAAACGCCCCAGACAATGACCGGGCGCGGAGCCTTTTCCCGCTCCAGCGCGTAGCGCACGGCCGCCTCCACGTCCAGCCGCTCGTTGTATCCGATGGAGCTTTCGTCGCCGCCGCTTGCGCCCTGGTGGCGCAAATCAAAGAGCAGTCCGTCGTAGCCCAACCCGTGGCCGAAGACCGCCTCGGGAAGCATTTCGACGCGCGTGCGGTTGTAGCCATGCACGTACACAATCGTACCCTTGGCCATTCCCTTCGTGGGAACATACCAGCCCTTCAGATCGATGCCGTCCGAAGAGGTGAACTCAATATCGTGGTATTGCATGCCGAAGGACGCGGGCGTCTTCCCATCGAGAGGATCGTGGAAGTGGAATCGCCGGGTAGTGGCAATACCGGTTAGAAACCAGGGAATGAAACCGTAGAAAAAGACGACAAGCGCAACGATTATGAAACCGGGCAGCCATTTGGTGATCTTCCAGATTTTGCGGCCTGCGCTCAACGAAGAATCCTCCTGTGTTTTCCAGGTCGAATCACAAACGTGAATCCCCGCTGCAAGGCGAACAGCGCGACGACACGAAGTGACCGCCGCTCGCCGTCAACGGATCTCTTCCACCGTAGGTTGTGGCTCAACAATATGCGTGGCCAACAAAATTGCCACTAAGGCGGTCATCACCGCGCAAAGCGTGGTCACGGCGGCGTATCCGTGCGCCTGATAGAGTATGCCTCCGGCGAACACCGCCGCGCCGATTCCCAACTGCGAAGAGATATTGCGCAGCGCGATGAAGGTTCCCCGCTGCGTGCCCGGCACGAGCTCGGTCATCAGGGCCGTCAGCGGGCCCTGGCGAAACGCCGCTCCCATGCTGGTGGCGCCGAAAACCAGAAGCAAAACCGCGCCCCAGTGGAGAAAAGGAATGAAAGCCACGGCCAGCCCCATCACGACGCTCCCCGCGATGGAAGCGGTCCTTTTTCCCATCTGGTCGGAAAGAATCCCGCCCACCGGAGCGCTCACCACCGCGACGGCGCCGGCAAAGGCAAAAATCAGCCCGATCGTTCCGGTTGAGACCGCAAAGCGCGTGTTCAGCCACTGGCCGATGTAAGTGATGAATCCCACCAGACCGCCCGAAACCAGAAAGGCGATGCCTAGCGCCGCGGAAGTGTCGCGCCGGCCGAGGAAGGACCGGAAACTGCGCAGCGTCGAGCGCAGTTTTTCCTTCGAAGGCTGCGGGTTTGGTTGCTCGCGCGGCAGCGTGAGTGAAATGAGGACCACCACGAACGCCAGCAGCGCAAACACGAAGAAAGCCTGGCGCCATCCGTACCGCTGCGCGATAAAGGCCGCCGCCGGCACCCCAACGATGGGCGCGACGAAGTAGGCGGAGGAAATCAGCCCAATCGCCCGGCCGCGCACCGCGTAAGGAAACCAGTCGCCGGCGAAGGCTACCGCGCAGGTGGAGAGCGTTCCGGCGGCGAGGCCGGTAAGGCAGCGCGCGGCCGTCAGGCTTGCGAACGAGGTAGCGTGAGCGGAAAACCACGAGGCCAGCGCGAAGAGCGCCACCCCGGCGCGCAAAAACCAGCGCCGGCCGTAATGGTCGGAGAGCACCCCGGAAACAAAAGCCGCCACCGCCGCGGCAATGGAATAGACCACTACCAGTAGGCCGGCCACGCTCACCGTCACCTTAAAGGAATCGACAAAGCTGGGGAGGAGGGCCGCAATCACCTGGTTGTCCGCCACGCCCAGGAAAAGCAGCAAAAACAGGTTGGCGATCACCCGATAATCCACCGGCAGTCCTTGCGTTTTCCCTTTCAGCTCCGCGGCGGAAGCCCGGAAGCCGGGGTTGAATTGTTCGCCCTGTAAGAAATCCCGCGGACGCGCAGATTACGGCTCGAAGTGGTGCAAGCCCAGCTTGATGGCCGCCTTGTCCGACATGTCCACCACTGCAGCGGCTCCAATTCCAACAGCAATGGCGATCGCGTCGGAAATCTCTTCCTTGGTCGACCCCAAATCCAGCGCCTTCTTGATGTGGCCTTGAAGGCAGCCTTCACACCTGGCCACCAGCGAAACGCCGATGGCGATCAGTTCCTTGGTCTTCAGGTCGAGCGCCGAGGGCGTGAAGTAGCTCTCCTTGTAGAACGACAGGTAGATATTGCGCAATCGCGGCTCGATCATGCTCATCGAGGCGGGGGTGTTCTTGGTCTCTTCGGAATCCTTCTTCGCCATACATAGCCCTCACTTTCTGGATTTCTAAGCGCCAGCCGACAGGCAATTCCGCGGATGCCGCGCGCAATCAAAAAATACTAGCACACATCTTCGCACTGAATACAGGATGTCCTCGCCGATTTTGGCCCTCTTCAGGTTGACGGTGCATGCGCCGCTTCGGTTACAGCCCCTTTTTCGGGCGTGATCAGCTCGGGAATCTCAAAGCGGATGGAGGTGCCCTTGCCGACGCGGCTTTCGATATTGAAGGTGAATTCCTGCCCGTAGAGCACCTTCAACCTTTCGCGCACGTTGGAGATCCCGATTCCGGAGTCAAACACTTCGTGCTGTTTGTCAGCGGGAATGCCGACACCGTCATCCGAAACTTCGATCGTCAGCCGGCCGTTGCTGCGTGCGGCGCGAAGGGTGATGGTGCCGCCTTCGATCTTGGGTCCAATCCCGTGCCGGATGGCATTCTCCACCAACGGCTGAAGAATCATATTGGGAACGATCATCTCCATAACTTCGGGATCGACCTCTTTTCGGATCTGGAGCTTTTCCCGGCCGAATCGGACCACCTCGATATCCAGATAATCGTCAATAAAATCGAGCTCCTGCTTGATGGGCACAAAGTGGACCTGGGTTTTAAGGCGGCGGCGCAAAATATTCGCCAGCTTCAGGACCACCTGCCGGGCCGTGTCCGGATCAAACCGCACCAGCGACGACACGGTATTCAGCGTATTGAAGAGGAAGTGGGGGTTGATCTGGCTGATCAGGGCGTCCACGCGGGCCTGCATGAGCGCTTTTTCCTGCTCTTCCAGCTTCTTTTGAATCCGCGTGTTGTTCCAGATGCGCACCGGCAGGCCGACGCAAACCAGCGTGGTCAGCACAATCAGCACGTTGCTCCAGAAGTGGCTGGAGTCAATGTAAAACAAGTGGCCGCGGGCGATCCGGCCGATGTAGAGCCGCGTGATTTCCAGGATGACAACAATCAGCGAGAAGAGCACCTGCCAGTCCATGGCGGGGTGTTTGAACCGCTGCTTGATGGAACGATAAAGGCTGAGGTCAATGAAAGGCGAGAATTTCCAGATTTCTTCTTTGTCCGGGCAAACGTATCGCGCCGTGCCGGCGGAAGTGGCGTACAGGACGGCCAGCAGCACGGCCACGAATTCGCTCTTTCCATGCGCCATGGCCAGCGGGATGAGGAGCGCGGGAAGGCTCACCATCATTCCCACCACCAGGCCGACGATCGTGCCCCCCAGCAGGCCGGCGAGGACCGTCACTTCCAAGCTCAAGTCCGCGCCTCCGTACTGCGCCAGAAGGCGCGCCAGGACGCCGAGCATGAACGGCACACCCAGAAAGGCCGCCAGTTGCAGCTTTTGCCTGGGCGTGCGCTGCTCCACCATGATCAAGCGCCGGAAGATGCCGAAGCGCGCGATAAACGCGGCCAGCAGCGACACCGCGCCCAACTTGATGAGCAAGGTGACGAAGATCAGACCGAGCGAACTGTTGGGACTCAGGTTCATCGGCCGCTTCGGTTACCCTCCGCCCACAAAGTGTACCACCTCCAGGCGGTCATTGGCCTGGATGGGTGTCTGCTCCCAAAGGCTGCGCGGAACGATTTCCAGGTTTCGCTCGACTGCAACGCGGTCCGCCGGCAGCTTCAGCCAGGCAAGCAGGCCGGCCAGAGTGAGACCCTGGGGGACATCCTGTTGTTTGCCGTTCAAATGGATGCTGATCAACCCTGACGCTCCGGGTTATGGGCTCTGCGCCGGAGGGGCGAGAGGACGAATCTCGCCGCCGCGGATCCTCGCGATGACTTGCCGGTGTTGGTCCTCCAACCTGCGCTTCAGCTTGTCCTCGCTGTAGTCCGGCGAATTGAGAAATTCCTGGTACGACGACCGGAAGGAATGGATCACCGCGCCTTTAACATAGACGGTGGTTTCCAGCCCAAAATCTTTGCGCGGTTCTGTCTGAATGTGATAGACGACATCGTTGAACTTGATGTCCGTGTTGAAACCTGTCAGCATGACTGATGCCCTCTCTCGACCGGGACCGCAAGCAGTGGGACAATGTTAGCGGGTTGAAACACGCGAGGCAAGAAAAAACTTGACACACGAATTTCGCGGCCCGTATAGTAAAAGTTTAGCAATCGGCCCCGAGAGCGCCCTGTAACCTATTGCAATGGAAAGCGGTTATCTGACTATTTTGATTTACATAGGAGCGGTGGTTTTTCTCTCCGCGGCCATCCTGGGAATGTCTGCCTGGGTGGGCGTCAAGCGGCCCACACGCGAAAAGCTCTCTCCCTACGAGTGCGGCATTCAGCCGGTCGGCGATGCGCGCGAGAGGTTCTCGATTAGTTTCTACCTGGTTGGAATGCTCTTCATCCTGTTCGACGTTGAAGCGGTTTTCCTTTACCCGTGGGCGGTGGTTTACAAGGAATTGAAGTGGTTCGGATTTACGGAAATGCTCTTGTACATTCTCATTTTGCTGGCAGGCTATGTGTATATTTGGAAGAAGGGCGCGCTCGATTGGAGCCGTTGACTTCGCAAGGAAATTCCCTAATCTTCCAGCAAGACTTTTCTCCGGCCACCCCCCCGAACTCGTTGGCACCGTCGGTGCCAGCCGACATCGAATAAAATATGGCGACTCCTGAACGATTGAAGAACGGGCCCGGGCGAGTCTGAGTCGCTTCGGTCCGTGGATGAGAAAAAGGGGATGCATGTCCGTCGATCTCGAAAACCATGCCGCGCTGAAGAAACTGCGAGCCTTCGATCCGGATGCCGTTGAGGACGTGCAAGCCTTTCGCGGTGAATTGACCCTCTTTATCCGTTCCACAAAGCTGCGCCGCGCGGCCGAATTCTTGCGCGACGATCCCGAGCTTTCCTTTGATTTTCTTGCCGATCTCACCGCGGTGGATCACTATCCGAACGAGCCGCGTTTCGAGGCTGTCTACCATTTGCTGTCTATCAAAACGGCGCAACGATTACGCTTGAAGGTCCGCCTTCCCGGCGACGATCCTCGCGTCGAGTCCATGCTTCCCGTCTGGCCGGCCGCCAACGCCTACGAGCGCGAAGTGTTTGATCTGTTCGGGATTCAATTTGAGAATCATCCCTTCCTGCGCCGCATCCTGCTGCCGGAAGATTGGGAAGGTCATCCCTTGCGCAAGGATTATCCCGTTCAGGGGAACATCACGCGATGGCCGTAACGCTGGAGAAAATTCCGGGGCAGGAAGAGCGCGTCATCCTGAGCATGGGCCCGCAGCATCCTTCAACGCACGGGGTGCTGCGCTTGGTACTGGAGCTCGACGGTGAGACGGTCATCCGCTCGCTTTTCGACATTGGCTATCTCCACACCGGCTTCGAGAAATCCTTCGAGGACAAAACCTACTCGCAGGGCATCACGCTCACCGACCGGATGGATTACCTCGCGCCGCTCTCCAACAACCTGGCCTATTGCCTGGCGATTGAAAAGCTCCTGGAACTGGAAATTCCTCCCAAGGCCCAATGGGCGCGGGTGCTGTTGACGGAACTGACCCGCGTCGGCAGCCATCTGGTCTGGCTGGGCACACACGCCATCGACATCGGCGCCATGTCCATGTTCCTCTACTGTTTTCGCGAGCGCGAAGAAATCCTGCGCATCTTCGAGATGGTTTCCGGCCAGCGCATGATGACCAGCTATTTCCGCGTGGGGGGACTGGCGCTGGAGCCGCCGCTCGGCTGGCTGGATCGCGTCAAGAAGATCGTCGATCGTTTTCCCGAGCGCGTGGACGAATACGAAGCTCTGCTGACCAAGAATCCCATCTGGCTGCGCCGCACACAGGGTGTCGGGACGATTTCGGCCGAGGATGCCATCGCGGTCGGCCTTTCCGGCCCTTCCCTGCGCGGCTCGGGAGTGGATTGGGACCTCCGCAAGAAGCAGCCGTATTCGAGTTACGACAAGTTCAATTTCAATGTCCCCACGCGGCCCGAGGGCGATGTCTACGCGCGGTATCTGGTGCGCGTGGCGGAGATTCGCGAGTCGCTCAAAATCGTCCGCCAGGCCATGGAAGGCATGCCGGAGGGGCCCATCAAGGCCAACGCGCCGCACATCGTGCTTCCCGACCGCGAGAGCATGAAGACCTCAATTGAGGCGCTGATTTATCATTTCAAGATCGTCACGGAAGGTTTCCATCCGCCGGTGGGCGAGGTTTACCAGGCGATTGAGTCGCCGCGCGGCGAGCTGGGCATTTATATGGTCAGCGACGGCTCCCCCAAGCCGTTTCGCTGCCACGTGCGCGCGCCGTCTTTCGCCAACCTCCAGGGCCTGGCCAAAATGATGGAAGGCCGCCTCATTGCCGATGCCGTGGCCTGTATCGGCTCGATTGACGTGGTGCTGGGTGAGATTGACCGTTGAAAATCGTCCCTTGTCCTTTGTCCCTTGTCACTTGCTCCGCGCTGAGGTCAAGGGCGCGAAGGACTAAGGACGAGGGACCAAGGACTCACAATAGAGAGACTTGTGCTATCCGACGCGCTGAAAGCTAAATTCGACAAAATCATCGCCCGCTACCCACTCAAGCGCTCAGCGATTGTGCCCCTGCTGATGTTCGCGCAGGATGAAATCGGCTACGTGTCGGACGAAGCCATCGAGGAAATCGCCCGGCGCGTCGAGGTGAGGCCCATCGAGGTCATCGAGGACATCGGCTACTATTCCATGCTGCACCGCCAGCCACTGGGCAAATACAATATCCAGGTTTGCACCAACGTTTCCTGCCTGCTGCGCGGCGGCGAAGAGATTCTGGAACATTGTTCGAAGAAGCTCGGCATCGGGCACAAGCAGACCACGCCCGACGGCCTGTTTTCGCTCGAAGAAGTGGAATGTTTGGGCGCCTGCTGCGGAGCGCCGGCCATGCAGGTGAATTACGACTTCTACGAGAACTTGACGCCGCAAAAGATTGACGCGCTGATCGAAAAACTGCGTTCTGACGGCGCCAAGAAGAGTCCGTAGTCCGTTGTCCGTCGTCAGTTGCAACGGACCACGGACAAAGGACTAAGGACAAAGAACAACAACCCCGAACCCCGAGTAGCAAGATGAGCGACTACGAAAATTACGCCAAGGGCTCGCCGCTGGAAGTGAAAGTCATCAGCAAGCGGTTTGGCATTCCCAATTCCGCTTCGATTGACGTTTACCTCCAGCACGACGGCTACAAGGCGCTCCAGAAGGCTCTGGGGATGAAGCCGGACGACGTCATCAACGAGGTGAAGAACTCCGGCCTGCGCGGGCGCGGCGGCGCCGGGTTCAACGCCGGCATGAAGTGGAGTTTCGTTCCCAAGCAGTCGTCCAAGCCCAAGTACGTCGTCTGCAACGCCGACGAGAGCGAGCCGGGCACTTGCAAAGACCGCCCGCTGATGGAGTACGACCCGCACCAGTTGATCGAAGGGATTTTGATCGCCGGCTACGCCATCCAGTCGCAGCAGGGTTTTATTTACATCCGCGGCGAGTACCGGTACTTGATGGAAATTGTGGACCGTGCCATCGAGGAAGCCTACGCGCGCGGCTATCTGGGCAAAAACATTCTGGGCTCGGGGTTCAACTTCGACCTGTGCACGCACACCGGCGCGGGCGCCTACGAGTGCGGCGAAGAAACGGCGCTGCTCAATTCGCTGGAGGGCCTGCGCGGCTACCCGCGCGTCAAGCCGCCTTTTCCGGCCGTGGTGGGCCTGTACGGAGGCCCGACGATCATCAACAACGTCGAGACGCTTTCGAACGTGCCCCACATCATCCTCAACGGCGCGGAATGGTACGCCAAGCTCGGGACGCCGAAAAACGGCGGCACGCGCCTGTTCTGCCTGAGCGGCTGCATTGCGCGGCCGGGCGTTTATGAATTGCCGATGGGATTTCCCTTGCGCCGCATGATCGAGGAAGTCGGCGGCGGCGTGCTGGGCGGCAAGAAGCTGAAAGGCGTCATTCCCGGCGGGTCGTCCTGCCCGGTGCTGACGGCCGACGAAATTGACGTGGCGATGGATTACGATTCGGTTGCCAAGGCCGGCTCCATGCTTGGCTCGGGCGGCGTGGTGGTGCTCGACGAGGACACGTGCATGGTGAAAGTGGCGCAGCGCATCGCCAAGTTTTACGCGCACGAATCCTGCGGCTGGTGCGTCCCGTGCCGCGAGGGCACCGCCTGGCTGAAGAATTTGCTCACGCGCTTTCATTCCGGCGCGGGCGTTGAAGACGACGTGGACACGGGCCTCGACGTGGCGCTCAACATTCTGGGCAAAACCCTGTGCCCGCTGGGCGATGCCGCCGCCATGCCGGCGATCAGTATCTTCAAGAAATTCCGGCACGAGTTCGAAGAGCACCTGAGACTGGGCCGCTGCCCTTACGAAAAACGCACGGTGAGCGTGGCATGAGCGAAGCGAACTCCAAATCGCCCTTCGCAATCCTCGACCAGCCGACCCGGCCGGACGACGCGGGACGTCCCGGCCCCTACCCGCGCAGCCCGGCGCTCTCGCCGCGCGTCAATCCGCAAGGCGAGGCAGTGACCCTCACCATTGACGGCAAGAGCGTAACCACCGCTCCGGGCACGGTGCTGATCGAGGCCGCCAGGCAGGTCGGCATCGAGATCCCCTCCTATTGCTACTATCCCGGCCTTTCGCTCCAGGGCGCCTGCCGCATGTGCGTGGTGTCCATCGAGAAGATGGGCAAGTTGCAGACCGCCTGCACCACGATCGTTTCCAACGGCATGGTGGTGCACACCGACAGCGACGAGGTCAAGAACGCCCGCAAGGCGATGCTCGAGTTTCTGCTGACCAATCACCCGCTCGATTGCCCGGTGTGCGACAAGGGCGGCGAGTGCGAGCTTCAGGACGCCGTTTTCCGCTACGGCGCCGCCGAAACGCGCTTTCTGGAAACCAAGCAGCACGAGGAAGAAAAGAAATTCTCCAGCCTCGTCTATTACGACCGGCCGCGCTGCATCCTCTGCTACCGCTGCATCCGCGTCTGCGACGAAGGCATGGATGTCAACGCCTACGGCATCGGATTCCGCGGCGGCTTGAGCGTCATCATTCCCAACCGCGGCGAGCACCTCGAGTGCGAAGAATGCGGCATGTGCATTGACGTCTGCCCCGTCGGCGCGCTCACCAGCGGCACCTATCGTTACAAGACGCGCCCCTGGGAGATGACCCACGTCGGCACTATCTGCAATCACTGCGGCGACGGATGCAAGACCACGCTCGCCATCCGCAACAACCAGATCCTGCGCGCCAACAATCGCGACCACTCGGGCTTCAATGGCGAGTTTCTGTGCGCCAAAGGGCGCTTCGGCTGGGATTTTGTGAACAGCGACCAGCGCTTGACCGCTCCCCGCATCAAACGCAACCGCCAGCTCGAGTCCGGCTCCTGGGAAGAAGCGCTCAGCACGGCGGCCGCGCGACTCAATGAAATCATCGCTAAGTCCGGCCCTGACTCGGTTGCGGTGCTGGGCTCAAACCACACGGCCAACGAAGAGAACTATCTCCTTCAGCGCTTCGCGCGCACCATCCTGGGCACGAATAACGTGGACCACCATCGCACCGGCGACTTCTCTTCCCTGGTCGGCGCGCTCACCGCGGCCAATGCCACGGACCGTTATGCGACGATGCAGGATGTCTTTGAAGCGTCGAGCATCCTTCTGCTCGGAAGCGACCCGACGCATGAACACCCGCTCGTCGCGTACCAGATTCGCCAGGCGGTCCGAAGACACGACGCGCGCCTCTACATCGTCAACCGCGCCGAATTGAAGCTGCGGCGCCAGGCCAGCCTTTACCTGAAGGTCGAAGACGAAGGCGCGGCGGTAGGCGCGCTCGCGGGAACTGGCGCCGCTTCGCCCGAGCTCGGCACGCTGCGCGAAAGGTTGAGCAAGGAAAACGATACGGTCGTTGTTTTCGGAGACGCCCTGCGCGGCGAGCAAGTTACCGGACTCGTTCGCTGGGGTCTGACACTGCCCGGGAAGTCGCGCTTTGTGGCGCTGGGCGATTACGCCAATTCGCGCGGCGCCGCGGACATGGGCGTGCTGCCCGATACTCTGCCCGGCTACGCGGCGGTTGCGGACGCCGCGGCTCGTGCCAGGTTTGAGTCCGCATGGGGCGCAGAGATTCCCGCCCAACCCGGAAGGAATGCGCGCGCCATCTTCGCCGGCATCGAGTCCGGCGAAATCAAGGCGCTGCTGGTTTTTGGATCGAATCCCGTTCGCAGCTTCGGCGTCAAGCCGGAGACGCTCCGCAAGTTGGAATTCCTGTTTGTGGCGGACCTGTTTCCGACCGAAACCGCCGAAGTCGCGGACGTCGTCGTTCCCGCCGCGAGCTTCGCGGAAAAATCCGGAACGGTGACCAACACCTGCGGCCAAATCCAGGCGCTGAAGAGAACCATGCGCAAGGCCGGCACACGCAGCGACTTCGAAATTCTCGTCGCACTCGCCGCGCAATTCGGCGCGAACTGGCCGTACAGGTCTTCCGAAGATGTTTTGAAGGAAATTATCGCCCAAGTGCGCGGCTATGCGATTCCGCTTCCCGCGCTGCTGGTGGGCGGCGCGGTCGTGACCCGGCCGCAAGGCAATCCGCCGCCGCTCGAGCGCGCCGACCTGATCTTTTCCGCGCGCGATTCGCTTTTCACCTCGGGGAGCATCAGCCGGTACAGTTGGGCTCTGAATTCGTTGGATGAAGCCAAGAAACCTCATGGCACTATCTTCTGACACGCTCTTTTTGCTCGGCGTCGCGGTGGTTAAAGTCGTGGTGGTCCTGCTCGTTTTGCTGACCGCCATCGCCTACATCGTGTGGCTGGAGCGGAAGCTTGTGGCGCACATCCAGTCGCGCTGGGGACCGTACCGGGTCGGGCCGTACGGGCTGATGCAGCCCATGGCCGACGGCCTGAAGTTCCTTTTCAAAGAAGATATAGTCCCGCTGGAGGTTGACCGGTTCGTTTACTGGCTGGCGCCGTTCCTGTCCTTCACGCTGGCGATGCTTACTTTCGCCGTGATCCCCTTTGGCGGAAGCTTCAAGCTTTTCGGCCACGAGATTTATCTTCAAATCGCTGACTTGAACGTCGGCCTGCTCTATATTTTTGCCGTCACTTCGCTGGGCGTGTATTCGATCGCGCTCGCCGGCTGGTCGTCGAACAGCAAATACCCGCTCTTTGGAGGGCTGCGCTCCTCCGCCCAGATGATCAGCTACGAGCTGTCGCTGGGGCTCGCGGTGGTGGGCACGCTGATGATTTCCGGCAGCCTCAGCCTGCGCGACATCGTCAACAGCCAGACCGGCACCTGGCATCTTGCGGGCACGAACACGTTTCTTCCCCACTGGAACATCTTCGTTCAGCCGGTGGGCTTCATCGTCTATTTCATCGCCGCCATCGCCGAAACCAATCGCATCCCCTTCGACCTGCCGGAGGGCGAGACGGAACTGGTGGGCGGCTACCACACCGAGTATTCGAGCTTCAAATTCGCCATGTTCTTCATGGCCGAGTACGCCAACATGGTGACCGTCTCGTGCATCGCCACGCTGCTGTTCTTTGGCGGATGGCACGGGCCGGTTTTCGGCCCGGCGTGGCTGCACGTGCTGCTGCCGGTGTTCTGGTTTGCGCTCAAGGTGTTCTGCTTCCTCTTCTTTTACATCTGGACGCGCGGCACGCTGCCGCGCTTCCGCTACGATCAGTTGATGGCCTTCGGCTGGAAATTCCTCCTGCCGGTGGCCTTGCTGAATATTCTGGCCACCAGTTTTGTGGTCGCCTGGATCGGCACATAAATGGTCCCTGTCTTTTACATTTTCGCAGCCCTGACGATCATCGCGGCCTTGAGCGTTATCCTGCAGCGCACGCCGGTTTACAGCGCGCTCTCGCTGATCGTGGTGCTCTGCTCTCTCGCGGTGCTCTACGTTTCGCTCGGCGCCAAATTCCTGGCCGTGATTCAGGTGATTGTTTACGCCGGCGCCATCATGGTGCTGTTCGTACTGGTCATCATGCTGCTCAACGCCGGCCGCGAGCGGCACACCGAAGGCAGCCGCCTGGCGCGATGGCTGGGCGTGCCGCTGCTGGCAGCATTCCTGGTGGAGATCTTGTCGGTCATCTGGAATGGGCTTTCGTCCGGCGCCGTCGCGCCCCCTGCGCCCGATGCCGGGCCCGCGGCGGTCGGCGCACTGTTGTTCCGCCATTACGTGCTGCCGTTCGAGGTGACTTCGATTCTGATTCTGGTTGCGATTCTTGGCGCCGTCGTGCTGGCCAAGAAACAGCTTTGAGGTTTGGACATGGTTCCGCTTTCTCATTACATCGCACTGAGCGCCATCCTCTTCGTGATCGGCGCGGCGGGATTCATTTTTCGCAGAAACATCATCACGGTTTTCATGTGCATCGAGCTGATGCTCAACGCGGTGAACCTGGCGTTCATGGCGTTCTCGCGCTTCCGCGGCAACCTGGATGGCCAGCTCTTTGTGTTCTTCGTCATCGTGGTGGCGGCGGCCGAGGCCGCCGTGGGGCTGGCGCTGATCATCTCGCTCTACCGCAGCCGCGACACGCTGGCCATCGATGAACTCGATTCGATGAAGCTCTGATTTCGCCGTCGGCGGAAAGTTCGGATACTGAGACTCATGGAAATTCTGCTGCTTCTCGTGCTCCTGCCGCCCTTGATAGGCGCCGGGCTGAACGGCATCTTCGGCCGGCGCTTCTCGCAGGCGATGGTGTCGGCGATCGGTTGCGGCTCGGCCGGCCTTTCCATGGTTTCTGCCCTGGCGAGCGCCTGGGCGTTCTCGCATCATGAAAGGGTCTTCGATCATCCCTATTTCACGTGGATTCAAGCCGGCGATTTTGTTGCCAAGTATGCCCTTTACTATGACCGCCTGACGTTGGTCATGACCGTCACGGTGACGGTGGTGGCGTTTCTCATTCACCTGTACTCGCGCGGCTACATGGAGCACGAAGGCGGCTATTACCGCTTTTTCGCCCAGCTCAATCTTTTCCTGTTCATGATGCTGACGCTCGTCACCGCCGGCAATTATCCGTTGATGTTCGTCGGCTGGGAAGGCGTCGGACTGTGCTCCTATCTTCTCATCGGTTTCTACTTCCCCAAGAAATCCGCTTCCGACGCGGGCAAGAAAGCGTTTGTGGTCACGCGCGTCGGAGATGTGGGCTTCACCCTCGCCGTGGCGCTGATCTTCTGGACGTTCGGCACAGTGAACTTCAGCGAGGTCTTCAGCCGCGTTGACGCGCTCGAAATCGGCAGCCATCAGACCGTCCTCACCGCCATCGGCCTGCTGTTGTTCCTGGGCGCGGTGGGCAAGTCCGCGCAGCTTCCCCTCTACGTCTGGCTGCCCGACGCCATGGAAGGCCCGACGCCCGTCAGCGCGCTGATTCACGCCGCGACCATGGTGACGGCGGGCGTTTACCTGGTCGCGCGCTCCAACGTCATTTACGCGCACGCTCCGCAGGCGCTGGAAGTGGTGGCCATCGTCGGCTGCCTGACGGCCTTCTACGCCGCCACCCTCGCGCTGGTGCAGAACGACCTCAAGCGCATGCTGGCTTACTCCACTATTAGCCAGCTCGGCTACATGTTCCTCGGTTGCGGCGCGGGCGTCTTTGCCGCGGGCATCTTTCACCTGATGACGCACGCGTGCTTCAAGGCGCTGCTGTTCCTCTGCGCCGGCAGCGTCATGCACGCTCTCGCCGGCGAGCTCGACATGCGCAAGATGGGCGGCTTGCGGCACAAGATGCCGACCACTTACTGGACCTTCCTGATCGCCACGCTCGCCATCAGCGGCGTACCGTTCCTCGCAGGGTTCTTCAGCAAGGACGAAATCCTGGCGGGCGCTTACGAAGGCCCCACCGGCCAGCCGTGGCTCTACTGGCTGGGCACGATCACCGCCGGCCTCACGGCGCTCTACATGTTCCGCGCGCTTTACCTGACGTTTCACGGCGAGTCGCGCCTCACGCCCGAGCTTGAGCACCACGCGCACGAGAGCGCCAGCAAGATGACCGTGCCCTTGACGATCCTGGCCTTCTTCTCCGTCGTCGCCGGCTACGTGAGTTGGCCCAAAGCTTGGGGCGGCACCGAGCAGTTCGATAAATATCTGGCGCCCGTCTTCGGCCGCTCGGAACAAGTCTTGACGCTCGAAGCGGCGCATCGCCCCGAAGGCCTGTCGCCCGGCGCGTTGCTGACCTTCTCGATTGTCGCCGCGGGCTTGGGAATACTGATCGCGTTTTGGTTTTACCTGAAGTCCACCCACATCCCCGCGCGGCTGGCGGAGCGCCTCAGCGGCCTCTACCGCGTGATGGTCCGGAAATATTACGTGGACGAATTCTACGACTGGCTGATCGTGCATCCGCTCCGCGACGGCTCGGACAAGTTCCTCTGGCGCGTGATGGATGCGGGAGCGATTGACGACGCGGGCGTGAACGGCATGGCGCGCGCGGCCGAAGGCGTTGGAAGCATTCTGCGCCGCATTCAGTCCGGCAACGTGCGGAGTTACGCCGCCTGGGTGCTGCTGGGCGCGGTCATTTGGCTGGCGTACCTGATGTTCGGCCATTAGGAATTCGCGGCCCAGGTTCTGAAATTCTATGTCTTGGCTTTCACAACACGTTCTCTCGCTGCTGATCTTCCTGCCGCTGGCGGGAGCGGTCGCCATCGGCTTTACGCGCCGCGAGAACGAAGACGGTATCCGCTGGACGGCGCTCGTCTTCTCGCTGGTGGAATTCCTGCTGGCCGTCGCCGTGTTCGCGGGCTTCAAGCTGAGCCAGCCGGGAATGCAGTTCGAAGAAATGCACGCCTGGATTTCTTCGCCGCCCATCAACTACCACGTCGGCACGGACGGCCTCAGCCTGCTGCTGGTGCTCCTGACGGCTTTCCTGACGCCGCTTGGCGTGCTGGTTTCCTGGAAGAGCATCTCCAGCCGCGTGAAAGAGTTCTTCCTCTTCCTGCTGGCGCTGGAGACGGGAATGATCGGCGTCTTTGTCTCGATGGACCTTTTCCTCTTCTTCCTGTTTTGGGAAGCCATGCTCATTCCCATGTATTTCCTGATCGGCGTCTGGGGCCACGAGCGGCGCGTGTACGCGGCGGTCAAGTTCATCCTCTACACCATGGTCGGCTCGGCGCTGATGCTGGTGGGCATTCTCTATCTCTATAACGTCACCGGCACGTTCGACCTTCCCGTCATCCTCGACAAGCTCTCGTCCGGCGCGGTGCTCTCGCCGCGCGCCGAGACTTGGCTTTTCCTGGCATTCTTCCTTGCCTTCGCGATCAAGGTGCCGATGTTCCCGCTGCACACCTGGCTGCCCGACGCGCACGTCTTTCCTTCCCCTCTTGCTTCAGCGGAAGAGGGTGAGGGCTCTCTCATGGTTCTCTACTGTCTGTCTGGACCCCTCGTGGGCACAAAGTTTATGGTGAGGGATGATGG
>JAHEKS010000011.1 GCA_024638215.1 Acidobacteriota bacterium | reverse complement strand
AAACAGCCAATCCTTGCCGAGTGACTTCTCGATATCGAAGTTCCAGTCCTGTGCGTACGGCAGTCGCAACTGAGGGGAGAGGGTCAGCAGCGTCATGGGCTCAGCAAACTGGGACGCAAACGGGTTCCCGTTGGCAAAAGGATCTGACAAGCTACCGGGAAACATCAGCTGCGCGGTCCGAAGGTACGGTTGAGCACTGATGGGCGTCTGCAGCGGGCCTCCGTCGCCGTTGTAATACGGGTCGTAGAAGATGCCATACGCTGCCGTGACCAGCCAGCGGGCATCACCAGTGGGGTCCCAAGCCAGCCCGATCCGCGGCGCCAATGCGGTTTTCTGGGCAGGAATCAGGCCGTCCGGCACGCCCGCGTCGCCGGGATAAAGCAGTCCAACCGGGGCGGTGGTAATCACGCTCGATTGCGCGCCGGGTACAAAAAGGTTCTGGCGGTTTCGGATCTCTTTGTAGGGAAACGGCAAGTCGTAACGAAGCCCCATATTAAGCGTGAGCCGGGAGCTGACCTTATAAGTATCCTGGGCATAAAAGTTGAAGTCGTTACCCCGCAATCCGCGCGACAGGTCGCCGCCACCACCCGGCTGGTCTCCACCGCCCTGGAGAAACAAGAGCGGCTGGCCGATCAGGAAGTTGGCAAAGGCATTCGTCAAAGGCACGGGAATGAAGACGAAGAACCCGTTCGAAGCGATGCCGTTGATGACGTTGATCTCGTCGCGCCGGTAATAGGCGCCGAACTTCAGCTCGTGCCGCCCGCGAATCCACGTTAGAGACTCAGATGTGGCGTAGGCGTTCTCATACGTGTTGCGGGGTCCGGTGATGGGGTCTCCGATACTCGCGTAGCCTCCGCCGCTGAACTGGATGAAAGGTAGACCGGCAGCTTCCGGCAGCGTGGACTGATACTGGAAGCCCATCGACGCCGGAGAGGTGTTGTTAAGGTGCTCGTTAAAGAGGAATTTGTTGCGGAGGAAGGCCAGCCGAGTGATGGCCAGAAGCGATGGCGAGAATGTGTGTGTCCACTGGGCGACGAAGTTCTGGGTGCGATGATTCTCGCCTACTGGGAATCCTGGGACGCCCGCCCCAACATTTGACAAGGGATCGAAGCGCGAGCCGTCCAGCAGCATGTAGCGGAAATTCAGAGTGTCCTGCTGCGAGAGGTAATGATCAATCCGCACGCCGAACTGGTTCTCGTCGTTGCGCAGAACTTGCGTGGTGTTGTAGAGGTTTAATACTCCGTTTGCATCCCTGTCGTTCGGCATCGGGTAGAGATCCAGAATGTTCTGTGCGGTAGGATCAATGAAAGGTACCTGGCTGCCCGGCAACAGAGCGGGACCGCCCGGTGCAAAGAGATTGAGAAGCGGCCCGCTCTCTGAAAAATCCCCTTGGCGCTCGAGTATCGAGGGAACCCGCACGCCGTGGAGCGTTTCGCCCTGGCGATTGCGAAATCCCTCGTAGTACCCAAAGTAAAAAGTCTTGTCCTTCTGAATTGGGCCACCCAGGGTACCTCCGAATTGATTCTGGCGGTATTTGGATTTCTTGAATCCGTCCGCATTTTCAAAGTAATTGGCTGCATCCAATTTGTTGTTGCGCAAGAACTCCCAAAGGTCGCCATGGACTGTATTGGAACCGGAGCGCGTGACGATGTTGGTGGTTGACCCCGCTGCGTCACCGAATTCGGCACTAGCAGTCGAAGTGAGGATCTTGAATTCGGCAATGGCATCAATGGGCGGCTTAAGAACATAACCGCCATCCACCGCGTTGAAGTTGGAGGCGCCGTCAATCAGGAAAGTGTTCGATTCTGGCCGCTGCCCGTTGACCGAGTAAGCCTGCCCGTCGCGCAAAGAGCCGCCGGCCTGGGCGAGCCCCGGCGTAATCGGCACTACGCCGGGTTGAAGCAGACCCAGTTGTGAGAAGTTGCGGCCGTTCAAAGGCAGGTCAAGAATTTCCCGCTCGCCGACGGTTTTCCCGAGCGTGGTGTTGGAGGTCTCAATCGTGGAGGCATTTCCCTGAACCTGCACGGTGTCTGTGGGTGTCCCGATGGCGAGATGGACGGGAACCGTCGCGGCTTCATTGACGCTGAGCGTGATGCCACCTTGAACGAATTTTCGAAAGCCCTGCGCGGATGCCTCCAGTTGGTAATGTCCGACCGGAAGCAGGACTAGCACATAAGCGCCGTTGCGATTGGTAACGGCGGTTCGTGTCAAACCTGTTTCAGTCTGGATCGCCCTGACTTGTGCCTTTGGCACTCCCGCTCCGGAGGGATCCAGTACCTCACCGCGAATGCTGCCCGTGACCTCTTGAGCTCTCAAGGATGCAGCAGATAGCGAAAGAAGCGAACAGAAAGCCACGGCTGCAAACGCTTTGGCATTGAGCTTCGTCATTTCTTGTTCATTCCTCCCAATTCGGCTTGGATACGTGTTGACCACGCTTCTCGCAACGAGAATCTCGTGGAGTTCGAATCGAACTTGCCGCGATGATCCGCCCAAGATCTGTCACTTGCTGGAGGGGGAGACGACTGACTGCAGAGACTTGGCCATTTCCTCGGGATGAAAGCCGAAAGGCCCTGCTTTGCTTTTGTACGCCACACGCCCGTCAGTGGAGATGACGTACAGGCGGTCTGGCCAACCGGTGTAGGCGCGTTCTGTCGAATCCTGCATGTCGTCCACGATGGCAGGAATCTTGATTCCGAGCTTGACGATACAGACGTGTGCGGCTTCGTCCCGGTCGCCCAACGTCTTGGCGCTGGCAACCAGGATGTTGTCCTTGATGTTGCTCGGCATCTGCCAGCCATCGGTTGGGTGCGCTTCTTCGATGTAAACCACATAAAAAGCCGCTCTATCCTTGTATTCCTCGTAAAGTTTGTTGAGCGCGGGAACCTCCCGGCGAAAAGGCGGTCAAGTGTGGCTGCCGAAAATCAGGACGACCGGTTTCTGTCCTCGAAATGAAGACAGCCGGACCTGGGCCTTACCATCCGCGGTCTTGAGTTCAAAATCTGGTGCCATGTCGCCCATCTTCAGTTTTCCCTTCCGCGCGTAAAGCCACATCGGTTCAAAGGGAAACAGAAAGTAACTGAACGCGGGGAGCTTCGACATGATGTGGCCAAAAACAACCGGCGGCTGCAGCATGGCCCAAAAGAGCCCGCCGAGAAGGACGACGTAGACTGTAACAACGGGAATCGCGTACTTGAGAAAGCGCCACATCAATGAATGCACCTCGTCTGGGGGTTGCGTCGTCTTTGCAAACGCCTACACAACAGCGCAGCCTCGAATGAATTCGCGTCGCAACTCACCGCAGGGTGAACCTGATTAAGTGTTTAGAGTGACCGTGTGCCCTACGAAAATTAGCCCCAAATTGACTTTCGGAGTCTGACGTGAGCATCACAAAGCGTCAATCATGCGAACTCATTATTCGGGGGATTAAAACCAGCTACGGGAAGATAAATTTCTTCATTCAGTGTTGCCGAAGAGCGCTCTGCTTGGGACCGGCATTGGGCAAGAGGGTGCAGGTGGAAACGCTCAGCAAGAACCTGCGCGGCGAGGAAGGTGTATCATAGAGGTTTCGTGCGGAGGATGATGGCTCAGCTTCTTACCAGCGGGTTAAACGTGTTGGTTTCTTCCTTGCCCCGCGAAACAATGTGCTCGGGTGTCCTCGGCCTTTCATGAGTGCTATGCAACACTATTGCACCGATTCCAGATCCTAGAAGCCTTGACCTTGACTCTCGATAAACGCCGTGGGGTAAAGCGAACCCAGACAAACCCCCGGATCGTCGCGCGACTCGTATGGCCGGGTCGGGTCCCAGACCCAGCGCACCCACTCGCATGTATAGTGGTGCCGGGCAGGACATTCAAGTACGGGCCGAAAGGTCCGGCAGAGGGCCTGGTCGGCAGCAAGCGTGTCATTCTGGCGATCACCCGGGGGGTTTATTATGGACCGGAAACGGCGGCAGTCTCTGCAGAGCACGCTGAAAGTTATTTGCGCACTGTGCTGTCTTTCATCGGTGTGAGTAATCCAGAAGTGGTCATAGCTGAAGGTGTCACAACTGGTGAAAAGAACAAGGTCAATGCAATGTCGTCGGCCCTGGAGGCAGTGCGTCAGCTCACCGGTTGAGATTAAGATCAAAGGGACGGTTTAAGGGTGTGTTGAGTTCTGGATGGGCTCGAATAGAGCGAATCACGAAACAGAAGGGGGATATGGCGTGGCGGGAGCATCTTGAAGTAGTGGGACTCCAAGGTGCATTTTCGGGTGCATACTCGTGCCCGAATTGGATGATTTTAGTCGAATGATACCTAGCGGAACCCACTGAAAACATGCGACTCCGAACAGGAAGGACGGGGCGGGGAGGGTTTTCCTAAACCGTGGGTCGGGAGTTCGAATCTCCCCAAGCCTACCATCTTCTCACGGCTTTTCTGCAAGTTACGCGACATAGGTGATTGACTTACTGTGTTTGGGGTGCATATTGGGTGCATATTGCTTCGAGCGAGCGCATCGCTGCCACTGCATCCGCAGGCACCGACTTTACGTAGCTGTTCATTGTGGTTGAGAGATTCGAGTGTCGGAGAACGGCTTGAATCGTTTTGTCCGGTACTCCAAGCTGGTAGAGATTCGTCGCGAGGCCGCGACGGAACGCGTGCCAGCCGTGCCACTCGAATTCCGCCTCCTTGAGCCTCGGTTTGATCTGTCTTTTGAAAACCGAATTCAAGTTGACTGGACCGGCTTGGCCGCCTGGCCGAACCGACACGAAGATGAACCCGGATGTCGGCCCGGCTTGAGCGCTCCGGTGTTTCTCGAGGCGCTGGGCCAATGGAGCAATCACTGGAATTACCGATTTGCTCCTTTCGGTCTTCGGCTCGCTGACGAACCGCTCCCAAACGGACTGGGTGATCCAAAGTGCGTCTTGACTGAAGTTTTCCCAGAGTAACCCGCGGATCTCGCTTTTCCGCAAACCGGTGAAGGCTGCAGTCGCGACAATCGTGGATGCCGGTTCGGACAGCACTGAGATCAACCGGAGAATGTCCTGGAGAGAATAAGCGTAAGTTTCAGCACACGGCCGGGCCTTCGGAATGGAAACGTCTTGCATGGGGTATTTCCTCCGCAATTGGTGCGTTCGTCGGGAGTGGCCGGAACATCGAATTCGGCTGCCGCCGCTGGAGAGTCAAATGAGTAATGATCTCGGGGGAAAATGACCACAAAGACGGCAAAGTTGCAAACCCAGGCGGCTCCCACGCTCCGATGTAAGTCTATGGCATTAGGCCTTCACATCCCAAAGTCCACGAACCCAGTAGTTGGCATTATTCTCCCGCCGTGGTGGCTAGTGTCTCTACTACTGCGAAGAGGGTTATGCCAAACCGGAACGACAGCCCGAACGGCCGCGGCGAAGCAGTGTGTTCACCGGCTAAGAACTCATACAGGACCAGCCTTCCTGTTCATCTGGCGCCACTGCAGAGTAGAGCACTGTTTCCCTGACTGCTTTTGCGCGGCCCTGCCGATCACGGGCAACTGGAACTATTGATTGTCGTGAGCGTTAACCACAAAGATCAACCACAGGATGAATCCTCCGAGGGTGATCACGAGGTCGAGCTGCAGATGGATTACCCATCCCACGACTGGAACGAAGACAAGCACCACGCCCAAGAGCATCATGGCTACCGAAACAATAATCCGGGCAATGTCAAGAAAACCGCGACTGAAAAGCGTGGAATCGGACGTAGCGGCTTTTACCGTATGGCTCGATGACCAAGAAGAGGATCGCTGGGATGAACTTTACGAAAGCATGGCCCCGACGTTCGACCCGAAAGGGCTCGCTGGAGCGCTGGCGGCCATTGGCGCGGTAGGGGCAGCGGAAGCTCCTGCTGCGGGCGCGCCGTACGCTCCGCAGAATATCGCTCCTTCCGCAAGTGCTGTCCCGCATTTTGTCCAAGCTGTCATCTGCCGTCTGCTTTCAAGTCAATTGCATTATGTGAACCGATCCCGCCAACTATTTGGTTCGCGATTGACGACGGCGTGGGCCGGGTCCGCTTGAGAGCCTGCCATCACCGTCAGCGCTGCCCTTTCAAATCCTGGCCGCCACAGACGCGGCCAGGTCCTTCAATTCCTTTTCGTTCGCAGGATGGATTGAGATGTAATAGCGAACTTTGCCTTTGAGCACATGAATCGCATGGCTGGCGTCCATGTACGCGGAATCTCCGATTGCCGGCTTCGACTTCGGCGCAAACCACATGGACAATCTGTCAAACGTTTGCTTCGCCTCCGACGCCGAGACGTCAACATAGACGATGAAAACAACTCTCACATGTGGCCCTTTTTGTGAGGTGTACTCGCAGTGTGAGCCCCAGGGTTGCTTGCCATAAGCAGGCGGGAACTTGCTCTCCGTGGGCTTGCCGAACGGTTGTCCTAGAACCTTCTGGATCTGCGCCGCGGTGAGTAGCGAGCACCCATCTGCCTGCGGCGCGGCATACGCGAGCCGTGCACTGACCATCGCGAACGCCAAAAAAGCCACAACCATCAACGACGTTCTGAGTTTCATAGGCATATCCTCCGCAAAATTGCACATCGCTCATTTCGCTAGCGCGACTTCCACGCGCCGGTTCAACGCCCTGCCATTGGCGGTGGCGTTGTCTGCGACTGGCCGCGTCGCGCCGAAGCCTTGCGGATCCAGCCGCTTCACGTCGACGCCGTGGCCCTTCAACCACATAACCACCGATTTCGCGCGCGCCTCCGAAAGCGTCTGGTTGTGCGCTGCGCTTCCTTGATTGTCCGTGTGCCCGGCGATGAGCCAGCGCGATCCGGCATGGTTATTGATGAGCCCCAGGACAGCGTTGAGCGCCGGGAGGCTGTCTCCGCGGAGCTTTGATGAATCCGTGTCGAAATGTATTCCATAAATCGTAGCCGTGCCGGTTTGCGCGATGGATTGCTCCAGCGCCGCCGTGCTTTCCTGATGGCGATGCAACTGGATTTCTGTATTTCCATTTTGCCCGGCCACCAAATCGACTGGCACGGAATTCTCGTCGTATCCGGGAGCATTCGCGGTCGCCACCACAAGCCCCGCTGGAATTCCGTTGAGCTCACATTTGCCCTGCCGGTCTGTTGCCGCCGACTCGAGCGCGGCGGTCACCATTGCGCCTGCAATCGGCGTGTGTTTGTCCGCATCGGTCACATGAGCGGCGAGCGATACCTGATATTTGAATTTGTGCGGGTTCACCAGAATGCGCACGAAATCAACGGCGTAGCCGTCCGGCACGTGCGTCGTCGGGTCGTCAATCAACAGCTTCACAGTGCCGGATTTCAGCAAGGGCCAATATTCCGGCAGCAGTTTCATGCTCAGCAGCTTGCCGATGGGCCCGCTCTGGTCGAGCGCGTTTATGGCGTACTCGAACGTCGGAATCCGCGTACTATTCAGGCTCACCTGAAAATGCGAGTGCATCGGCACAGGCTGGAAATCGTCGGCAAAAATTTGCACCAGCACGGCGTCAACCTTACTGGGCAGTGTGCCCACGGGCAGGACAATCGGCGTCGCCGCCGTCAGTTGCCGGTCGCGCTTGCATTCGTTTACAAGCTTGACCGCATACGGCTGGCCTTGCGCTTCCTTAGGTACCTGCTGTGCAATGACGCAATCTCCGAGTGCGCCACTATATCCGTCTCCCGGCGCCGGAATTACTGCAGAGCCGAGCATGATGCGGTCCGTTCCATCGGGTGCACCGGGCGGAATTTTATTGATGTCGGGCCACGGGTGGGGCGGCGTGGATTGTCCGGAAAACGGATCGAATCCCGTGGGCCAGCCGAACCCGAGATTGTTGATGTCTCCCGTGCGCACCACCAAATCCGCTTCGGGCCCGCCCTCCGTGCGCTCGTATTTCAACGCCCAGTCGTGCGCTTGGTTGCCCGTGGCGGCAACCGGCGCCACTGGGTCGGCCTTCGGCAGCGGAGGGGCCTCAATCTTTGCAGGCTTTGCAGGTACAAGCTTCCCATTTTCGAGCGTCCATCCATACGGAGCTGCTGCAGGTGCCGAAGCGGAACTGCCAGAACTAGAATTATAGGAGGGCGAAGTATTCGACGGCGACGCGCCTCCAGGAATCGCCGGAATCGCTCCCGTTTTCTGCGCCTTTTCCGCCATTTTGTCGGCTGCTGCGGCCAGATCCGCAATGTTTTTCTCGACGTTGTCCGCTGACTCGAGTTCGACGGCTTTCTGCTTCGCGCGGTGCGCGGCGTAGATGAATCCCGCCGCAATTACTGCCACCAAGAGGAGGACGATGGCGATACCGGCGAGGGCGATTTTCGGAATGGGCGCGACCGATTTCGCAGCGGGAACAACGATAGCCGGAGGCGCCACTGATTGCGGCGCGGCTTCAGGCGTCGCGCTACTGGGCGCGTCCGCCTGCGCCGGGGGTGGCGCTGGAGCGCCGGGCGCTTTCACTTGCGCTCCGCATTTCGTGCAGAACGCCGATCCCTCATTGAGTCGGGTGCCGCAATTCGTGCAGAATGCCATCAAAGTTCTCCTCTCCCTTGACCGCTCCCAGGCCTAATCGTCCCCTCCGCATATTTTGGCGTTAGGCTGCCTCCAGTTTTCAGTTTTAGTGAAAATGTCCTTTGCCGGCGACGACATATCAGCTCCCAGCCATTTGGCGTCCAGGCCAACTTGGCCTTTCACGTTCATGGTGAACTGTTCGCAGGGCACAAGGCTTTGCATCCCCGAGTGTGCGGCGGTCGTAGAGATGACGACCTGAAAATACGCCGCACCCTCCACTGCCAGGGGGTTTCCCACTTTTTTGTTGAGCCATTTTCCGATAAGCGGCGCATTCTCCAGCTTTTCCATAGCGTTATCGAGCACCGTTTGAGAAATCCCCGCTGCTTCAAAGAGCTCCTCAGTTCCCATTCTCAGCTCGACTCGGGGAACGGCCATGGCTACGACGACCCCGTAAGCCGCAAGCGGGGAAAAAGCATAATTGGATGTCATCTTAGCGTCGCCCTGGGGATTACCCGGAGCCTCCAGATTCGATCCCTGAATCTTGAACCCTTCATCGCCTGAATAGCTAACCTGGAAGCCGCCCTTCGCAATTTCGCCCGAGGTTGTGAACGCGGGATGGAACAGAAGAGCTTCACTGATCTCCAGGGACATGGGCAGGTCGGTCGTTTCCATCAGCGGAATCTTTAACGGATACGGGAGTTTGACCCGCGCCTCGCTCATCGGCGTCTTGGCTTCGGAGGTCGCAATGCCCCAGTTGAAGTCCACCGTTCCGTGCAAGCCGACGTTCTGATAAGAAGCGCTCTGGAGTTGCCCGTCCGACATCAAGATCGCGTCTTTCTGTATGAACCTGCTGAGGTGGGCCTTGGCGTTGATCTCCGCGTTGATGCCCTTGTTGTCGTCGCGGTTAATTTGAATGTTGACGTCCGCGCTGTGATCGGGATTGAATACGTTGTGAAATTTCAGCTTCCATTTTGTGTCATTGCTATCGCTAAATTCTGTCTCGCCTTCGAGCTCGCCACCGCCGGTGTCAGCATAGGCGACCGGCTCAAGCTTGTCCCACAAATTAGCGAGCGAATTGAGCAGCGCGAAGCGCGGAGGCGGCGCTTGCAGTGAATTGCGCTCCGCCGCGATCTGGTCATGAATTTCCTTAAAATCCACCGGAACTTCAAACTGAATCTGCGCACTCTTCAGCGCCTCGCGCAAAGAGGCAGTTTCCGTACCCACAATGAGCGTCTGCCCGTCCACGGCTAGGGCGTCCACCTTGCGTAGATCGAGCCCCTCGAACAAAACGAATTTCCCTGGCACCAGCTTCTGGCGCAGGGCTGGAGAATCCTGGAACAGAAAGATCCGATGGTCAGCGCTCACTCCGCGCAACGTCTGGGCGACCGTTTTCAGATCCACGATGGCGGTGTTCTCGGAATACTGGACGCGGAAAACAGTGCCAGGCTGATTCATGAAATGAAGGCCCCATGTTTTTCGGAAACCGGGAATTGCCCGCATACTTTGGCTTGAAGGCACTTCCCGGGTCGTCTCTGTGTTCTCTGGCCCGCTCTTGTTTCTGCTGCAACTTCCCAAGCCAAGGGTGAGAATGCATGTCGCCAGCGGTAGGGTAAGCCTGATCCTTCTCATGTCAGCCCTCCTTGTCGGGATTCGGTGTTCCGCGATCCTTCGAGAAAGCTAAAACAGCCAACCGAGTTTGGCCAAAATGATGGCGGCACAGGCGAGGGAAAGCGCCGCGCCGCCAAAAATCTTTCCTGCCGCGCGCCAGCGCAGGGAGTGCCCCAGTTGTTTCTCGGCTTTCGACGAAATGAGAAAGGTCGGCTCGTTCTGGCCTTTGGCGATCGTGTTGCGATCGTGGTCGTCGGCCGGCTCGGGATTCTCCAGGCAGGTTCCGGTGATATCGTAAGTTCCGTCGGGGACGATGCAGGATTCCGTGAGGCTGTGCCGACCGCTTGCCGGGGCGAACATTTCGACATCGCTTTGCGGATGCAGGAGTTTTTGAAACTGGGCAATTTCCACGGGGCTTTCGCCGCTCATCGCCACCGCATTCTGGAGTGCCTGGAAGAATTCCGGGCTGCCGGGCTGATGTTGGGCAAACGCCGCGAGCGCGGCCTGGCGGGCTTGCTCGTGACGCGGATCCGCCTGCGGTCCCATTGATTCCAACTTCTGTCTCATGATCGGCGCCATCATGGGGATCATGCGCTGCATGAAATCCGGAGAACCGGGAGTGGATTGAAAAGCACTGACAAGCATCTGGCGCTTTTGTTCCTTCGCCGGATCAGAGAAGGCAGGAAGATGCGAGATGCCGCCGCCGATCCATTTGCCCATCGTATGGTCGCCGGCCTTGGTCACATATTGGAGCAGTTCTTCATCCGTCGCTCCCATCCCGATGCGAAACGAAGACGCATGGCTCACCTTGCGCTGCGCGGTTTGCGGCAAATCCAGCTCCGCCTGGCACGCGTCCACTTTGACGTGTCCGGTTGTATCCGCCAGATAGAACTTCACGCCGTCGCAGTCCGTGCGGATGCGCTCCTAATAGTGTTCTTCTCCACTGCGGCCCGCCCGGGATTTCCATTGCTCGATCACGACCCTGTACCAGAAACACGGCGTATGGCTGACCGGGCTCGTGACCGGAGCGTCGCCTTTCGCCTGGCCGCGGATTTGGACCAGCCCCATCGGGACGCTGCGAATCGGGATCACGGGCGTGTCAGCCACCACTCGGTACTCGCGAAACTCGCGGAACCCCTTAAAAAACAGGTAGATGCCGAAGCCAGAGCCAACCACACTGGCGCCCAACAACTTGCCATCATCACTGCTCACAAAACCCTCGGTTCGGGCCTGCAATGCAAGCAGGCTTCCCGGAGAAAATCGAACAGGGCCAAATGCAAGCAGCCGCGAGTTCACGTCGCCCCGTGGCACTGCCACGTGGCACGAGCATCCTGCCCGCGAGCCATCGTGGCCCGAATGGCGATGCCACGGTGGCTCGCCGCTAATTCACGTTCCCGCAGGACGCTCCAAGCCACTTGCCTTCGTAAGTCTGGTTGACGTTCACCGTATCACCGCCGTTGGTTGCGGTCATATGCATTGATCCCTTCACGTGCTCAGCGCTGATCGCCTCAAGCTCGAGGGTGCCGGCATACTTTATTCCGTCCTCCACGCACGTAGCTTTCCCGGCGAGCTTGCTGCTGGTTGACGTGATGATGGTTTGAGTGCAACCCTGTTTGTCGAGGCCATAATCGTCTTTATCCCGTTCCTCCTTGGTGAGACAGGTTTTGTAGGTTGTCGTCCTCGAATCGGCGCCCGACTGGGATTTCATTCTCTCTTGCAGCCTGGCCCGCTGCTCGGGCGTGAGTCTGGAAAGAAGTTCATTCGGCAGGGGGATTTGTCCGCTATTTGCCGTGGTGATGGTCGCTTTCCAGAGACCGAGCCTGACGTTCATGGGTTGAATCTTGTCAGCGGCCCAGGCACCAACCGCAACTGCAACCCCAAATACCAGCCCGCACATGATTCTCTTTCTCATTTATCCTCCTTTTAGAATCGCGCATTGAAGTGTTCAAAAGCCTGCGCCAACCCCAGCCCTCCATGCGCCTATTGGGACTTAGCGTCGGGCGGCACTTGGAATGACCACACGGAATCAAACATCAGCCCGTCGCCCTGAGCGCGAGCCACATCCGCTCCTGAAAATTTCTTGGATTTCGAAATTGGGCGCAGGACCACGGCGTACTCCCCGGGCAAGAGGGGAGCCGTGGGGGAGATTCGATATTGTCCTAGCGCTGTTTTGTTCGACTTTAAGGCGACACTGTCCTCGAGAAAGTGTGCGTACATCTGCCAAGTCACAGCGGAGCTCGACGTCGCGTCATCCTTTCCTTGCGTCGCCCCCACTAGCCGCCAGGTATTCTGCGCCGGTGTCAGCTTGACGATGGCCGGCCGATATTCGGCCGGGTTCACGCCGGGCACATTTGAGAAATCCACCAAAAACATCGGAAACATGGTCGGCAAGACATTGGCGGAAGCGGGATTCGGAATCGCCCAAACATAGGTCTGGCCTGGTTTGCGATGGGCAAGCATTCCTGAGAACAAGCCTCCGGCCTGCGCAATGGAAGCGCCTTCAAGCTGCGAGTGGACATGGCTCGCAAGGCTACCCATGGCTTGTCCGACTTCGCCCTGAACAACCGGGGTCAGAGCGGAATCCGACGCCAGGCTGAGCATGGAACTTGGCTTGATCTTAGTCTCTTCGAGCTGCGTTCTCTCGAGGGCCAGGGGAGACGGCGCGTCACCTTGAAGGAACGCAACCGCGGGCAATCCCGGCGTCGGCGCGACAGCGGGCGAGGGCGGCGCGGAGGGTGGCGCCGCAGCAGGATAAGCGTTTGCGGATGAGCCTGCCCCAGCGTCAGTCGAAGCGGGGGCGCCAGCGGCACCACTGTCAGGCGACGCAGGTGCGGCCGCGCTTGCGGCAGGCGGAGCTTCGCTGGGAGGAGGGGAGGCGCTGGGAGCAGCCTTTGCGCCCGCTGCCATCATCGCGTCCATGATTCTCTTGGGGACCCCCAGCCGGTGCAGGTGAATCAGCGCGTTGGGTGAAAGGTCGAATGCGTTGGGACTGGATTGAATCGAGGCATCGATAACCGACTCCGGCACGCCTCCTTTCACCATCTTCACGATGTCGGAGTTGGTAAGCGGCGTGGCCGGCTGCTGCCCCATCAAGTTCGCGGAGAGCATGAAGCCGATCAAAAGCCCGGCTCCGATCGCCATCGGTTTTATCCGCAAGCCCATGATGGTACCCTCCTCCGAGCCCGGTTGAGTACGTCCTCCCATCGAATGGTAATCACCCGCGTCCATTACGGAGGCAGCGAGCTGCCGAGGCCCGAACCGCCTTATTTCGATCCGCTTTCCTGCCAGGGACTCGTTCCGGGAGCGAGAGCAGGTCCAACCACCCACACGTTGAGCGCATAACTCGAATTGCTGGAGTCGTTGCCGTCCGTAGCGTGGCAGTGCCCTTCAGCCCAATTCACGCGAATCGTGTTCTGACCGATCGAGGCATTCCAAGTACCGTCGCTGTAGTTGGTGACGCCGTGGCTGGACGCCGCGCTCGTCAAAGCACCCACGCCTGCGAAGGGCAATCCGCCCTTCAAGGCCGTGCCGAGGTAATACATAGAGCCCGCACGACAGACCACGACGTTCCGCTCATCAATTTGGAACTTCTCGAGTACGAAGCCTGGTTTTAGCCCGTCGAACCTGAACACATCCGTCCCGGCCGGGAAACGCACCGCGTTGATCCGGTCAACTCCGGCGGTCCATCCCTGATCCAGGTTGGGGGACACCTGGGACACGGAGGTTTCAGTTTGCGCTGCGACGGCGAAAGCGAGGCCGCGGTAGGGTGTGGAGAAATACGGAATGACGCGTTGTCCCGAATCATCGTTCGTCACAGTCACCTGAGCAGTCCTTCTGTTCCGGGGAATTGAGGCCAGCCGCATCTGGCGCCGCATCGCAAAGAATTTGAAGCCGGACCGTTGCGCCTGTGGTTTGTTGACGGGGAACAACATCAGGGTGACGTTGTTTTGGTCGAGCACGTTGACGAGCGAAGGACTCAGCTCGACCGTAATCAAGTTATCCGTCCAGGAGTCAACTCGAAGGTCCGCCAGCTTTCCTCCGTTCGCATAATTCAATTGCGCCCGCCCCGCGACACTTCCGAAGTTACAGCCTTTGATCGTGAAAGGATTGAACTCAGGGTCCTGGCTGAAGACAGCCGTGCCTGATTGCTGTCCGCTGACGGCCTGGATTATCGGCGTGTTGAACGTCGCACAGGCTAAAACCGAATTCGGTTGCCTGGCAATTGCGGCTCGATTCGCCAGCGATGATCCCGTGGGTGAGGGGGAAGTCTCGGCAGCGGGGAATTCCGGGCGCGCCGAGGATGCCCGCGCGAAGTTAGGGCTGGGAGGATGCCCGCCCGGGGGTGAGGCTTTGCCGCGCTCGACCAATGCTGTCTGTTTTTGTTGCCGTAATATCGCAAGGGTCGCCGAGTTTGCTTGGCCCGCCGCAGGGTTGTTGACCGTGGAGCCGGGGCGGCTTGGCGCGCTGCCCAGCTTTGCTAGGAGTGCGCTTATCTGCTGGGGAGTTGGTTTTTGAGACGGCGGGCCCGCGACTGTGCCCGAGCCCGCGGGACGTGTGGCTTGGGCTGAGTTTGCCCAGTTCTCGAAGCCGGTGTCGTGGGTCACACCCCGTTGCAGCGTAACCGCGTCATACTGGGTCTGCCCATGCCCCTTCGCGGGAGGTGTGGCCTGCGCTTGCCTTTCCGCCTGCTCCATGGCGTTCAGGATCTCCTCGCCCACCCCGGCCTGACGCAAAGCAGCGATGCCTCCCGGTGAGAGATCGAAATTGACAGGGCGCGACCGAACCGCGTTCAGGATTGCCTGTTCCATTCTGATCACATCGGCATCGGTCACCGGCGTCCCTCCTGCGGCCTGCCCGCTCCCCGCCTGCCCGGCCGCGGCAAGGAACGCGGCACATGGCATGAGCACAGCGGCAGCACCTACTGCGATCATTAACCCGATCCTCGCACGCTCGTTACGCATGCCCCTCCTCCTTCTCGACACGAATTCAAACCATCTATCCGCTTATCCCTATTGCCACAGGCTTGTCCCAGGGCTTAGGGCCGGTCCCACAACCCAAACATTCAGCCCATAGCTTGCATCGCTCTCGTCGTCGCAGGCGGAATGGGAATGCGCCTCCTGCCAGCTCACACGAACCGTGTTGCCCGCCATCTGCCAACCCCATGCGCCGTCGGTGTAATTCGTTGCGTCCGTTACGGCGATCCCACAACTGGTATTCGCACTTGGGGCACTGAGCTCCTTGACCTGGTACTTTTCGAGAACGAAGCCCGGCTTGAGCTTTGTGAAATTGAACTGGTCGGTTCCTCCCACAAATCGAACACTGTTGATCCGATCAACCCCCCCGGACATTCCCTGGTAGGGGCTGGAATACTTTGGAGTCACAGGGCTGCCGCTGTCGTCGTTGATCGGGGTCAGGTAAACTTGACCGGCGGGAATGGTAGTCAGCAGGACCTCGCGCCGCATGGCGTAAAACCGGAAGCCGGACCGCGTGACTTGCGGTCCGCTTGCGGGAAACAACACCAGCGAGACATTGTTCTGATCGAGGGCGTTTACGAGGGAAGGGTCCACTTCCACCGTAATCAGGTTGTCTGTCCAGGTATCCACCGTCAGGTTCGCCAGCTTTCTTCCATTCGAATAATTCAGTTGCGCCTGGCCTTTGCCATTGCCGAAATGGCAGCCCTTGATCGTGAAGGGATTGAACGCGGGATCTTGCGTGAAGACCGCGCCGCTTCCTTGCTGCCCGCTGACGCGCGAGACGGTCGCCGGCCCGGTCGAGGGGCAGCCATAGGCGATTGCTGCTGTGGCCGAAGGAGCCAGCGCACGGCTGGCCAGAGAGGACCGCGGGGCGGCAGCCGCCGTCGTCAACGGGGCCCTCGTCAATGAGGCTCGGGAGAAGTTGGGACTGAGAGGGTGTCCCCCACCAGGAGGGGTCTGGTTCCGCTCCGTCACGGCAGTCTGCTTTTGTTGACGTAGTAGACCAATGAGGGCTGAGTTGGCCTGGGTCGCAGCGGGATTGCCGATGACTGGGCTGAGGGTCCCCTTCCCGCTGCGTACCCTCGCAAGCATCGCGTTCACCTGTTGCGGCGTCAGCTTCCCTGACGGCTTCCCCGGGGTGCTGCCCTGTGACCCAGGATTGGTGGAGTTCGCACCCGAGGCATTGGCCTGTCTCTGCCGCTCCATCATTTCCAACAAGATCTTTTCGCTCACTCCTGCTTGTCGCAACGCGGCGACCCCGGCGGGTGATAGATCAAACTTGACGGGATTCGACCGAATCGAAGTCATGATCGCTTGCAGCATTCTTATCACCTCGGCATTGGTCAGCGGCGCTCGTCCCGCCGGGGTCAGCGGATTCCCTGCTTGCCCTGGCGCTGCGCCAAAGGTGGTAGGCGGCTTCAGGAAAATTGAACCGCCGACAACGATCAGAAGCCCCAGATTCACAAGTTTTCTTCGCATGGCTTTGCTCCTTTGCAAATCAAGCATGGATTCTCCAGCCGGTGACGTTTCACAGACCTGCCGTTGATGGTTGTTCACGCCATCTACTGCACCGCAGGAACACCATTCGGGCCGGGAGCTTTCTCAGACCACGTGGTGCCGGTGAGCCGGACGAAAATTTCCGCCGAGGCTTTGACTCCCATGCAAGCATCGGCGCCGGGAACCGAAGCAACCGTAATCACCGGACGGACGAGGGCTCGTTGCCCGATTTGCGTCACCTCACTCGAGGCGACAAAGTTCACGTAACCTCCCTGGCCGGGATTCAGCGTGAGGTTTGGGCTGGGCGGACGCTCAATACCGTTCGCGTCCGCAAAGCTCAGCGTCACCTCGCACGGGCCGGGCGTGATCGTTCCGCCCGAGGGGTTTATTTGGGGTTCGGGGTCTGCCGCCACCGCGGTCAAGCGCAGCACCTGGCCGAACGCCACGCCCATCAGCGGAAAATCGCCTTCATTGCCGGGCATTTGGGTCGGGCCGGGATCAGCGTAAACGCGGCTGAAACCACTTGCCGGATCAAAAATCTCTGCGAAGAAGTCGCAGTCTGTCCCCATCCCGGTCGCCGGGTCCGGCGTTATCACGGATATGGGCCGCAGCTCGATTCGTTGACCGAGCGTCGTCAACACCGAGGACCCCGGAAAGTCCAGGAAATCCGCCTGCCCAGGCAGGAGGTTGACCGTCTTCTGCACGGCTGGAAGCAGGTTCCCTTGGAGGTTGGCAAAGCCCAATTGCGCGATGCAACCCGTGGCCGCGAAATTCGGACTGGGTGGATGCGCCACCACCGTCAGCCGTAAAACTTGAGTGAAACCAATCCCGAGAATCGGGAATTGGACGGGGCCGGCTTCGCCACAATAGGCGTTTCCGGCATAGAAGGTTATCGCGGCCATGACAAGGCCGCCGACCAGCCATTTGGAACTTAGACGTCTGAGATGTCGCGCCTGCCTGGCCCTATCCTCTCCCTGCCCGCGCGTCGTTTCGCTGTTCATGCTATGAAGTTTCGTCATCGTCCGCCTCCCGACCTCATAGACTTTTCGCGGAACTCTGCCCGGACCTGAGCTTCGCTGCTCCGTCCGTTTTTCCAGCTCTGTTTGTTTCGATCTTCGCCCTCGCGCGCCACCGTAGGCGAAGCGCCGTGTCCTGTCAAAGGAAGTGTTTCTGACCGAATTCTGACCGCGCAACGCCTTGCCAGGACGACACTTGGGGTTGGATCAAGTTAGGGGATGCGGCCTATTGACTGCGTGGTATAATTGCAGCGTACCTTCCGAACCCAGGGCAGGGTTTATGGGAACCATCGCTTTATCGCGCCGCATCGTGCGGTTCGGCGCTTTTGAGGCCGACCTTTCCCGCGGCCTGTTAACCCGCCAAGGACTGCGCGTTAAAATCGAGGTCCAACCCTTCCAAGTCCTTACCCTGTTGCTCAGCCGCCCAGGTGAAGTAATCACCCGCGAAGAGATTCGGCAGCAGCTTTGGCCGAATGGCACCTATGTGGATTTTGACGGCAGCCTGAACGCCGCTTTGAAGAAACTCCGTGCCGCCTTGAATGACGACCCGAAGAAACCGCGCTTCATCGAAACCGTCCCCAAGCGCGGATATCGCCTTATCGTGCCGGTAACGCTTGCCAGCTTGCCTACCGCGCAAGAAAGCCAAGCCCCAGCTGGACCCAGCTCCCCTGCCCAGCAGAATCCGCGGAGCCCACTCCGGAGGACCATCGGCCGACAAGGCATTTGGCTCCGTTGGCGATTTGCCGCCTTTGCCTCTCTCTTGCTTGTCGTCTTGCCCGCTATTCTCTTTCTTGCCCGCCCTCGAAGGGGCGTCCACTCCGTACCTGTCCAAGCGGCTGTTCATCCTCGTAAGGGACGCTCCTCCGTCGCGGTGCTGGGATTTCGTAACATCTCGGGCCAAGCGGACGACGCCTGGCTGGCGACCGCATTTTCCGAGATGTTGAGCACAGAACTGGCGGGCGGCAGCACGCTGCGGCTGGTCCCTGGAGAAGATGTTGCCAATCTTCGCCGCACCTCTCCGTGGCCACAAGCCGACTCCCTGGATCAGAAGACCGCGGCGCGCATTGGGACTGCTCTGAACGGTGATTTCCTGGTTTTGGGTTCGTACACGGCCATTGGAAGCTCCGGAGGTGGAGAAGTACGGCTTGACGTGCGTCTGCAAGATGCCAAGAACGGCGAAATATTGGCTGAGGACGCGGAAACCGGGAGCGCCAAAGATCTATTTGAAATCGTGTCGCGACTTGGCGGCAAGCTGAGGGACCGGATGGGCGTTCCGCGCCTGCAAGAGTCTGAAGAGGCGGGCTTGCTGGCGTCATCGCCGCTGGATCCTGACACGGCCCGGTTTTACGCGCTGGGGCTCGCTAAATTGCGCGAGTTCGATGCTCTGGCCGCCAGAGATTTGTTGGAGGCGGCAACCGAGGCTGACCCGAAATTCTCGCTCGCCCACGCCATGCTGGCGCGGGCCTGGTCGGCGCTCGGCTACGAACAGAAGCGCAAAGAGGAAGCGAAGAAGGCATTGGATCTTTCAACCGATCTGCCGCGCGCCGAGCGGTTGGTGGTGGAAGGCGACTATTACGAGAGCCTCGGCAACCACGAAAAGGCCGCTTCGGTCTATCACGCGTTGTTCCAGTTGCGCCCAGATAATCTGGACTATGGCCTGCAATTGGCTAAATTGCAGTTCGAGTGCTCTCGTCTCGACGAGGCGCTCGAAACCATTCGGCAGCTTCGCCGCCTCCCTCTTCCGGCCAGCGACGACCCCGATTTGGACTTGGGGGAAGCCGACATTATGGTTTATAGGGATGGGAGAGCCGCAGAGCGCCTGTATTCCAGTGCGGCGGTAAAGGCACAGGCGCAAGGCAGGAAGTTGGTGTATGCAAAGGCTGAACAGGGTCTCTGCCACATGAATCTGAAGCGTCTCCAGGCTCCGCCGGAATGCGAGAAGGCCTACGAGATCTACCTTGCGGCTGGCAACCGCGACGAAGCGGCGAGTTGCTTGCAACTCATGGCGGAAATGGAGCGCCTGAGCGGGCACGACCTGGAAGCGATTCCGCTTTATGAGCGAGCCGAACGCGCGTTTCAGAGTGCGGGAGACCGAGGGAAGGCTGGAGTCGCTCTCAACAACCTTTCTCTCGTGCTGGAAGACGAAGGACAATGGAGCCGGGCAGAACAGGCCCTGCGTAAAGCCCTGGAACATTTTCAGGCAGTCGACAACATAATAGATATTACAATTGCAAGGAATAATATTTCGGATATCCTGGTATTGCGCGGGCGATTGGGCCAGGCCGCCGACATGTACCGCCAGGTTTGGGAGCTTGATGATTCCAGCGCCGGCTACACCGACAAGTACGCGCATACCCAACACGCATCTCTCCTGCTGATGCAGGGAGAGGTTCAACAGGCGCGGCAGGAGATTGAAGACCAGCTCAAATCGCAGGGGGCTTACAGAGACGATCCTTGGCAATTGGCCAACGCCCTGACCGTGCTCGGGGACATTGATAAGGCGTCAGGAAACCTGGAGGGGGCGCGCGACGACTACCAGCGGGCGGTTGAGACCCTCAAGACGACCAGTTTCCCCATTGCCTGGCCGCAGGTTTCGCTGGCCGAGCTCGCGATAGCCGAGGGGCACCCCAGTGCGGCTGAGCCACTGCTTCGCCAAGCTATCGCGGAATTTGAGAAGGAGCAAAGCGCGGGGGAGGAGATCGGCGGCTACGCAGCTCTTGGCCGGTCTCTCCTGGCGCAAGGGAAGGCGGCGGAAGCGAAAGATGCGATTGCGCGCGCATCCAAACTTGCCGACCTTCGCGAGTTCCCCGTGCTTGCTCTTCCATTGCAAATTCTTCAGGCACGCGCGGCCGCCTTGGAGGCAAAACCCGGAGCCGCAGGTAACAGCATTCTTGTTGCGTGTGTTCGAAAGCTCCATTCAGTCATCCAACAATCGCGCGCGCTCGGGTTGTATAACACGGAGTGCGAAGCTCGGCTGGCGCTTGGCGAAATCGAAATGCGACTTAATCCTGCCTCGGCCCGCGCTCAGCTCACCGCCCTCGCTTCCGAGGCGCATAGCCACGGCATGGAACTCCTCGTCCGCGACGTACAGCGCGCGATGGCCACTTCCCACACCGTTGTTGCCGCAAATCGGTGACCTCGATGACTCCATTCGTGCTTTTCGTGCTCCCATGCCCTCGGCCTGTGTCAATGTACCATAGGAAACATTAGGGGAACAATAAGCTGGGCGGACTGGCAGGGGCGGAAACTGAGGAAGCCGCGACCGGCTTGGAGGCCGGACAGCCTGAACGGACGTTCCCACTGTTCATAGTCCGCGCCCCGCAAATCCTCTGCCTCGCCGCGCTTTTGGGGCCTGCCCCTGAACCTGGGAGCTGGGGGGCAACGGATATCCCCCCTTGCCGAAAAGGCGTCGCAATTCCGGAGAACCGGCCTCCGCGGAGGCGCTAAGCCGACTGCTCTTTATAGGCCCAGGCCCCGACGAGAGCCGCTATGACAATGACCACCAGGCTTGCCACGGCATCCGTCGCCCAGACCCTTGCCGGAATCAGCCTTAGAGTCATGCCCCATCCGATGTCCGGGAAAACCCCCACCAAGAGCCCGGCAGCGGCGCCCGCCAACGCAGCAGTCCTCGGGCCCGCGCCGTATCGCGGACGGATGGCTGCATACAGCCAAATGACCAGAATCATCACGAGGAAGTTCAGCACGACCATGAGAACGGTGGCACTGACAGTCTCATGCAGCGGCCGCCCCAATGCCTCAAGCGCAGCACCCAGACTTGGCCGAATGAGAAGCCCCCAAGCTGCAAACCAAAGCACGCTGGCAACGGCGCCGGCTATCAGTCCCCCGATAAGCACACGTGTCCAGTTAATCTTTCCCATCGCCTTCCTCCTGCGCCTTCATGGGCGCTCCTAACAGATGGTTACCTGTGTTTCGCCCATGATGGTATGCCTGGGTGCCCAGCATTTCAAGTCTCGCCCGAATCGCACGAGATGCGGAGCTGGCTCGGCTTGGAAATGTTTGCAGGCAGCCTTCTCCTTGCTTGGAGAACACATTCCAGCAAATGCGCAAAAGGGACTTTAGGGACGAGAATCCTGTCGGGACGGCATCTCCGCCCTTGCCCTCGCCCGCATTCCATGGCGGCGAGGCGCTCAGGGCAGCAAGCCTCTTCGGTTCGAAGGAAGCCGGGCACGCCGTGCCGTAGGGTGAGCCAAGGCAGCCTGTTTGCAGTGTCTTACGGCTCCGGATTTGCGGACGCGCAACTGCGGGTCAAAGCCCGCGCCAATGCGGGCGGATTTGGCCGGGCCCGGGGTCCCCTCGCGATTTGGATGCGCGGGCTCCGCTGGCGTAGAATGCAGGCCAAGGAGGTGCTCACCATGCCCAAAGTAAAACTGCTTACAGTTTCCTGCGAAAATCGGCCGGGTACACTGGCAAACATCGCAAGGGTGATTGGCGACGCCAATGTGAACATCCTGGCTTTCCTCACTTCAACTTCGGCCGCTGAAGGTTCGGTGCAGGTCGTCGTGGACAACGTGAACAAGGCGAAGAAGGCCTTGGAAGGAGGTTTCTCCTGCACCGAGGCAGATGCGTTGTTCGTCGAACTGCCGCACCGGCCCGGGGCGCTTGGATACTTTGCCGGAAAACTCGCTGCTAAAGAGGTCAATATAACCTCCGGCTACGCGACAACGGTGAAGGGTTCGAAGAAGTCCAGCGTTGTGTTGGCGGTCTCCGATTTGGACAAGGCCGTGCGCACACGATAGACGCGAAGGAGAAGAACCTATAGCAACGAAAAAGGGCCGAACAATTTGGCTGGCTCTGCAAGGAGGGTCAGGCGATGCTTGGAAGTGTTCCCTCCGCCTGCTGTTTATTCCACTAAACAAACCGCCAGGGAGTCGCAGTACCCGCAGTCCCTGCCGGGCCGCACGGTAAACTGGCGCTCGGCAAAGGCGGTGGCTTTCGCGCTGTCGCTTCTGCGCGAGTTGGAAGCGCGGAGAGGCATTTCTCAAGAAACGATGAATGCCACCGAGACAGAGAAAGCCCTGCCGTCAACCTCCGCCAAGAAACCGCAAAAGGCGACTGGGATTTCAAAAAGTGGGCGAGGATAAATCCGCGTTTCCGATCGCTAGGAGATGAGTTCGAGAAAGGGCTTTAGCCCCTGTTTGAGCGATTGCGAGCTTACCAGTATGAAGATGGGAAGGTTTGAGAAGCTATTCGTCAACCGGCCGGGGCGCACGCGGCGGGTCGCTCAACACGCCGAAAAGATGCTTAGGCTGGCTGGCGTCGCGCCTGGGCAGAGCTACCTGGACTTTGGGTGCGGCAACGGAGCGACTGCACTCCATCTGGTGTCGATGCTTGGCTTGAACGTGACGGGAATAGATGCGGACCCGGACCAGATTGAAGCGGCGCGGGAAATGTGCAACAACGCCAAGAATGCGCGGTTCCTCTCGGTGGACGGGACGAAGCTGCCGTTCAGCGAAAGCGAATTCGATTTCGTCGCAACCTACAAAGTGAGTCACCACATCCCGAATTGGCCTGAGGCACTATCCGAGATGCTCAGGGTGCTGAGGTCCGAGGGTTGCCTCATCTACACAGATTTCGCTTTCCCGGACTGGGTCGCGTCCATCGGAACAAGGATAGTGAAGGGCATGGGCTTTCCGACGGCGGACAGGCTAGACCGGTTCGCACTGGACAACCGTTTGGTTCTCGTCCACGGCGCCAGAACCTTCAACGAATACGAGGCGGTTTGGCAGAAGCGCGCTGACTGACCTAATTCAAGGCAAAGCAGTGGAAACTCCGGCTCGATGCTTGGGCATCGGCGCGTGAAGCCCAAGCACAGCGTCAGATATTGAAGCATAACCAGTACTTATACCAGAACGCCCGCGAAGCTAAGAGCTTCGAATTCCCTCAGAGTCGGCTGGAATTTTGGCGAACGACACGTCACCGTCCCGCTGGAGCCGCTCTAGTGCGACCTTGCTCGCGTCCTCGACACCGCCGGGACTGCAGCCGGGTAAGACGAGGGACCAATTGGTGGTAAGGTCCGAAAAACCGAATCACCAGAAGCGCATAACTCACCAGAAAATTCGATCGCAACGTAAGCCAAAGCAGGTGCCTGCTTGAAACTTCACGTCCATTTGCCATCGTTGCCTCGGGAAGCTTGCTGAGCGCCTTGAGTGATCTTTGGAGTTCCTTCAGCCAGCTGAGGGCCAACTCCTTTCGATGCTTCGCAAGGATGCGGGCTGCTTCCGGAAAACACAATTCGTCGCGTAGCCATACATAGTCGGCCGGATCGAAAATACGCTGGGCAATGTCAATGCTCCTAGGGTCAAACGCGCTGTCTGTGAGGTCCTGGCCGATATCAAGTCCGGAAGATGAAATGCGTTCTTACCAAGAATGGTTTTAGATGGGTAGGACGTGAATGGGAATCGAAACGTACAGGCGAACGACTGTCTTTGTGGATTAGAGAAGCTGGCCAACCTTGAAGATCTTAATGTGAGCACGTCGCGTCGAAAAACGAGTCAATTATGCCTGCAAGGCAGTGACTTACTGAATTAAAATCTTACGCAAGTCTCGCTCCATGGAAGGGCTATTGAGTTGCGAACCCTTTAGTTCTCTTCTTCCAAATGGTGCCAACCGGGTGGTTCTTGCAAGCTGATTCTTTGCAGGAGGAATAAGTCTAGGAACCACGTCTGGTCTTCCTTCCCGAGTAACTTGTCGAGCGTATCGAGTTCCTCCGGTGTGCACGCGCGGCGATCGGGGTGCATCGTCAATCCAAGACGTTGCGCCTGCCGCTTGATGTACCAGGGCGGGAATCCGGTCTGCCGTGCCAATTCCTTCATGGTACACCCCCTGACGAAGCCCGCCGTCGCTGCAGGGGACTTGCATGTTTGTCGAGGCATTAGACCAGCCCGTGACAGACAATGTGCGAGTGCAGTGACTGCACAGGGTGCCTCGAAGCAACATGCGGTCGCAACATTTGTCGAATTATTGGAAGTCGGGTCCGCATGGCCTAACACGCGCTACACCTCGACCTTGACGCGGGTAGCATGATCGCAAGTGTCCGGGGTGTCCAAGCTTTGAGACAAACTTCGGCCGGGCCTGGATTTGAGTTTTGGAACAAATTGGAACAGGTTCTTGGATTTTGCGGTCTGCAAGTGTCTGATTTGATGGTGCCGCGGGACGGAGTTGAACCGCCGACGCCAGCCTTTTCAGGACTGGGATCCACCGAACGCAAGTGCAGGAACTGCACCGCAAAAGCCGGAATGGACCTTGCCTTTTGCGACCCTGCGTTTTGAATTTTCAATCGGGGTCGACTTTCCAAGCTAGGCATGGAAGGTCCGACCCAGCCCCCACCGACGCCAGAACGTACGCTGAAATTTGGTGCACATTTTGGTGCACACCGCAATCAAAAACCGCCACAAATGGTCGCAATCGTCTGGCCCTCAAGACCTTCACAGAAGGCGCATGGATATTGGGTGATCTGTAAGCGTCCGAAGCTGCTTTCAATTACCCACAAATTGGGCCTGCTGGTTCAAGACCGCTTCGATTTCGTTCACGGCGACGTGAAACGGGATGTCCAGGGCGCGTTGGCGAGAGCTTTCCGCAGAAGTTTCTCAATGTCTCTCTGAAGTCTGCGGTAATTGCGGATGCTGCGCAGGCATTCCCGAGCCACTTCCTTGCTGACGGTCTTCGTGGTTCTTTTTCCCTCGATAAACCCAGTCCATCGATAGTAGATGCCGTGCAGGCGTGGCGATCTGAGCTTGCACGCGCAACGGGCTTTTCCGCAGCGGCTTCGGGCGGTGGAGATACTTCCCGGAAGAATCGGCCACTCGAATTCAAGAGTCTTTTTCATCGTGATATCCTAATGTAATATTACATTAGGGGTCGCACCGGATCAATGCACAATTGTGGAGGCGCCTTTCATGACATCCTGGCTCGACGATGAACTGGAGGACTGCCGATTTGCGGACGCACGTCTGGGAAAACGGTTCCGGATCTTGCTGGAAAGGCTCTCCAAGGGATTAGGCGAAACCATCCCCATGGTCTGCCAGGACTAGGCCAGCACGAAGGCCGCTTACAGGTTCTTCGCCAATGAGAGAGTCAGCGAGCGGGAGATTCTTTCCGGCCATTTTCTGGCGACGCGGGCTCGCTTCCGAGTCACCGAGGGATGGGTTCTGGTGCTCCACGACACAACCGAATTCTCTTTTCAGAGAGAAGATCCTCAAGCGATAGGGCTTACGAATCGGGTGAACAGCGGCAAGGACCCGGCCGGCCGCTTTCGCATGCATACCGTGTGCGGCCTCCTGATGCATTCCAGCCTCGTGGTCACCACCGAGGGCCTGCCGCTCGGAATCGCGGCTGTGAAGTTCTGGACGAGAAAGCGGTTCAAGGAGTGCAACGCGCTTAAAAAGAAGATTAATCCGACCCGGGTTCCTATCGAAGAGAAGGAAAGCATCCGCTGGCTCGAGAACCTGAAGCAGGCCACCACGCTCCTGAATGAACCGGAGCGATGCGTCCATATTGGGGATCGGGAAAGCGACATCTACGAGCTTTTCTGCGTCGCCCAGGAAGCGGGAACCCATTTCCTGGTACGGACCTGCGTGGATCGCCTAGCAGAAGACGGAACGCGCACGATCTCGCAGGAAATGGACAAGCCCCAGTCAAAAGTCTTGCATCGAGTCGAGGTGAGAGACAAACAGGGGCATGGCGCGCGAGCCACCTTGGAGATTCGATGGCGCCGTATTCGGGTCCTCCCTCCGATCGGAAAACAGAAACGGTATCCCGAACTAACACTGACCGTGATCTACGCGCAAGAGCTTGAGACGCCCAAGGATCGGGAGTCGATCGATTGGAAACTCCTCACCGATCTCCCCGTCAGTTCTCGGGCCGAGGCCATCCAGAAATTGGTCTGGTATGCGTCGCGCTGGAAGGTCGAAACCTACCATAAGATCTTGAAGTCGGGCTGTAAGGCGGAGGCATCGAGGCTGCGGACAGCGGATCGGCTGGTGAACCTGATCTCGGTCTTCTCGATTCTGAGTTGGCGACTTTTCTGGATGACCATGCTCAACCGCGCCGACTCACGAATGCCTGCCGGCCATGTGTTTTCCAAAACAGAGCGCCAACTGCTTGATCATCTTGTCCCGGATCGCCCTGTAGATCGCGCCGTAAAGAGGTCGCTGTCTTTCTACATCACCAAGCTGGCCCGGCTGGGCGGCTACCTTGCTCGCGCTGATGATCCTCCGCCGGGTAATAAGGTCATGTGGCGCGGGCTCTCCCTACTCACCGACATCGAGCTTGGGTTCAATGCGGCCAAACTTGTGGGTAATTGAAAGCAAAACCGGACGTTTACGGTGATCTCTACTTGTCGTATTCAGTAGCGATCGTCCAGTTTACAGTTCGGGACCAAAAGGTCCCCAGTTCAAATCTGGGCGCCCCGACCATCATTCTAAAGGACTCAGCCTCAAGAACGATTTCTGAAAAAGTACAACTTCGTACACATTCACTTCCATAGAGCGTTGACGACTCTCGAGGCTACCTCGCGCTTTTCTGACGATACGACCTGAGTGCAAATATTCAACGTGGTTCGAATGTCGGCGTGGCGTAGTAGTTCCTTCTGACCGGAGCACCGCACGTTCTGCGGACGCTACCGCGCCAGTCCCCGACCCTACCAGGTAGTCGCTCGCGCACACAAGTCCAGCGTGATCTTGCTGGTTGAAGGGGCGCTGGCGGGCCGCGGTTCTGCCGCGGGCGCAGCACGGGGACGTCACGCTGCAAAAAGTCACTTGACATTGTTATGATGATCAGCACATAAGGACTTGATTGCGTCAGAGCCTTTGTTGCCTAGTGTTGCTTGTCGCCCGCGCACTGTGGGGATATGTCGTTACAGCGGTGAAGCGCTTGAACCTACACCGAGGATGATGAAGCATGGGGGTGCGCCGGTGTTGGGTCGGCAAGACTGCGGGGCGCGGTTCCGGAGAGGAAGACTTTAGCTATGTCATCGGAAGTGTATTTTTCTCGGATTCGCGCAGTGTTGAGGCAGATTGAGGAGACGCAAGGCGCCGCAATAGCGAGCGCCGGCGCCGCGATGGCAAAATCGGTCGAGTCAGAAGGATTGGTTTACTTGTTCGGGAGTGGGCACTCGGTGATCCCCGTTCTGGACGTGTTTCCGCGCTATGGCAGCTTTGTGGGCTTCTGCCCCATTTACGACCCCCGCCTCATGTGGTTCAACGTGGTGGGGCCGGGCGGCGCGCGCGAGTTACTGTGGCTGGAACGCCAGGAGGGCTACGCCCAAAACATCCTGGCAAGCTACCAGCTCGAGCCGAGGGATTCCATCCTGATTTTCTCGCACGGCGGGCTGAACGCTGCCCCCGTCGAAGCCGCGATGGAGGCCAAGCGGCGCGGGTTGACGGTCATCACCGTTTCTTCCCACCAGAATCGCCGCCAGGCCAAAGCGACGCATTCGAGCGGCCAGCAGCTCCCGGATGTCGCTGACATCGCCATAGACAACTGCGTGCCGCCCGAAGACGCCCTGGTGGAAGTCGAGGGGATGCGGGAGAAGTTTGCGGCGGGTTCGACGGTGGCGAGCGTTTCGATTGCCATGGCGTTGGTGGCGGAGACCGCCTCACGGTTGGTCAAGAGTGGACGCAAGCCGCTGACCTTCGTCTCCCCCAATGCGGGACTTGCTCCTGATTACAACCAGCAGGTTTTCGTGGAACACGCGCGGCGGGTTTCCCGGCGCGTTCCCTGAGCAACGCCTCAAACCTGCGTTGCCTTCTGACTGAAACGAGAGGCGGGGCTTCGGCTTCGTACAGCCTGGAGGAAGCTGTCTCGAGATGAAGGTTGTGAAGACAAGGCGGGGCGGGTTCGGAATCTTGAGCGCGGTTCTGACGCTCTGGCTGGTGCGGGCCGCCCTCAGTCCCGGCGCGCCTCAGGCAGCTTCGCCTCCGCAGCCCTTTTTCCCGGTCGCGGTGTGGTATGGCGGCGGCAAGGCGCGCGCTCCGATGCTGGAGCCGGTCAACGCCTCAAGCGCCGAACGCTGGGGCGAGGATCTGGACCAGATCAGGGCGGTGGGCTTTAACACCGTCAAGTGCTGGGTGGACTGGGCCACGGCCGAGCCCGCGCCCGGGCAGTTTGACTTCCAAAATCTCAACCTCCTGCTTCAGCTTGCCCAGGCGCGAGGTCTGCGGGTGATTGTGCAGATCTATACAGATTCCGCGCCGGACTGGGTGGGCCAACGCTATCCCGACGCGCGGTTTGTGGACCGTTCGGGAGCGGTCATCGATTCCCAGGCGGCGCCCGGATACTCCGTGGACGATCCGGCTGTTCACACCGAGGTTGTGAAATTCCTCGAGGCGCTGTCCGAGGACGCGAACCGCTACCCCTCGCTCTACGGCTGGGATGTGTGGAGCGAGCCGCACCTCGTCAACTGGGCGGAGTTCGGCTATCTCAACAACCCCGAGTTTGGCTACAACCGCTACACGCAAGAGCGATTTCGGCGCTGGCTGCAGGCGAAATACCGGACTCTGGCGGCGCTGAACAAGGCGTGGTACCGCGGATTTGCAAGCTGGAACGAGGTGACGGCGCCGAGGTTTTCAACCATTCTTTCCTTCACGGACTACCTGGACTGGCGGGCGTTTATTAGCGAAAAGCTGGCGGCGGATTTGAAGACGCGAGTGGATGCGGTCCGCAGCGCCGATCATCTTCATCCCATCACCAGCCACGCGGCAGTGCCGGGATTGTTCACTGATCCCCGGGACGGCTATGGCGAGCCGGATGACTGGAAGATGGCGGAGAGTGCCGACTTCTTCGGCACATCGCTCTATCCCAAGCATGCGGAGTCCAGACATCCGTGGTCCTACGAGCACTTGGCGGCGGGGTTGGACTTTGAGCGCTCAGCCGGGCACAGCTTTGGCAAGGGGTTTTGGATCGGTGAATTGCAGGCGGGCCAGGGCGTCACGGGAATGCGCATCGCGGAGCCCGTCACCGCTCACGATGAAGCCTACTGGATGTGGGAGGTGATCGCGCACGGGGCGCGCGAAATTGCCCTTTATGCTTGGTATCCGATGAACGCCGGGTACGAATCGAACGGGTACGGATTGATCCACCTGGACGGCACGCTGACGCCACGGGCGCGAACCGCTGGCGAGACGGCGAGGATCATCGAACGAAATGCCGCTGACCTTGACAGGGCCCAGCCGGCCGCGGCGCAGGTGGCGATCCTTTACAACCGCCTGTCTTACATGGTGGGCGGAACGGAATCGTCGCTCTCGACGCTGGGCAATGCGGAACGCGATTCGCTGCAAGGCCTCGACCGCGCTTTCCTGGAGCAACAGATTCCCGTGGATTTTGTGAGTACCCAGGATGTGACGGACGGCAGGGTGCGGGCCTACAAGATTCTGTTTCTGCCCTATGCGGTCATGCTGTCGCAGCAGGTGGCGGAAGGAGTGAAGCGCTACGTTGAGCAGGGCGGAACGGCGGTGGCGGAGGCGCGGCTCGCCTGGAACGACGCTCGGGGATTTGCGAGCGAGGTGATTCCGGGCTTTGGACTCTCGCAGGTGTTCGGCGCCCGGGAAGAGCTGATCCGACCGGTCACCTCCGCCCGCCTGCTGATGGAACCCTCAACCGGCTTGCCCGGCATGAAAGCCGGCGCAGCGGTGCGCGGTGATGCTTTCGAGGAAGAGTTGGAGCCGCTCGAGGGCGCGCGGGTCCTGGCGCGTCTTCAAGACGGCCAGCCGGCCATGGTCGAAAAGAATTACGGCAAGGGGAAAGCCATCCTGGCGGGAACGTTCCTGGCTCTTTCTTACGAGCGCCAGCACGATCCGTCCACGGCGCATCTGTTGCTTGCGCTGGCGCGGGGCGCGGGAGTCCGCGCGGACGTGAAGGTTTCCGGCCAGGGGACCGGCGAAGTGGAGGTGCGCCGGTTGGTCAGCCCGCACGAGCAACTGATCTTCATCTTCAATCATGCTCACAAGCCCGCCCACACTTCCATTTCGATCCGGATTCCATGGCGCGTCGGCGAGGCGAAAGGTATCATGACCGATCGCCCGGTCCGGTTCACCCAGACCCGTGGGAACGTGACGCTGGATAAGAACCTGAGTGACGGCGAAATCTGGGCTGTGAAACTACGCTCGGCGCGATGCTCCCCGATCCACACCGGGACTAAATATGAAGACCCTAGGCATACAAATCCAATGCCGAACAGGACAACGACGACCGTAAGGAGCACAGCATGGAACACTTCAGCTTGGGTTGGTTCACGGCTAATAATCTCATTGCCGTTGCTACGTTTGTCTACGCTCTCGTGACCATAGTCATGGTCTTCGCCATTTGCAAACAGGCCGAATACATGCGCAGAGGCCTGAGAATTTCCATCAAAGCGGCCAGAGCCTCCAAGCAGGCCGCCGATGCTGCCAAGCAAGGCGCCAATGCCGCTGAAAGCGCTGCCTCTACTGCTGCGCGAACTCTGAAGGATAATCAGGCTGCCTTTGCTCAGACTTTGGGTCAGATGCAGGTTCAGACTGGAGCGCAGCAAATGAGTGCGGACGCGGCAAGGAAAAGTGCTGAGACACTTATCAACGGCGAGCGCCCTTGGGTTGGAATTGATCTCGAACATGCCCCTACCGTTGAGAGCGTCAGCTTGGTGCTCAAAAGGACAACTGCGGATGGGCCGCCAGAAGTTGGAGCTATAAAAGCGCGAGTCTCTTTTACAATTAAAAACTTCGGAAATTCCCCTGCTATCAAGATTGCCCCCTTTGAGTTCCACGGCATTACTACGGCTGAGCCTAGAGTTCCAGAGCAGGTAAACAGAACGCTGTGGAACACAAGCGAGCAGCGGTGCAAGAGCCCAATGGCTGCTCTGACGCTCATGCCCAAGACACTCATCCGCAGAACGACCGACGAGATAGTTAATTTCACGGGCAGCGCGCTATTGCGCTCCACCCTTGAGGAACCAATTGATCCCGACAAGAGTTACGTCGCTCATATCTGGCTGGGTTGCTGCATTGCTTATCGGGACACGCTGAGCCCCCAGATTCATCACACTCGGGTGGTTTTGCACTCGGATTACGTTCCGGAGACCCCGTCCAAGTTTAGTTTCTGGGAATCCGACGCGGATTGACCCTAACAGCAAGGCTCCCGGAAGCAAGGTTGTGGTCAGCCAACTACATTGACCCCCCTTGCTCGATCCTCAATCACAGTTCGCAGTCACACTCCAGAGGTTGCAGGCCCGAAACGCGCTGATTGCGGGGCGGTTGAGATATTTGCTGAAGAAAGGTGAAATTACCGGCGAGTCGCAGTGAGAAGCCGGAGGTGTGTTTGATCGAGATTGCGAGCCGCGGCAATAAAAGCCTGGACGGGGCCCGGCACGTAGCTCACTCTACGTCTTACGAGGGCAAGTTTGGAAAAGAGAGGCGGCTCAGCTTGGCGCACGAGACTGAGTTGCCTATCCTTGATGTCCCTAGCTACTACCCAATACGGGAGCAAGGCGATTCCCAGGCCGGCGCGGACCATGGCCCTGATGAGATCCGAGTTGTCGAGCCTCATGACGGCATTAGGTTCAAACGCGTGCGAGGCAAAGTATCGATCGATCGAAGCCTGCATCCGCGATCCTCTACGGAACAGGATGAACCGGTGATCCTGCAAATCAGACAGGCGTGGACGTCGCGGCGGCTGGCGCAGGTGCGAGACCAGCACAAACTCGAAATCCCACGTGGCCTCGACGCAAAAATCTTCCCGCTCCGCCAAGTCGGCCGAGACCAGCATGGCCAAATCCAGGGAGCCCTTGCTTAGGTCCTCCAAGAGCACAGGTGTGTTCCCGGTCTCGACGAAAACTTCTACGCCGGGATGCAAGTGGCGGAATTCTTTCAGGATAGCCGGCAGGACGTACGTCGTAGGCCCCGTGCCGATACTCACCAGACCACGCTTCAGACCCTTCCATTCGTCGAGCGCGGAAAGGGCTGACTGATACTCCGCAAGCATATCTCTCAGGTAAGGGAGCAGGATTTGAGCGGCCTGGGTTAGGTGGAGGTTTCGGCCCACCTTTTCGTAAAGTTGAACTCCCAGTTCCGACTCCAATAGCTTCAGTTGCTTGTGAATGGCAGGCGCGCTGAGGTGAAGCTTTTCGGCGGCCCTTGCGATGCCGCCCAGGTCAGCTAGGGCGACTAGACTGCGCAGCTCACGAAACTCCATCGGGCTTGAATCTTAACAGACGGTGAAGCATCTGACGACGAGAATTATAAGGGGCAACCATTTCTTCTTCTTCCTTATGGGTCGTGTGGGCGACGCGGCCTCGGACGTTTAGGTCGTGGGCTGCGAACTCGTCAGCCTGGGGTCGATTTGGGCACAGTCTCGGAGAGTACATTGGAGCTTGACGCCCAAACGGCGCAGGGGTAAAGTCGGTTTTCGGGGCATCCTCGACACTGGTCATTACACACACTTCTCAACCTAACGCCGGACGTATCGACAACGTCTGTAGCCAAGAAGTTGGAGGAAAAATGGGCGGGTGGAGACGCGTGCTGTGCGGAGCCTGTGTATCCTTAGTATTTTTTGCCAGCGGGGCCCTGCGCAGCGAGGGATCGCCGGCCGATTGCAAGAGGGAGAAGAGTGCTGGGGTTCATTTCACTCGCGGGAACGTGCGCTTCAGCGACTACGACCTTCAGGGCGCCATTTCTGAATACCGAACCGCCTTACGTCTCTGGCCTGACTATTTTGAGGCTCGCCTCAACTTGTGTATCGTTTTCGCTCGCACCGGCGACCTGAACGAAGCAGTTGCTGAATGTCGTGAGGCCGTGAAGCTCAAGCCCGAAGACGCCCACGCCCACTTCAGCCTCGGAAATGCTCTCAGAAAAAACGGCGACCTTGGCAACGCCATCGCCGCATACCGAGGGGCCATCCGACTTGAACCCGAGTACGCCGATGCAGATTTCAATCTGGGGCTTTCCCTTGAAAGCAAGGGAGATCTAGAAGGCGCTGCTGCCCAATTCCGGTCTGTGGCCAAGCTTCAGCCGAACCGCGCCGACGCCTTGAACAACCTCGGAGTCGTCCTCGACCGCATGGGCAACACTTCCGCCGCGATCACTGAATATCGGGCTGCCAGCCAATTGAGGGAGCATAGTCCGGACGTGGCGCATGCTCACCGGAACCTAGGGCTCGACCTATATCGAGAGGGCGATATACAAGGTGCCATTGCACAGTTCCGTGACGCGCTCAAACTCATGCCCGACTATGCCGAGGCCCATTTCAGTCTCGGCACGGCTTTGGAGAGATCAAACGACCTGCGGGGAGCCTTGAACGAATACCTCGCTGCGGCAAAGTTGGGGCTTCCCTTAGCCATGAACAGCGTCGCCACTTGCTATGGCCAGGGCAAGGGCGTCGAAAAGAACCCTGCCAAGGCACGCAAATGGTATTTGCAGGCCGCTCTACATGGCGTGCGTGCCGCGCAAATCAGCCTGGGGAGCATGTACTTGAATGGGATTGGAGGGCCACAGAATCGGGTCGAAGGAATGAGATGGATTGGCATGACGGCTGGGCAAGAGAAGCCGGAAGAAACAAGGGACCCAGCACTCCGCTAGGTTTTCAAATGGTCGAGAAAGCCACCATTGCTACGCGACCCCATCGCCATGGCTGAGACTAGCCATTCCGTCCCCTTCAGATACTCCGGGCCGCCCGCACTTCATCTTTGATCCGACAACCGATTCCTTCCGACGCCTGCCCATGTTTTCCCGCCCTCCTTGTGAAAGCTCATGGCCAGTGCACTGCGCGCAGTGGCCTCCACTTTTTTGTGCAGAGGCCAGCCGTCTGACCTACGCTCTTACAAGGCCACCATACTCCTATCGGCAGCACGACAAGAAACCCGCACCTGCTGAGCTGGTTGGCACTTGTTCACGAATTGTGGACAAGCTGTCAGGTGAGTGCCCAGTCTGGCACGCAGATGCCAGCTCAGATCAGGGTCGCCACCCTTGAGGCCAGTCTCCCGTTGCCCGCTCTCACCGATTCCGACAACTGTTGAACACACAGTAAACTCGAGTGCGAAATGGGCATTTTCAGGCCATTTTCAATCTTCACCAATGGCTAACAGTGATTGACAAACATTCAATTGCACAGCGGATGGGTGAGGAGTAGAAGGAGCCCAGATGCTGAGCCGATCTGCTGTTTCCTGTGCGTCGTGTTGGGTGTAATCGAGGGGGACCTCTCGCTGCCAAGAGTCCCCTGTTTGGGAGAGCGCGCTATCAAGCTAAAGACGAATCGCGCTGTCTTTGAGAATAAGAGGAGGAGTGCCATGCGAGTAGGTAAATTGGTATTGGTGGTGATCCTTGCGCTGGCCGCGCAGCTGCCGCTGGCAGCGCAGGTGACCAGCACGACCGCAACGATCACGGGGACGGTCGTTGACCCCCAGGGTGCGGCAGTGCCGCAAGCCACTGTGACGGCCACGGATCTGGCCCGGAACACTTCGTTCAAAACCACCACGGACAGTGTGGGGGCGTTCGTTCTGCCCCAACTGCTTCCCGCTGATTACAGCGTGACGGTGGAGAAGCAGGGGTTCAAGACTTACGTCAAGAGCGGCGTGGTCTTGAACGTTGG
>JAHEKS010000010.1 GCA_024638215.1 Acidobacteriota bacterium | reverse complement strand
GCAAGAAGTCCTGGCGGCCGATTCGCCTGAACTGGCTGAATACACCGCGGACGGCACGGTTCACGTCTTGGGCGAAATCGTCGCGCAAAGGAAACCGCGCTTCGTCGTTTTCAGCCACACTTATCAAGTGCGCGATTTTGCCCCCAAGCTGGCGGCTTCGCTCGACGCCGGCCTAGTCAGCGATTGCCTGGGCTATCGCAAAGAAGGCGAGCACCTGATTTTCGTGCGCCAGGTTTTTCAGGGAAAATTCTCCGCCGATGTGGAATTTGCGGGCGCTCCGCCGTATTTCGTCACCTTCCAGGCCGCCGCTTTTCGCGAGGACTCGCTCGAGCGCGGCGATGCGCCAGCCAAGATCACCTCCGTCCCGCTCAGCCTGCGGCCGGAAATGATCCGCACCCGGCCCGGCGAGCGCTTCCGCGAGGCGAAGCAGGCAGTGGACTTGACGCAGGCGGAAATCATCGTCGCCGTGGGGCGCGGCATCAAGGCGCCGGAGAATCTGGAACTTGCCAACCAGCTCGCGGGCGCGCTGGGAGGGGAAGTGGGCGCGTCGCGGCCCGTCTGTGACAGCGGCTGGCTACCCATGGACCGCCAGATCGGCAGCTCCGGCCAGACCGTGGCGCCGAAACTCTACGTGGCCCTCGGAATTTCGGGCGCCATCCAGCACCAGGTGGGCATGAAGGGTTCACGCACCGTGGTGGCCGTCAACAAGGACAAGGAAGCGCCGATTTTTGAGGTCGCCACTTACGGGATCGTTGCCGACCTTTTTGAAATCGTTCCGCCGCTCACTGAGGAAATCAAGAAGCTCAAGGGCGCCTAGGCGGGCGATTATCGAGATTCCGGGACCTCGTGGCCCGGCCCTTTTTTCGGCGGCAGCGGAACCCACACGAAATTCTTCCATTCTTTTTCGAGAACCTGGCACTTCGTGCAGTCAAAGCGCTTCAATCCTTCGGCGCGCCCGGTAATGCGCGACGCCGTCATGGTGTCAATCTCGAAGCCGGTCGTGACGTGGCAAAAATTCATGAGACGCTCGTCCTTGCCCTTGCCTCCCAAACAAGGAAGATAGCTGCGCGATTCTCCCACCCACTTTTGCCCGGCGCGCCGGCAAACGGTGCGGATGTAGGCGCCCTTGGCGGCGGACCCCGGCGGAATGTTCGTCCACTCGGCGTGGAGACGATTGTCTTCCGTCCAGACGCGATATTGGTTCCCCGTCGTTTCCGATTTCCACATACGCGTCGGAATGGGCGCCACTTTCTGCACTTGGCTCTTAACCGGCTTCTTGGGTTGCTGCGCTCGAAGAGGGGCATGGGCAACGAGCGCCCCGCCCAGCACAAGTAGAAAAGCAAGAGTCGAAAGATTCCGTCCTGACCTCAAAAGTTCCTCCGCAGTTCGAGGATTTCCTTCCCGCCAAGGCCTTGCCACGGGGCAAGCCCCTGTCTCGCTCCAGTGTACGTGTGCGGAGCTAATCGTTCAAGCCAAGACGCTTGGCGTGCTTTCAGGCTCGTTTGCACGTTCCCCGTTTCGCCCGCCTGTGCTACGATGGTCGAGTAAGCGCCGCCCGGGCGATAGACCCGGTGCGGCGCGATTCGAACTGCCAGAGGCAGCCCTGGGGCTGAATTCCACGACCAGCCGAATGACCGATCCAACCCCACAGCGCCCGCGCATTTTGAGCGGCATGCGACCCACCGGGAAGCTCCACCTCGGCAACCTGGTGGGCGCGCTCCAGAACTGGGTCACACGCCAGGACGAATACGAAAGCTATCATTTCGTTGCCGACTGGCACATGCTGACTACGGATTACGCGGACACGTCGGAACTTCAATTGAACATTAAGGAAATGGTGACGGACTGGCTCGCCGCTGGCCTAGACCCGAATAAAGCGACCTTCTTTGTCCAGTCGCGCCTGATGGAGCACGCCGAGTTGCATTTGCTCCTTTCCATGATCACTCCTCTTGGTTGGCTCGAACGGGTTCCTTCTTACAAGGAGCAACTGGAAAACATCACTGACCGCGACCTGCATATGTATGGATTTCTTGGCTATCCCGTGCTCCAGGCGGCGGACATCTTGATGTACAAAGCCGACGCGGTGCCCGTAGGCGAAGACCAGGTGCCGCACGTTGAGCTTACGAGGGAGATCGCGCGGCGATTCAATGGCTTCTACGGTGCGGTTTTTCCAGAGCCGCGCGCCATCCTGATGCCCGCCTCGCGGTTGCCGGGAACGGATGGGCGCAAAATGTCCAAGAGCTATAGCAACGCCATTTTCCTGACTGATCCGCCTGCGGTTGTCCACAAGAAACTGGCGACAATGATCACCGACCCCGCGCGCAAGCGCCGCACCGATCCGGGAAATCCTGACGTCTGCCCAGTCTTCGACCTTCATAAGGTGTTTTCAAAACTGGAACACATCAACGAGGTGAACCGAAAGTGCCGAGCGGCGGAAATCGGCTGCCTCGACTGCAAGGCAATCCTGGCAGGAAACATTGACGCGCGCCTAGGGCCAATTCAGGAGCGGCGCAAACCCTACGAAGAAAACCCGCAGCGTGTCTGGGACGTTTTGGAAGAAGGCACCGCCCGCGCCCGCAAGGTGGCCCAGGCGACCATGGCCGAAGTGCGGGCTGCGATGAATTTGAGTGCCAAAGTAGAAATCAGAAATCAGAAATCAGAAGGCAAGAATTAGAATGCGTCACTTCGCCGAGCTGCCTAATCATCGCTCAATTTTCGACTTTGCGTTTTCTGATTTCTAATTTCTGCTTTCTGATTTTCGACGTTTATGGACGAACCTCGCGAACCCGCTCCGCATCCACCCGGAGAGGAACAAGTTGCCCAGCCGGCTAAGCGCGCCACGCGCGCGGGCGAGCCGCCTCCGCCCGTCAAGCTGCAAGTCTACGAGGGCCCGCTCGACCTCCTGCTCGACCTGATTCGCAAGCAGGAAATCAACATCTACGATATTCCCATCGCCACCATCACCAAGCAATACCTCGATTACCTCCACCTGCTCGAAGAGATGGACATAGATGTGGGCGGCGAGTTCGTGCTGATGGCGGCGACGCTGATTTACATCAAGTCGCGGATGCTGTTGCCGCCCGACCCAAACGCCACGCCGGAGGAAGAGGAAGACCCGCGCGATGAGCTCGTCCATCGCCTGCTCGAGCACGAGCAGTTCAAAAACGCGGCGCAGATGCTGCAGTCGAAGCGCATCGTGGAAGACGCGTCGTGGACGCAGCCGGGCATCGGCGAATTCGTGGAGGCGGAGGACGAGCCGGGCCTGACGGTGACGGTCTTCGACCTGGTTTCCGTTTTCCGCCAGATCATCGAGCGCGCCAAGAAACGCGTGCCCATGCAGATCCGCCGCGAGGAAGTGAGCGTGGCGCAGATGTTCGAGCACGTCAAGCAGGTGCTGCTGGCCAACCCGCATCCGGTGCGGCTGGACGACCTGTTTGCGGGTTTCCTTTCGCGCCAGGCGCTGGTGGTATTGTTGCTGGCCCTGCTCGAAATGGTCCGGCTGCATGCGGTCCTGATGCGGCAAAAGGAACTCTTCGCGCCTATCACCGTGCACAAGAACAAGCGCTTTGAGGAAATCGTCTCCGGCGCCAGCATCGCCGAAATCCAGGCGAGCTTCGAAGAGAGTCTCGGATAGGTTGAAATGTTGACCGACGAAAACCTGAAAGCTCTGATCGAGGCCATCATTTACGTCGCGCCGGAGCCGGTGACGCTCGACGCCATCGTCAAGTCGCTCGAAGGCGAAGAGCGCGACAGGATCAAAGAAAAACTGCGCGAATTGATGGAAGATTTCGAGCGGGCGGAACACGGCGTTCAAATCCGGCAGATCGCGGGCGGCTACAAATTCTCCACCAAGCCCGAACACCACGACGTGCTGCGCAAGTTCGTCAAGAGTCTGAAGCCGCCTATCCGGCTCTCCAAGCCCGCGCTCGAGACCCTGGCCGTCATCGCTTACCGCCAGCCGGTGACCGCGCCTGAAATTGACGACATTCGTGGCGTGGATTGCGGCGGCGTCATCCACACGCTGCTGGAACGAAAACTCGTGGTCACCGCGGGGCGCAAGAATGTTGTGGGGCGTCCCATCCTTTACCGCACCTCGCGCGATTTTCTGGTGCACTTTGGCTTGAAAGATTTGGGCGAGCTGCCCAGCCTGCGCGAGTTCGAAGAATTGGCGCGCCAGGCGCTGGGGCCGGAACTGGCGGCGGAAGAGAACTTGCCCGCCGCGGGGGAATTGCCGCTCACCGACTCCCCGCAAGCCGCGGCGGAGGCGGAGAGCCTGGCTGGCGAAGAAGGAGCCGACAGCTCATCCGGAGCAGAAACCTCGCGTGAACTTGGTGAAAGCGACGCTGGGGCGGCCCCGCAGGCCGACCACCCAAGTTCAGAATCGTGAGCCGCCGATTTCCACCCGTCAAGGCGCGGCGTACCGGCACGTCCTTCGGTCCTGAAAGCTGATGGCTGACGGCTGAAAGCCCTCGATGCAAGAGCGTTTACAAAAGATCATTTCGACGGCGGGCATTACCTCGCGGCGTAAAGCGGAGGAAATGATCGCCCAGGGCCGCGTGTCGGTGAACGGCCAGATCGTCACCGAACTGGGCACGAAAGCAGACGCCGAGCGAGACCACATCAAAGTGGACGGCAAGCTGCTGCCTCGCGCCGGCCACCGCTTTGCCATCCTGCTGAACAAACCCGCTGGAGTGGTTTCAACCGTCAGCGATCCGCAAGGGCGCGAGACGGTGGTCTCTCTTTTGCACGGAATCAAAGAGCGGGTTTACCCGGTGGGAAGGTTGGATTACCATTCCTCGGGGCTGCTGCTGCTCACCAATGACGGCGAGCTGGCGAATTTGCTGATGGCGCGCGCTTCCGCCGTGCCGCGCACCTATCATGTGAAGCTCGAAGGGCGCCCGGACGCAACGGCTCTTGCCAAGCTCGAGCGGGGCATCACGCTCGACGGGCGTCGCACCGCGCCGTGCCAGATTCGCCCCCTCGCTTCCGGGGCCGAGCGCGACAAGCCGTGGTGCGAGATCACGCTGGTTGAAGGCCGTTACCGCCAGGTGCGCCGAATGTTTGAGCGCATCGGCCAACCGGTGGTAAAGTTGAAGCGGGTGCGCATCGCCTTCCTAACCGACCGCGGCCTGGCGCCCGGCCGGTTCCGCTTCCTGACGGCGGAAGAGATCAGCCGCCTGAAAAATTGGAAGGCCGCCGCAAGATCCGACTGAGAGTACCCCGACCCTCGCCATCATGTGAATTCGGAGTCGGACTCGAATGATCCAGCACTTTTCGATCGAAGACTTAATTCATCCCTGGTCAAAACGCATTCGGCCTTACCCGCCCGGCAAACCCATCGAAGAAGTGGAGCGCGAGCTGGGGCATCCCGCCATCAAGCTGGCGTCCAACGAAAACCCGCTCGGCCCGTCGCCCAAAGCCTTGGAAGCCATCCGCAATTCGATCGACCGGATCAATTTCTATCCCGACGGGCACGGCTACTACCTGCGCCAGCGCCTGGCGGAAATCCACTCGCTCGACATGAACCAAACCATCCTCGGCGCCGGTTCCACCGACCTCATCGAACTCGTCGCCAAGGCGTTTCTGGTGGCCGGTGACGAGGCAATTTCCTCCGAATCGTCGTTCTACATCTATCGCCTGGCGATCGACGAGATGGGCGCGGGGCTGGTGCAGACGCCCCTGCGCAACATGGGCTACGACCTCACCGCCATCGCGCGGGCCGTGACGCAGCGCACCAAAGTTATCTATATCGGAAACCCCAACAACCCCACCGGCACCATGTTCACGGCGCACGAATTCGACCGGTTCCTCGAAGCCATTCCGGCGCGCGTGCTGGTGGTGCTGGATGAGGCGTATTACGAATATGTCCAGCGCCACGACTATTCACACTCGGTGAACTACGTCCGAGCGGGTCGGAACGTCTTTGTGCTGCGGACGTTTTCCAAGGTCCACGGCTTGGCGGGGCTGAGAATCGGCTACGGCCTGGGGCACCCGGAACTGATCGAGGCGATCAACCGCGTCCGCTCGCCCTTCAACGCCAACTACGTGGCGCAGGTTGCGGCGCTGGCGGCTCTCGATGACCAGGAGCACGTGGCGCACTCGGTGGAAATGAACCGGCGGGAAATGAAATTCGTCACCGAAGAGCTGACGTTGTTGGGCGTGCGCTACACGCCTTCGGTGGGAAATTTCCTGCTCGTGGATACGGGGCGCGATTGCGAGGAGGATTTCGCCCGGTTGCTGCACGAGGGCGTCATCGTGCGGCCGATGAAACTTTATGCGTTCCCGACTTCGCTGCGCGTCACCATCGGCACGCACGAGGAGAACGAGCAGTTCCTCGAAGCCTTGCGCCGCGTGTTGAGCGCGCCGCTGCGCGCCGCGCGTTAGCAGGCTGATGAAGGAGCGCTCGAGCGCCGTCATCCTGAGCTTTTTGTTGTCATCCTGAGCCCTTCGCTGTCATTCTGAGCGAAGCGAAGAATCTCGATTTTGAGCGCTCAGGGTAAACTCCGCGAAGGATCTGCTTGAATTGATTTGCGAGGTTGCATTATGGGTTTGCCGGGTGTATCGAATGAGTGGTCGGGGCGGATGGCGCGCCGGAGTTCGAGAATGTCGGATGTCATCTTTTCGATTCTCCAGTCCTACAAGACGCTCGCGGTCGTAGGGCTTTCTTCCAAGCCCATGCGGCCCAGCCACGGCGTGGCGGCGTATATGCAAGCGCACGGGTATCGCATCATCCCCGTCAATCCTCATGAAACTTCAGTTCTGAATGAAAAGGCTTACGCGTCGCTCGATGACTTGCCGGAAACGGTGCCCGTCATCGTCATCTTTCGCCGCTCGCAGTTTGTGCCGGAAATCGTCGAAAGCGCCATCCGCAAGGGCGCGCGCGTCATCTGGATGCAGGAGGGCGTGATTCACGAGGACGCCGCCCGTCGCGCCCGCGCCGCCGGCCTGGAAGTCATCCAGGACCGCTGCATCCTGAAAGAGCACGCGCGGCGATTCGTGGCGGAAGGGATTTGACGCTGCACTTTTCGGATCTGTGACTCGTGGGCTTTCACTTCGAAGAACCGAGCACGCAAACAAAAGAATAGTACTACCTGCTGAAAAGGTTGCAATCCAATGATTGACGACGCAGCAAATACCGTTGACGGACGCCCCATTCCCGACTTAGACAGGTTACACAATCTGAAGTTCCCCCGTGTCCCACGACTTGACGCCATGTGCTTCCTTCATGAGCCTAACAGCCGAATACCGGAGGCTGGAGTCTGTCTCAATGACTCTTACAGCATGATCGCCGAAGCGCGCTATGCGCTGCTGGAAGGCTTCCGCCTCATGCAGCACTATCGGGCCAAGGATCCTCCCAACGAAGGCACTGTCACCTTCATGGGACAATTCTACGGGGCAGACGTAGCATTGCGCTTATATTCCGGCGGCGAGCATCTGGCAAATGCAATAGTTGAGCTACTAGAAATAGACAGACGCGCGCTAGAGCCCTACAAACAGGGGCGTGTCAGTCTGCAGGGGACCCTTGCCAGATTTCTCGCAAGCGAAAGATCGAGCCACCCCCTGTCCCGAAGTGTCCTAGAACTTGGGGCTTCAGCGGACTGGAAATGGATAATGGAGTATCGCAGCGACTGGGTTCACGAGCAGCCAGCCCAGGTTACCGGGCCCTGTATGATTTTCAAGAGAGGCGAGCAATACTGGCGAGCGGTTACCGACAGAGAGGGGACCAGCTACGAAATCGGGATCGGGGGCGGTGCGGAGCCCGACCTATCGGTAGATGAGCTGCTTGAATCGGCCCGCGCTGCCTCCTGCCGGTTTACAGATACGCTCGTCCTCGTAGCTGAGCAGTACGTGGAAACCGTAAAGTCTGCGCCTCGCCGCGTTCCCGTTCGTGAGTAGCTTCTCGGTGGCCGGGACCCTCCGTTAGCCCTCGCAGCGAATTCCCTCAGCTCTTCTTGTTCGCAGACTTTCCTGCCTGCAAGTTCCTCTCACGTGCCAGCAGCGCTTCCTTCCGCTTGATGCCCCAGTGATATCCGCCCAGGCCGCCGCCGCTCTCAACGACTCGATGGCAGGGGATCAGCAGCGCCACGGGGTTGGTGGCGCAGGCGCGAGCTACGGCGCGCACGGCGCGGGGCTTACCGATGGCGCGCGCGACCTCGGCGTAGGAGCGCGTGCTGCCGCGAGGAATCTTCTGCAGCGTTTCCCAGACGCGTTTCTGAAACGCCGTGGCACGGATGTCGAGCGGCAACTCGGCACGTGGCTGCCAGCCGTCCAACTGCCTGAGGAGCGAACTCGTCCAGGCGCGCAGCCCGGCGTCGTCGTGACGAATCTCCGCGGCGGGGAATTCGTGCCGCAAGTCGTCCGCCACCTGGCGGTCGCTTTCTCCCATCGCGACGCGACAGACGCCGCGCTCGGTTGCGGCCAGCAACAGGCGGCCGAGCGGCGAGGCTACGATGGAATATCGAATCGTTATGCCTTGCCCGCCGCGGCGATACGTAGAAGGTGTCATGCCGAGCTTCGAGTGAACGCCTTCATACAACCTGCTGCTCGACCCAAACCCGGCTTCATAGAGCGCGTCGGTGACGTTTCGTTTCCCCTTCAATTCCGTTTTCAGGCGCTCGATGCGGCGCGCTTCCTGATACTCACGCGGCGAGATGCCCATCACGCGCTTGAAGGTGCGCTGCAAATGGTAGGGGCTTGCGCCCAGTTCGGCGGCGAGCGCGGCGAGCTTGGCGGGTTCGCCGTCGCGCGCGTCCAAAAACTGGCAGGCGCGCCGCGTCATCTCGAGCTGCGGGTCGGCGGCCTTGGCCCGCTCCGGACGGCAGCGGCGGCAGGGACGGAATCCGGCGCGCTCCGCCGCGGCGGGCAGGGGAAAGAAAACCACCTGCTCGCGCTGCGGGCGGCGGCTGGAACAGGACGGCCGGCAATAAATCCCCGTCGACCGCACCGCATAAACGAACGCGCCGTCCGAGTTCGCGTCACGCGCCAGAACCAATTGCCATCGAGTGTCGGTCTGCATTTTCTCAGCCTCCGGAAGCTTCGCTACAGGAGTCATAGTAAGGCGACCGGCGCCGGGGAAACTATCCGGAGCTTGCGATGGAAGTTTTTTCTTCATTCTTTTCTGGCGTGCTTTTTCTTCCATTCCTGGATGGCCTGGAGTTTTTCCTTCAGCCTTTTCTCAAAGCCCTGGTCCGTGGGCCGGTAATACTGCCGGTCCTGAAGATTTTCCGGCAGGCACGTCATGTCGGTGAGCTTGTCCTCCGCCTGGTGCGCGTACTTGTAGCCTTTGCCGTAGCCGAAATTAGCCATCATCCCTGTGACCGGATTGCGCAAATGCATTGGCACGGGCTCGGCCAAGGTCTTTTGAGCGTCCTCGGCCACCTGCCCGTAGCCGGTGTAAAGCGCGTTCGACTTGGGCGCGAGCGACAGGTACACGACGGCTTCGGCGAGCGCCAGGTTCCCTTCCGGCATGCCGACGAAGTGAACGGCTTGCATGGCGGCGACGGTCACGCCGAGGGCGTTGGGGTCGGCGAGGCCGATGTCCTCCGACGCCATGCGAATCACGCGCCGCGCGATGTAGAGCGGGTCTTCGCCCGCTTCGAGCATCCGGCCCAGCCAGTAAAGCGCGGCGTCGGGATCGGAATTGCGCACCGACTTGTGCAGCGCCGAAATCAGGTTGTAGTGCTCTTCGCCCGCCTTGTCGTAGAGGAGCATCTTGCGCTGGATGGCGTCCTCGACGATTTTCTCGCTTACGAGCGCGCGGCCCTGTGAGTCGCGGTCGGCCGCGGCCACCGAAGTCTCCAGAGTATTGAACGCTGCCCGCGCGTCGCCGTTCGAAAAAACAGCAATCTGCTTCAACAGCTCGGGCGCGATCGAGACCGGCGTTGCGCCCAGGCCGCGTTTTTCGTCGTGAAGAGCACGCTCGAGCAGCGTCACGATTTCGTCCGTCGAAAGCGCCGAGAGCATGTAAACCTTGGCGCGCGAGAGCAGCGCGGCGATCACTTCGAAGGAAGGATTTTCCGTAGTCGCGCCGATCAGCACGATGTCGCCGCGTTCGACGTAAGGCAGGAAGGCGTCCTGCTGCGCCTTGTTGAAGCGGTGGATTTCGTCAATAAAGAGAACGGTGCGGCGGCCGTAATGGCGCGCTTTTTCCGCCGCCGCCATGACATCTTTGATTTCGCGAATGCCGGAAAGCACGGCGCTGAAACGTACGAATTCACTTTTGGTCTTCCGCGCGATGATGGTGGCGAGCGTCGTTTTGCCGGAGCCCGGCGGTCCCCACAGGATCATCGAGTGCAATTCGTCGCGCTCGATTTGCTGGCGCAGCGGCTTGCCGGGTCCGAGGATGTGAAGCTGGCCGACGAATTCTTGCAAAGTCTCGGCGCGCATGCGGTCGGCGAGCGGGCGCGGGCCAGCCGAGGAGGAGGATTCGGGAGTGGTTCCGAACAGGCTCATGGTTCTCTTCGATAGGCGAAGCCGCGCTGCCGCGCCGCCTCATAGAGAAAGATGCCGGCGGCGGTGGCGGCGTTGACGGAATCGGTCTCCGGGCGAATGGGGATACTCAGCAACAGGTCCGCGGCGCGGGCCACCTCTGGCGGAAGCCCGGACGCTTCCTTGCCGATCAGAAATGCAACCGAACCTTTCAAGTCAGCCTCGGCGAGCGACGATGGACTGTGCCGGTCGGAGGCGATAATGCGGACGCGCGCGCGGCGCAGGCGCGCGAAGAGCGGACCGGCGTCCTGGTTGCGAATAATGGGCAGCCGCAGCACGGCGCCAGCGGAAGCGCGAACGGCTTTGGGGTTAAACGGGCTCACGGTCTCGCGCAGGGTGATGAGCGCCGACGCGCCCAGCGCCTGCCCGCTGCGCACGATGGTTCCGATGTTGCCGGGGTCTTGTATGCCGCAGGCAATCAAGAGAACCACGCCGCGCCGCAGGAGGATCGCGTCGAAATCCGGCGGGCGAATTTCCACCAGCGCCGCTACGCCTTGCGGCGTTTGCGTGGCGGCAATCTGCTCGAACATCCGGTCGGACACGCTCACCAGTTCGGCCTCTTTGGGGACGCGATCGAGCAAGGCCTGAAACTTGGTCGCAGCACTTTCCCCGACCAGCACGCATTGAACGATGGCCGCCGGGCGCGCGTTGAGCGCTTCCTCCAAAAGCAGCGGCCCTTCCATCCCCAGCCAGCCCTGCCGCGTGGTGCCGTCGAGCAGCGCGCGGCGAAAGATCTTGAGGACAGGATTCGACGGGCTGACGATATGCCGGAATCTTTCGCGCTGCGATCCCGAGGTGTTCATGACCATGCGTCTTCCGCGTCGGATTTTCGCCCGGCGCCGGTGCGAGCGGCCTTTCCGCCGCGTTCAGACCCTTGCCGTGCTAAAATCGCGCCACCCTTATCCTGTGTTCGAATTGGATGTACCACGCGGAGGCACTGATGCGCAAACTCACTTTGGTTCTTTTCGCAATTTGGGTGGCGGCAGGTGCGGCGCTTGCCCAAAATCCGGCGAGCCTGAGCGACCTGCTGTGGAGCCTGCCCGAACCGCACGACTACGTTCTCAAACGCGTTTCAAGCTATGACCGTACGGGCGCTAACGCCGACTACCGCCCCGTCGCTCCCGGAGAAACGCTGACGCTGCTCGACGAGCCCGGCCCGGGAGCCATCTCCCACCTCTGGATCACCATCTCGTCGCCGGAGAAATATCACCTAATAAAACTGGTCCTGCGCATGTATTGGGACGACGAAGCGACACCCAGCGTGGAAGCGCCCATCGGCGACTTTTTCGGCTTGGGCAACGGCGACTATTTCATGTACCAGTCGCTGCCGTTAGCGGTCGGTTCTGACAAAGCGCTCAATTGCTTTTTCCCCATGCCTTTCCAGAAGCACGCGCGTATCACGGTGACGAACGAGGGGCACGAGCGCGTCAACTCCTTCTACTACAATATTGATTATCGCGCATACTCGCGCCCGCTCGCTGCCGACACGATGTATTTCCACGCCCAGTTCAACCAGTGCACGCCCTGCAAGGGCTGGACGAACGACTGGAAATCAAACGGCGACCCGAAAGTGAACGACAAGAAAAATCTGGACGGCGAGGGCAATTACGTTTTCCTTGACGCCAAAGGGCGCGGCCACTTTGCGGGCGTGACGATGAGCATCCTGCAGAACCAGGACGATTGGTGGGGCGAAGGCGACGACATGATTTTCGTGGACGGCGAGAAACTGCCCTCGATCAACGGCACCGGCTCGGAGGATTATTTTCTGGGCGCGTGGGGATTTTCCGCCGGGCCTTCAAACTATCTGCTGTTCGGCGTGCCGGTCAACGGCGGATACGAGGCGGGGGCCAAGTGGTCCGTTTACAGGTTTCATCTCGACTCGCCCATCCCTTTCACCAAATCCATCCGCGTGACCATCGAGCACGGGCACGCCAATCACCGCTCCGACAATTTCTATAGCGTCGCCTACTGGTATCAGACCGAGCCGCACGCGCCGTTCCCGCCACTGCCGCCGGTGGAAGAGCGCCTGCCGAAACTCTATCCTGTAGGCGGGCCGGGTAACGCAGGAAAATGACTGGCCACTTCAGCCAGCGGCGCGCTTGGAGCCGGCGATTTGGGCTTCGAGCTCGGCCATGTCGAGCACCAGGACTTTGCGGCGTTCCATTTTGATGATGCCGCGGTCCACAAGCTGCCGCAGGTTGCGCGAGACGAGGTCGCGCACCGTGCCGATTTCCGCGCCGATTTCCTGGTTGGTTTCTTCCAGTGGAAACTCCACGCCGCGCTTGGTGCGCACGCCGGAGCGCAGCGCCCGGTCGCGCAGGAATCGTGCCAGGCGGTGGCTGACTTCCTTGAGGGAAAGCTCCTCCACCAGGCTGGTCATGTAGCGAAACCGCCAGGCGAGCGTGCGGATGACGGCGAAAGCGACTTCGGAATTGCGCCGGCAGAGTTCGAGGAACACTCGCTTGGGAAGAAAAAGCAGCGTGGCGTCTTCGACCGCGGCGGCGGAAGCGGGGAAGTTACCACCGTCGAACAGGGGCAACTCAGCCACCGTCGAGCCGGCGCGCTCAATGACCAGAACCTGCTCGCGGCCTGTGTCGGCCATCTTGAAAAGCTTGATGGCGCCTTCCTGCACCACGAAGAGCCCTTCGCATGAGTCACCCTCGGCGAAAAGCATCTTGTCCTTGGCGACGTGGCGAACCACGCAGTGGCGCGCCAAGCCCTTCAATTCGTCGCCGCGCAGCATGGCGAAGAAAGGCACGCGTTGCAGGGTCTCGACCGGGTCCAAAGCTGCCATGGCTTCATCGTATTCCACGACTCTTTGGGACATCAAGCGGCATCTCTCCGGCTCGGGATGAACCGGGGGGCGCAGCTAAGACCCGGTCCAGGCGTCGCAAAAGATTTTGCGGAACAAGACTTAAGTCATCGCTGGGCTTTGACCGGGAGGATAACGTGAAGATGGTGGGGCGAGCCCATCCCGATCGCATTCAGGACTGAACCACAGGAAGGAGAGTTTCATGGCCTACATTATCGCGGAGCCTTGTATTGGCACCAAGGACACGGCGTGCGTGGACGTCTGCCCGGTGGATTGCATCCACCCGCGAAAGGACGAGGCGAATTTCGCCGACGTTCCGATGCTTTACATTGACCCGGTCGAGTGCATTGACTGCGGAGCCTGCGTGCCCGTGTGCCCAGTGTCCGCCATTTTCCCGCTGGATGACCTGCCGGAAAAGTGGGCGGGTTTCACGCCTGTCAACGCGGAATACTACAAAAAGTAGCAGGGCCGGGCGAGGCCGGGACCAGGCAAGCTTCACCGGATTGGGTCTCGCCGGCGTTTGTCTTCAAGCGCCAAGGCCAGGCCTTTATGGCAGGTGTCCTTTGCCGCCACGCTTGGGGCGGCGCCACCTGCCTATCTGACGGCGACGCACCTCTCTCGTATCTCATTGTGGAAGAGGAACTTGGCGGCATCTTGGCAGTTTCAGATTGACCCTCCGATGTGCCCTAGGTAGAATCGCCCTTGGCGTACCAGGCGGGTGCAAGTCCCGTCGGAGCAAGTACGCGCTCGGGGAACCCGCTTGGCGACAAGGTCCAAATCCTGCTTTCCTCTTCTGCTCATCTTGCTTCTCTTTGGGTGCGGCGGTGAAAAGCGCCAGGCCGTGGTGCAGCCGCCTCCTCCACCCGCTCCAACTCCCAAGCCGGAGGTTGCCGAGGCGCCGAAGCCCACGCCGCCGCCTCCGCCCGCTCCTGCCAAGCCTGCCCCGCATGAGCCTGACGCGGTGGACATGCTGGTGACTCATGCCGAAGTTCTTTACGCGGCCGGCATGAAGGAGTATCAGGCGAGCAACATGGACAACGCGCGGCAGGACTTTGACCGTGCGCTTTCCATCCTTCTCCAATCCAAATTCAGCGTCGCGAGCGACGCCCGGCTCAGCGCCGAATTCGACAAACTGGTCGAGAACATTCACTCGCTTGAGGTGGCAACCCTGGAGCGCGGCGATGCGCTGAGCGACCAGAAATACGAGCCTGCGCCCATCGAGTCCTTCTCCGACCTTACCTTTTCCGTCGATCCCCGGGTCAAGGAGCGCGTTCAGGAACAACTGCACTCGGTCCATTCCGACTTGCCGCTCGTCTCGAACGATTATGTGGACGGCGTCATTACCTACTTCCAGGGGCGCGGCCACGGATTCATCGAGAAGGTCCTCTCCAACGTGGGCCTTTACCAGCCCATGATTTCCGAAGCGCTGCGCAAAGAGGGATTGCCGCAGGACCTGATTTACCTGGCGGGCGCCGAAAGCACCTTCAATCCTTTTGCGCTTTCGCGCGCCGGAGCTAAGGGGATCTGGCAACTCATGCTGAGCCGGGCGAGGGAGTACGGATTGAAGAAGAGCCGCTGGGTGGACGAACGTGAGGATCCCGTTAAATCCACCCAGGCGGCCTCCAAGCATCTCCGCGACCTTTTCCAGGAATTCGGGGACTGGTATCTGGCGATGGCGGCCTATAACTGCGGTCCCATCACGGTGCAAAAGGCCATTGAGAGGACCGGCTACGCCGATTATTGGCAGCTCCTCAGACTGCACGCCTTGCCGCGCGAGACCGAAAACTATGTGCCGATCATTCTGGCCACCGCGTTGATCGCGAAAACGCCGCAGGCGTACGGGTTTGACGTTCATCCCCAGCCGCCCATTACGACCGATCAGGTGGGGGTCACCACTCCTACGGACCTGCGGCTGGTGGCGCAGCTCATTGACCATCCCGTCGAGGATTTGATCCGGTTGAATCCTTCTTTGCTGCGCTGGACGACACCCGCCAACAACCCGGATTTCGTCTTGAATCTCCCCGCCGGCACAGCCCAGACCTACAACCAGGCGATCGCCTCGATTCCCCCTGACCGGCGCATTTGGTGGCGGGTGCACACGGTGGGCGACGGTGAAACGCTGGCCAGCATCGCCAAGGAATACCGCATCACCAGGACCGCGCTGGTGCACGCCAACCAGCTCGACCCCGACGACCCGCTCACCCAAGGCGCTCGGCTGGTGCTGCCGCTTCCCGAGGGGCGTCAATCTTCTCTGGTACGAGTTCGTGAGCGCGGCCGCCGCCGGCTGCTGCGTTACCGGATCCGCAAGGGCGATACGCTGGAGCTCATTGCGGATCGTTTCGATGTGACGCCTTATGAGATTCGCCGCTGGAACCGTATGCGATCTTTCAAACTGATCGCGGGCAGGATTCTGCGAGTCTATGTGGTGTCCGAAAGCTCCTACCGGCCCCGCCGTACCGCTCGCCGCAGGTCCAGCCCTCATACTTCGGCCCTAAGGAAGCGTTCCAGCGAGCAGGCTCGGAAGGACCGCACAGCCACCAAAGGCGCGGTCGTCCAGGCCTCGCACTGAAACCGGTTCTACCCTATCGCCACGGCGCGGATGCGCTTGACAAGATGATTTCTGTGGTATACATCTGCCTCGATGCACGAGAGTCCTTGAGACCGCGCAAGCATTGAGCGGGCTCGACGTGGATTTTGGACAAGGCATCATGGCAGGAGGAACGCATGGCGTTTGATGATGAGAACCGTCCGGGCGATGATCTGGAAGAATACGGAGACGAGCTCTCTTCGGATTACCGCGAAGAGGAAGAAGGCATGAGCGAGGAAGAGGAGGAACTCGAGGAGGAAGTCTCCTACGAGGCCGAGGTGCCGCAGGTTCCTGCCGTCGCCCCCGCCGCGCCTGCTCCGATTGAGGTTTCACGGCCCGCTCCAGCGGCGCGCAAGCCGGCACGCAAAGCCAAAGCGGCCCCGCCGAAGAAAGCCGCAAAAAAAAAGCCGGCGAAAAAGAAAGCAGCCAAGGCGCGCAAGCCCGTGCGAAAGGTTTCGAAGAAGAGAGCGAAATCTTCCGCTCGCAAGAAGTCGCGTCGGCGCTAGTGCGCAAGGCCTCCCAGCGTCGGAGGGACGGGCTGGCGTGCGGCCAGCCGTCTCGAAGGGGTCGCCGGGCCGAGGGCGCGGCTGAAGAACCTTCCCAGCCTACATGGGCCGCGCCGAGCCGTATTTGTGCGTGTGCGAGGTTCGCCGAGGGCGCGCCCCGGACTCCATGAGACCACCTTCGATCCAAAATCTTCCGTCCGACGAGCCGGCGGAGACGCCTGTCGTCCGCGCCGTGGAGTTCATCCGGCGGATGCGCGGCGCCTCACAGCCGCACCTTCTGCGCGCGCAGGACGGCGACTACTACGTCGTCAAGTTTTCCAACAATCCCCAGCATTCGCGCATCCTCGCCAATGAAATGCTGGCGGGCCGCCTTGCCTTGCTTCTTGACCTGCCGGTTCGCCCGCCGGCTTTCGTCGAAGTCGCGCCCGAGCTCATCGCCGGCAACCCGGAAATGGAATTCGAGATGGCTGCGCGGCACATCCCGTGCGCGGCGGGCCTGCAATTCGGCTCCGGATATCCCGGCCAGCCCGGTCAATTCCTGGTGGTGGATTTCCTGCCCGACCGCTTGCTGCGCCGCGCCGAAGATCTTGCGCCGGTCTTTGCCGGCGCCCTGGTTTTTGACAAGTGGACCTGCAACTGCGACGGGCGGCAGATGATCTTCACGCGTCCCGCCGCTGATGAAAACGCCTCCTACTCCCCCTGGATGATCGATCACGGATTCTGTTTCAACGACGGAGAATGGAATTTTCCCGACAGCCCCATCCGGTGCCTTTATCCCCGCCGGCTGGTTTACGAAAGCGTGCGAGGGTTTCAATCTTTCGAACCCTATCTTTCCCGCGTCGAGAATCTGGAGGCGCGGCAAGTCGAGCGGTGCGCCGAAGGCATTCCCGACGAATGGTGCGGTGACGAGCCTGGCGAAATCCACCGCCTGCTGGAGCGGCTCTACCAGCGCCGCCGGCGGGTGCGTCAGGCTTTGGTGGACGCGAAGAACAGCGACCTGCGGCCGTTTCCCAACTGGCGCTAGGAGACGGCAAGGGTCGACCGTTATGGTCAACGAAACTCTCAAGCAATGCGCGTTCCTCCTGGTCCAATACGTTCCGGACCTGGTGCGCGGCGAGTTCTTGAACATTGGCCTGTTCCTCCACTGCCCGGGAGAAAAATATCTGGGCTGCCTGTTCACCGACGACTGGCGCCGCGTCAAGCGCTTCCACCCGCAGGCTGACTTGGAATTCCTGCGCGAAATCCAGTCCGACTTCGAGGAGCAGATTGACGAGCACGGCGAGAACCTGGACCGGTACGTCAGCTATATTCAGAACGCCTTCTCGAACCTGCTGCAAGTGGCGCCGCCGCGCGCCTGCCTGCTGCGCGATCCGCAAAGCGAGATTCAAGATCTCTTCGCCCGCTACATCGGCCCGCGCTCGGGCGCCGTCGAGCGCGAGGACACGCGCCTGCGCATCAAACAGCGGCTCACCAGCGCCCTGGTGCACGCCGGCGTCTGGGACAAACTGGAGAAACGCATCGCCGCCTCGCAGTGGACGCACCCGGGCGACTCCTTCACCTTCGATTACGGTTATCGGCCCGTCGAAATTGCCGGCAAGCCCAACGGCCACGTGCGATTTGTCCACGCCCTCTCGCTGAAGCGCGATTCCGACCTTGCCAAGGTTCTGGTCTATACCCTCGACCATGTCCGGCGCAAAGAACCCGCTGACCTCACCGCCGTCGTCGAAGGCTTGCCCGGGCAGGGCGACGAGCCCGCGGCGCTGTGCCACCGCATCCTCGAAGAAGGAAAGATCTCCATCCAGCCGCTCGCCGGCGTCGAGGCCTTTGCGCAGTCCATTCGCAGCGAGTTGGTGATTTAACCTTCGCGCTGCTTCTCAGTTTGATCCGCTGGAAATGCCTCCGTGTTCCTCCGTGACCTCATGCGCCATGTGCAGGCGCAGCTTGCGTGGGCGGGGCAAGGCGAATTTGTTATGATCGGGGATGTGGCCATGTCCGTTGTGGTCGAATGTTACTCGGGCTACAAGGCCGACGAGCGGCCGCTTCGCTTCACCCTCGCCCGCCCCGGAAAGTCCGACGCGGCCCCGGGAACGCCCGATGACCCCGCCCATCGTCCCGCTCCGCGCACGCACGAGGTGAAGGAAGTCCTCGACCAGTGGTACGGTCCCGCTTACAAGTGCTTCAAAGTCCTCGCCGACGACGGTAATCTCTACATTCTCCGCCACGACCAGCGCGAAGACATCTGGACGCTCGATTCCTTCCGGCGCGATGGCGAGGCTGCCTCTCGAAAGGCTGAAAGTTGAAGGTTGAAGGTCGAAAGTTGAAAGCCTGTCCCCTTTGACTTTCGACTTTTGACTTTCAACTTCTTACAGCACCGGCTCTTCCCAATTTTCCAGGTGAGATTTTATCGCCGCCATGAACTGGTCGGCGACGGCCCCGTCAATGATGCGGTGGTCGAACGAGAGCATCAGGTAAACCATGGGACGGATGGCGATGGCGTCGTCGCGGACGACCGGGCGCTTCTCGATCGTGCCCACGCCGAGAATCGCCACCTGCGGCTGGTGAATGATGGGCGTTCCGAAGAGGCTTCCGAAGATGCCCGGGTTGGTGATGGTAAACGTCCCTCGCTCGACGTCCTCCACGCTCAGGCGCTTGGACCGGGCGCGCTCGGCCAGATCCTGCACGGCGCGCGCGATGCCGAGAAAGTTCTTCTCGTCCGCATTCTTGATGACCGGGACGATCAGCCCGGTTTCGAGCGCCACCGCCACGCCGATGTTGACGTCGCGCTTATAGACGATATTTGTGCCATCCACTGAAGAGTTAACAATGGGGAATTCCTTGATCGCCTCCACCGCGGCGCGGACGAAAAACGGCGTGTAGCTCAGCTTCAATCCGTTGCGCCGCTCGAACTCCGCCGCCTGCTGCGCGCGCAGGTTGTAAACGCGCGTCAATTCGACCTCGAAGACGGTCGAGACGTGCGCGGAGGTGCGCCGGCTGGCCAGCATGTGCTCGGCAATCTGATTGCGCATGGGCGTCATGGGGACAACGTTAGTAGGCCCGGTGAAGACCATCTTTTTCGCGACGGGGGCGCGGGCGGGAGCCTGGGCCGGCATCGTAACCGCAGGCGCCGCAGCCGGAGCCGGCGAAGCGCCACTGGTTTGCGGGGCGTGTTCCAGATAGGCGTAGATGTCCTTCTTGCTGATGCGGCCGCCCAGCCCGGTTCCCGCCACCTGCGCCAGGTCCACATTGTGCTCGCGCGCGATGCGCCGCACCAGCGGCGAAGAGCGGACCTTTTCGCCCGGCTCGCGTGCCGGAGCGAGAACGGCCCGCCGGGGCGTCTCTGCGAAAGCAGCAGCTTTAGGAGCTTCGGCTTTTATATCGTCGCGACCGGCTTCGGCCGGAGCGGGAGCGGCCACCGCCGCGCCTTCGCCGTCAATCACCGCGACGACGGTGTTCACGGCGACCGTCTCATTTTCTTGCACCAGGATTTTGGCTAGCACGCCGGCGGCGGGCGAAGGAATCTCGGCGTCCACCTTGTCGGTGGAAATCTCGAACAGCGGCTCGTCGCGCTCCACGCGCTCGCCCACTTTCTTCATCCAGCGGGTGACGGTCCCCTCCGCGATGCTTTCGCCCATTTGGGGCATGACGACATTAGTGGGCATTGCGAACCTCGTTTTGGTCGAAGGTCAAAAGTCAAAGGTCGAAGAAAGAAGGAGGCCCGGTTCCTCGCTCTTGCACTATGCCGAGCCCTCGACCTTCAACCTTCGACTTTCAACTTCGTTCAATATGCCGCCAGCTTCCTCGCCGCCTCCGCCACCTTCTGCGCATTGGGCAAGAAAAATTCTTCCAGCGGCGGCGAAAAGGGCACGGGCGTGTCGGGCGAGGTGACGCGCACGATGGGCCCATCCAAATCTTCGAATGCCTGGCTCGCAATCAGCGCGGCCAATTCTCCCGCCATGCCGCCGGTGCGCGTATCCTCGTGCAGGAGAATCACCTTGTTGCACTTGCGCACGCTCTCAAGCACCGCCTGCTCATCGTAGGGCAGCAGAGTCCTCAGGTCAACGACCTCGAGCGAGATGCCTTCTTTGGCGAGCGCCTCGGCGGCCTCGAGCGCCGTCCACACCATGGCGCCGTAGGTGATCACCGCAATGTCGGTCCCTTCGCGTGCGATTCTCGCCTTGCCGAGCGGCACAACGTAGTCTTCTTCCGGCACGTCCTCCTTGATGCGCCGGTAGAGCAGCTTGTGTTCGAAGAAGATCACCGGGTTGTCGTCGCGGATCGAAGACTTGATCAACCCCTTGGCGTCGTAGGCGGTGGCCGGCACCACTACTTTCAACCCGGGCGTGTGCACGAACCACATTTCGTTCGACTGCGAATGGTACGGCCCGCCGTGCACGCCCGCGCCCGACGGCCCCCGCACCACCATGGGCACCGCCGGCCCCCAGCGGTAGTGAATCTTCGCCGCCACGTTGACGATCTGGTCAAAGCCGCAGGTGATAAAATCCATGAACTGCATTTCCGCCACCGGCCGCATGCCCGCGAGCGCCGCGCCCACTGCTGCGCCCACAATGGCCGATTCGGAAATCGGCGTGTCAATCACGCGGTCTTCGCCGAATTTTTCCAGCATCCCGGCGCTCACTTTGAAGGCGCCGCCGTAAGCGCCGATGTCTTCGCCGAGCAGGAAGACGGAAGGGTCGCGCTCCATTTCTTCCCAAATGCCCTGGCGAATGGCTTCAAGAAACGTCATCACGGGCATAATCGCGCCTTGGTCATTGTCCGTCGCCCGTTGTCAGTTGTCCTTTGCAACGGACAACGGACGACCGACTACGGGCGAATCTAATGTCCCGAGGAACCAAGCACACCCTGCCTTGATGTTCAGGCCCACACGCTTCGCGCCGCGCCCTCGGGCGGTGGAAAGGGGCTAGCTTCTGCGAATTCGGCGTCAGCGCGAATCTCCTCGTCAAGGCGAGCTTCGATCTGGGCCTTCTCCTTCGCGGTCATCAGGCGTTTCGAAGTCAGATACTTCTCAAACCTCAGGATGGGGTCTTTCTTCTTCCACTCCTCGAGCGTTTTCTTCGGAACGTAATTTGCCGCGTCGTGCTCGGCGTGGCCTTTCATGCGCATGGTCTTGCATTCGATCATCTGCGGGCCGCGGCCCTGGCGGGCGCGAGCCGCCGCGGCGCGCGTGGCCTGGTAAACCTTCAGGATGTCGTTCCCGTCCACAATCACGGCTGGAATTCCGTAGGCCTTGCCGCGCACCGCGAGGTCGCGCACGGCCATCTGCTTCTCGGTGGGCGTCGAATAAGCCCAGCCGTTGTTCTCGGCGATGATCAGCAGCGGCAACTTTTGCACCGCGGCGAAATTCATGCCTTCGTGGCACGGGCCGGTGCTCATGGCGCCGTCGCCGACATAAGTGACGGCCACGCGCTTTTCCTTGCGCAGGCGCGCGGCGAGCGCGATGCCCGCCATCACGTTCACGCCTTCGCCCAGCATGCTGATGGGCGCAATCACGCCGCGCCCGACATCTCCGAAATGCGTGTTCGCGTCGCGGCCGCCGGTGGGACCGTCCTTGCGCGCCATGTACTGGAGGAACAGGTCGCGCGGCTTGTAGCCGCGCACCAGAAGCGTTCCCACGTTGCGAATCATCGGCCCGACGAAGTCTTCAGGCTCAAGCGCGTATGCCGTTCCGACTGAAATCGCTTCCTGGCCGGTGCCGGAATAGACGCCGCCTACGACTTTTCCCTGGCGATAGAAATTGGTGAGCTGCTCGTCCACGCGGCGGTTGAGCCGCAGGAAGTAGTAGAGGTCGTGAAGTTGGCGGCGTGTAAGCGTGGTTGCCAAGTGAAATCACGAAAAGAGCGTTGTCGAGAGTTGAGGGTCTAAAGTCAAAGGTCGAAAGTGACGATAAGCTTTCGACTTTCAACGTTCGACTTTTGACCCGGCCGGTTCCATTTCCAAATCGAAAACCTGCCCGAAGTGTTTGACGACAGAATCCGTAACCGATGCCGCCTCAACCCGCCGGCCCAGCAACTTCTCAAGCGACGTCACCTGCTTGTCTCGAATCCCGCAGGGAACGATGTGGCTGAAGTAGCTGAGGTCGGTCGAAACGTTGAAGGCGAACCCGTGCGAAGTGACCCAGCGCGATACGTGCACGCCCATGGCGACGAGCTTGGCATCGCCCACCCAGACGCCTGGGCAGCGTTGGAGTCGCCCGGCTTCGATGCCGAAGTCGGCCGCTACGCGGATAAACACTTCTTCCAGCGAGCGCATGTACCACGCCAGGTCGCGCCGATACTGGGTGAGGTCGAGGATGGGATAGCCGACCAACTGGCCGGGGCCGTGGTAGGTGACGTCGCCGCCGCGGTCGGTTTCGAAAACTTCCGCTCCCAGTGCCGCCAGCCAGGCGCGCGAATAAAGCAGATTCTCCTTCCGCGCATTACGCCCCAGCGTGTAAACGTGCGGGTGTTCGAGCAGAAGCAGTGTGTCTGGAACCTCGCCCGCTTTGCGCTGAGCGACGCGCTCGCGCTGCAACTCCAGCGCCGCAGCGTAGGGCACGACACCGAGTTGTTCAACGAGGCAGAGCATGAAGAGCAGGTGCTGGGTTCTAGGCGGGCTGGGGCAATCCTCAGTCCATTGATTAGCTAAACTCGCGAAGTGCGTTTTCCCCTAGCCCCGAGTCCCTAGTCCCGAGCCCCTAGATATGAATCGACATCCCCTCCACGCCCTCGGCGGCTTCGAGCACCGCTTCGGTCAGCGTGGGGTGGGGATGAATCGCGTGCGCCAGGTCGTCCACGGTGCCTTCGAGGCGCATGACGACCACGGCTTCCGCGATCATCTCCGTTACGCGCGGGCCGATCATGTGGACGCCAAGAACTTCGCCGTATTTCTCGTCGCTGACGATTTTGATAAAGCCCTCGCGCGCGCCGAGGATTCCGGCCTTGCTGTTGGCGGAGAAGGGAAACTTGCCAATCTTCACCTTGTGGCCTGCGTCACGCGCCTTGCGTTCGCTCAGGCCCACGCTCGAGATTTCGGGCTCCGTGTAAGTGCAGTTCGGCACCTGGTTGTAATTGATGGGCTCGGCGTGCTTGCCCGCCGCGTGAGTGACGGCGACGATGCCTTCCATCTCGCCGACGTGGGCGAGGAGCGGGCTGTCGGCCACGATGTCGCCGATGGCATAGAGCCCCGGCTCGTCGGTCTGCATGAAGCCGTTGGTTTTGACGAACCCGCGCTCCAGGCGCGCGCGCGTTTTCTCCAGGCCGATATTCTGCGTGTTGGGCGCGCGGCCCACCGCCACCAGGCAGGTGTCGGCCTCGAGTTTCTGCGCCTTGCCGTCCGAGGTCGTGAAGTCCACCGTGACGCCCTTGGCGGTTTTCGCGACCTTGCCGACTTTCGCGCCCAGGTGCATCGCGATGCCCTGTTTCTTGAACGATTTTTCGAGCTCGGCGGAAATCTCCTCGTCCTCCAGCGGCACCGCGCGCGGCAGCATTTCGAGGATGGTGACCTTGCATCCAAAGCGGTGAAAGATGGACGCGAACTCCACCCCTACCGCGCCCGCGCCGATCACCACCATGGATTTCGGCACTTCTTTCAGGTCCAGGATTTCCTTGTTGGTGAGAATGATTTCCCCGTCCGCCTCCAAGCCGGGAAGCAACTTGGCTTCGGAGCCCGTGGCCAGGACGACGCTCTTGGCGGTAAGCTCGCGCTTCTGGCCCTTCGCATCGGTGACCGTCACGCGCCCGGGGCCGGCGAGCGTCGCGAAGCCCTGGATGGTTTCGACCTTGTTCTTTTTTTCCAGAAATTCCACGCCCTTGGAGAGCTTTTTGACAATGGCCGCCTTGCGCGCCATCACTGCGGCCCAGTCGAGCGAAAATTCCTTGCAGATGATTCCGTAATCTTTGGCGTTTTTGAAATAGTCGTAAACTTCGGCGTTGAAAAGCAGGCTTTTCGTAGGGATGCAGCCCACGTGCAGGCACGTGCCGCCCAGCTTGTCGTCTTTCTCGACCAGCGCCGTTTTCAGACCCAACTGTCCGGCGCGAATCGCCGCCACATACCCGCCCGGGCCGCTGCCAATCACGATCAAGTCGTACTTGCCTTCTGCCAAGTCCGCACCTCCGCTTGAGTTACGCGCACACTCGGTTGGATGACCGAACGCCTGAAGCTTTCATCTTACATTATGAAAAGAAGGGGAACAAGCGCCCGGAAGCGGAGGTGGCGGGTCAGTTTGCAAGTGGCCGACTACCCGTCTGCTTGGGTCGAAGGCCGGCGATTCAGGGAGACCAGCTCCACTTACCTTTCCTTTGAAGCGCTTTTGATAGTCGCGTGGTCTGGCTGATCTGACTCACCTGGGTCGCCAAGATATCGTCTGGAGCGTAAGAAGCTACGATCGGGCCGTCCGGGCCACCTGCAACACACATGAGCCGAACAAACTGAGGCAACGTCCGGCCGACGAATAGACTGAACCGAATCCCAGGTATGTCGAACGTGTGTGCGTGGCAATTGCAGATTCGACTAGAGTCAGGTGTTGTCACAGCTCTGCTTGGTTTGTCGTAAAGCGAAATCCAGACCCACATCGCGGCGGAGCCGGGGAACGGCTCCTGTCCCAAGAGATACTTGCCCAGTGATTCCTGGTATGGTCCCAGATCGATGAGACTTCCTCGCATCCTCCCTGGGATCTGCCAGGCGTGCGCTGCAGCTCTCCAGAAAATGCTTGCAGCGAAGAACGTGAGAGCCCCGCTGTCAATGTTCGGATTGGACTTTGAAGAATAGATTCTTCCCACCGGCCCGTCGTCAAGGAGTCGTGACCTGACCACTTGCTCGCGGAGCAGGAATCTCCCTCCTCCCCTGTAGCAATGTCGCAAGACCCAATTTTCCCCGCCCCTGCGAAGTCTATCTTCGCAATCCACACATAGGAGGTGCTCGGAAACCTGGCGGGAAGTTTGGAAGGTCGAGCGCGCGGATATCACCAGAGGATCCCGAGGGGTGACAGTCCTACTTCGGAGTAGCCGAAAAAGAGCCGCCGGCATCAGATGGCTGCTGCAGAGGTAGTCTACTCCGCGGCAGAGCCTGCATCGGCCCATGACGCCGGAGGGGGTTGCGGATTTTCTTTCCCCGGCCACGCGAGATTCCCCTTTTTGCCCGCCAATAACCGAAATTCTATCATCGCGGTACTGCCTGCGGGAAGTCGGGGGTGCGTCCGTGCACGCCGAGGATCGCAGGCGGGTGACCGCCTACTCGGAAACTGGCCGATCGCCGAAATCGGGACGTGACGGGGTCCAATTCCCCATGCGCAGCGCTTCTTCAAGCTCGGCAGGCGACGGGGGCGGGGTGTGGCCTTCGGGCAGGTCGCCGTTGTCGGTGCGGAAATACTGGAGGTAGTGTGGCTTGACCGCGGCGAGGAGTTCCTTGCGCGTCTTGGTCTTGAGAGGCTTGGGCAGATAGATCTTTCCCATCCAGCCAAGCAGTCTTTCCGGAACTGCGCTCGCGAACATCAGCAGCGGCCAGGTGAAGTTGGGCCCGTTCAGCCGGCGCAGTTTCCAGAGCCAGGTTAAGATGGCGCCGATTTTCCACGCCGTGGGCGCCCACCAAGCTTGCTGGCCCGGGCGCAGGTTGATCTTCCAGCACTTCATCATCAACTGCCATTGCAGCGGCGAGAGCTTCTTGGTTTCCGCGACCCCATGCTGCTTCTCCATTCGAGTGTCGTGCAGCGGCGTGAAGATTGAAGGCACCAGGAACGCGAAAAGCCCGCGGCGCTCGATTTCGTAAACCAATTCGAGGGTCGCTTTCACGTCCTCGTCGGTTTCGCCAGGATTCCCGACCATCAGGGTCATCATGGGGAACCAGTTATTTTCGTTGGCGATTCTCAAACCTTCCAGAATGATGCTCGGCCAGTCGTCAATGGGAAAGGGAACGGCCTTGCTGGGCATGATTTTCTTGGCCATGCGCACCGAGCCGGTCTCAAACCCGATCAGAGGATTGAGCACGCGGCCTTCGGGGTGGCTGCTGAGCATGGGAATGCGGATCGGGCTCTTGTCCAGCATGATTTCGGTGAGCTTTTTGATCAGCAGCGGGTCCACGACAAGGGGTGCCATGGTGGCGTGGCTCAGAACGTGCTGCTCAACGCCGGGCGAATTGACGATTTCGGAATAGAGGTCGAGAAGCGCTTCGCGGTTGGGGAAGAAGAAAGGCGTGCCGGTTTTCACCTGTCCCCAGATAAACATGTCTTCGGTGGCGAGAGAAATCAGCTTGTTGCCGTTGCGCACGTTGGCGCGCACCGCTTCCATGATGTTCGACTTGGGAACGTCAAGCTGCGGATTCAAGTCGGGGACGCAGAAAGCGCAACGGCGGCCGCAACCCGTGGTCATTTCCACCACGCCGAAGGTGGTTCGCTTGGTGGGAAACAAAATCTCTTCGCGGCTCTTGGGATGGGCCACGTTGATTTCGCGCGGCAGGTCTTCGCCGCGGATCGCCTTGTGGAACAGTTCCATGGATTCCTGCGATTCACTGCGCCCTTCCACCACGCAGTCCACGCCTAATTGCTCGAAGCTGTTGGTTTGGATGATCTGCCAGCCGCCCGAGCCTCCCACGATGAGCTTGAATTGCTTCCGGTACGGGCTGGCGTTGATCGCCGCGAACATTTCCCTAGCGTAGTGCGAATTGATGGGCTGCTTGGACGTTCCGAACATGGAGGTATAAACGCCCGCGGCAAAGGTCACGCCCAGCGGATTGTGAGTCGAGACGGCCACCACTCGCGTCTTGGGGCCAATAAACTTGGGCAGGTCAGCCGGATAACAGGCGATAACATCTTCTTCACTGAATTCGCGCAACAGGGATTTCTCGACCAGGCGCACGCCCGCCGGCATCAGCCGCGCCGAGCCGTCGGGATTGCGCTCCACGTTGCGCCACTGGGGATATTTCCGGTCGATCACCCTTTCCATCCAAATGGGCAGCGAGGCCAGTGCCATCTGGATGAAGTAGCCCGCATGGTCAATGGTTTCGCTCAGCGGAGCCGTGAGGACGATCAGCCGGCCCCCATCTTGGGGGGGCGGGTACACCGGCGTTTGAACTTCTGCCGCGCCGTCGGAAGAGGTAGACCTGCCAATTCGATTCCAGAACCGAAAGTTCATAGGGTTCCCCGGGTCTTGGAGTAAAGATGTTCTAATTCCCCTGCAGCATCTTCATTTTACAACACGTTGTAAAGGCCGCCTCGCCAGAAAATGCTTGCAATCCACAACTCCATTTTGAGACGCTGAGAAATGCAATAGGGTTTCCTGATACTTTCAACACAAGTTTGCGGCGCCGGGCCGCAGGCCGCGCCCCAAAACACTCGGTTTCGAGGGGAATCCATGACTTGGACTGTCGAATTGGGAGCTGAGATTGCCGGTCAGGTTCTTCTTGACGACGCCTCGCGCGAGGCGGCCTCGACCGACTTTGGCCGGGTCATCGTGCGCCGGCCGGCGGCGGTGGTGCGTCCGGCATCGTCCCAGGACGTGGCGAAGACACTGAAGTTTGCCGCGCGCCATTCCATGGGTGTATCCACCCGCGGCGGTGGACACTCGCAGACCGGCCAATCGCTTTGCGAGCACCTGGTGCTCGACATGTCGGCCCTGAGCGAAATCCGCGCCTTGGAGGAAACCTCGGTGGTCTGCCAGGCAGGAATCAAGTGGCGCTCCTTGGTCGAACAATTGGCGCCGCAACGCCTTTCCCCGCCGGTTCTGACCAATAACTTGGACGTGACCGTCGGCGGCACGCTCTCGACCGGCGGTTTGGGAGTGGCTTCGTGGCGGCACGGAACGCAGGCGGACAATTGCCTGGAGCTTGAAGTGGTGAGCGGTGAGGCCGAAATCGTGCGATGCTCGCCCAGCGAGAATCAGGAATTGTTCGACGCGGTGCGCGCCGGCATGGGCCAGTTCGGGGTAATGACCGAAGCCAAACTGCGCCTGCGCGAGCATCGGCCGAAATTCCGCAGCTTCTATCTTCTCTATGACGATTTGGGCGTGCTGCTGGAAGATTTGAAAGCGGTGATGACCGATGAGCGCTTCGATTTTCTCGAAGCCTGGTGCGTGCCCGCGCCGGTAGGGTTCAAGAAGGTGGGCGGCGCGCGGCAGGCCTTCGCGCAATGGTTCTTTCCGCTTCACGCGACGGTCGAGTGCGAAGACGGCGCGGCGCCCGAGGTGTCGCAAAAACTCGCCGGCCTCAAGTTCTACAAGCACGTCCACACCGAAGACGGCGAGATGCTGGAGTTTTTCGCACGCCTCGATAGTCTTTTTGCAATTTGGAAACGCGCCGGCTTCTGGGAGTACGCCCATCCGTGGATGGAGTGCGTCCTGCCCTGGCAGACCACCGCGCTGTATATCGGCCAGGTCCTGCAAAACCTGCCGCCTCAGGCGATTGCGGGCGGGCACATCCTGCTGTGGCCGTCGCGCGGGAACGTCTCGAACGTTCCGCTGTTCATGCGGCCTTCGGGCGATTTCCTGATGGGCTTTGGCATCTTGCCCGCCGTTCCTCAACGTTTTCTCGAAGAAGCCCTGCCTCGCCTCAACATGGCCAGCCAAGCGGCTGCCATGATGGGCGCCAAGCGTTACCTTTCCGGCTGGATTCCCTTCGACGCCGCGCAATGGAAAGCTCATTACGGCGACAAGTGGGAGACCGTTCAGGCACTGAAAAAGAAATATGATCCCCAAAGCCTGCTGAACCCGGGATTTGTCACCTACGCCTAAATGTCGTATTCCGTGCCGAACCAGCGTGTTGGGGCACAAATACGAGCTCATTTGGCCGCCTGCATTTCTTGACACTTCCTGAAAATCCGTGTTAGATTTTTTGGCTCATTAAGCCCAGCGGACCGCTCCCGCGAGAAGGCTCCTCCTCATGAACGAAATCCTTCGCCAGCTTGGACACCTTTTCGTCCGCACCATCCCGACGGTTCTCTTCGTCTTTTTTCTCCTCGTGATTCTGGACTGGTTGTTTTTCCGTCCCATCCTGGCAGTCCTGAAAGAGCGGGAAAGCAAGACGCGCGGAGCGCTCGAACGGGCGCGCGAGCAGGCGGCCACTGCGGAGGCAAAAGCCACGGAATATGAAGAGACTTTCCAGGCCGCACGGCAGGAGGTTTACCGGCGGCGGGAAGCTGACCGCCGGGACGCCCTGGCCGAGCGCGACAAGCAGCTTGCCCAAGCGCGCGACAAGGCGGATGCCACCTTGAAAGAGGCCCTTGACGGCCTGGGCCGCGAAGTGGATTCGGCCAAGCAGGAATTGGAAAGGGCTTCCGCGCCGCTGGCCGCGAAGATTACGGAAGCGGTTCTGAGCGGCAAGGAACCCGCGGGCGGCTGGGAAGGGGCTCGAAATTGAGAGGCCGGGCTTTATTTTTTGGAATGCTCCTCGCTTGCACCCTCTGGGGCGCGACCGCGGCCAGCGCCGCCTCGTCGTGGCATGCCGTGGCTTGGGCCGCCGCTCCCGAACAGGAAGAACAAAGCCAGGAAGCCGCAAAAGAACGGCACGAACTCTATTTCAAGATCATCAATTTCACCCTTCTTGCCGTCGCGCTGGGATATCTGCTGCGCAAACCGTTGGCGGAGTTCTTCGCCCAGCGCTCGGAAGGCATCCGCAAGGCGCTGGAAGAGGGAAGAGCGGCGCTCGAGAAATCCCAGGCCCAGCTCGAGGCGGTCGAAGAAAAACTGAAACATCTGGAAGAGGAGATCGCGGCCTTCAAAGCTTCGGCCGAGAAGGAAATGGAAGCCGAGCGGAAGCGACTGGCCGAGGAATCGGCGCGGGAAGCGGAAAGAATCCTGGAGACCGCTCGCGTGCGCACAGACTCGGCCACCCGGGCGGCCAAGCTCGACCTGCGGATCTTCACCGCCCAGCAGGCTTTGCAGCTCGCCGAGCAGATGATCCGCGATCGGCTGGATGAGGCGGCGCGCGAGCGCCTGGTCAGCCAGTTTATTGCCACCCTGGGAAGCGAAGAAAAAAGGAACTGAACCGTGCCGATAGCCGTAGCCAGCCGATATGCCCGCGCCCTGGCGGACGTGGTGGGATCGCGGGGAGACTACCGCGCTGTGGAGCGCGAGCTGGCGGATTTTGCCGCTGCCTACCAGGCGGGCCCCGGGCTTCGCGAGGTGTTTGAGACTCCCGCGGTCTCGCTCGACGGCAAAATCAAGGTTCTGGACGCGATCCTGGCGCGGATGGGCGCTTCTCGGATCACCTCCAATTTCCTGCGCGTGCTGGTTTCGCATTTTCGCATGCCGCTGCTTGATGAGATTCGCGAGGCCTTCGCAAGAATCGTGAACGACCGGATGGGGATCGTGGAAGTGAACGTTTACTCGGCGTCGGCGCTTTCCGAGGAGGCGCGTCAAACGCTGCGCTCCCAGTTCCAACAGGTCACGCAAAAGCAGGTGGAAATGGACTTCCATCTCCGCGAGAATCTATTAGGCGGCATTCTGGCCCAGATTCGAAGCACCGTGTATGATGGAACGGTTCGCGGCCAACTGGACCGCATCCGCGAAAAGCTGACCGGCCGTTAAATTATGCCCCGGGGGAGAGCCGCAGTGTGCCGCTTCTTCCGGGGGGAGAACTGAAATCATGGCTCAAATCAAGGCGGACGAAATCACCAAGATTATCCGCGAGCAAATCGAAAACTATGACCGCACGGTGACGGTGAGCGAAGTAGGCTCAGTTATCTCGGTGGGCGACGGCGTGGCGCGCATCCACGGACTGGACAACGTCATGGCGGGCGAACTGCTCGAACTCCCGCATGAGGTCGCCGGCCTGGCGCTAAACCTGGAAGAAGATCAGGTGAGCGCCGTGCTGCTGGGGGATTACACCCAGATTCAGGAAGGCGACACGGTCAAGCGCACCAAGCGCATCATGTCCGTCCCGGTGGGCGATGCGCTGATCGGCCGCGTGGTGGACGCGCTGGGCCGCCCCGTGGACGAGAAAGGTCCCATCCTCACCCAGGAATTCAATCCTCTGGAGCGCATCGCCCCTGGGGTCGTGGATCGGCAGCCCGTGCGCGAGCCGCTGCAAACCGGCCTCAAACCCATTGACGCCATGATTCCCATCGGGCGCGGCCAGCGCGAGCTGATCATCGGCGACCGCCAGACGGGCAAGACCGCCATCGCGATTGACACCATTTTGAACCAGCGCGGCGGCGACGTGATTTGCATCTACGTCGCGATCGGGCAGAAGCTTTCCACCATCGCGCAGGTCATCAAGACGCTGGAAACGTACGATGCGATGAAATACACCATTGTCGTGCAGGCGGGCGCCTCGGACCCCGCGCCCATGCAGTACCTGTCGCCCTACGCCGGCTGCGCCATGGGCGAATACTTTCGCGACAAGGGCCGGCACGCGCTCTGCATCTACGACGACCTGTCCAAGCACGCGGTTTCGTATCGCGAGATCTCGCTGCTGCTGCGGCGGCCGCCCGGGCGCGAGGCGTATCCCGGCGACGTTTTCTATCTTCACTCGCGTTTGCTCGAGCGCGCCGCCAAGCTGAATAAGCAGGGCGGGGGCGGCTCGCTCACCGCGCTGCCGATTATCGAGACCCAGGCGGGCGACGTTTCGGCCTACATCCCGACCAACGTGATTTCGATTACGGACGGGCAGATTTATCTCGAAACCGATTTGTTCCATTCTGGCATCCGGCCCGCCGTGAACGTGGGCTTGTCGGTCTCACGCGTGGGCGGCAACGCGCAAATCAAGGCGATGAAGCAGGTGGCGGGCACGCTGCGCCTCGAGCTGGCGCAGTACCGCGAGCTGGCCGCCTTCGCGCAGTTCGGCAGCGACCTCGACAAAGCTACTCAGGCGCAGCTCAATCGCGGCAAGCGATTGACCGAGGTCCTGAAGCAAGGCCAGTACGCGCCGCTTCCCGTCGAAAAACAGGTCGTCATCATCTTCGCCGGGACCAACGGCTTGCTGGATGACTTGGCGGTGGAAAACCTGCTGGACTTTGAAAAAGGCCTCTACGACTTTATGGATTCTTCCTACCCGCAACTGGGCAAGGAAATCGCGGAGAAGAAAGCGCTCGACGACGCGCTGCGCGGCAAGGTACGCAAGGCGCTGGAAGAATACAAAGCCAAGTTTGTGGCGGAGAAAAAAGCGGTCAAGAGTTGAGAGTCGAAAGTTGAAAGTCGAACGTCAAAGGTTATTAAGATGCAGCGCTTTACCGAATTGAAAGTTTGGCAACAAAGCCACGCATTAACTCTCGATGTTTACCGTTTGTCGAGTGCATTTCCATCCGAAGAGAAATATGGACTGGTCTCGCAACTTCGCCGGGCTGCATCTTCCGTCCCAACCAACATCGCTGAAGGCTCCAAACGGCGCGGAGGGCAGGATTACGCGAGATTCCTCAACGTGGCCGAGGGATCTCTGGTTGAGACCGAATACCTGCTGATGTCGGGCCGCGACTTAGGGTACGTCAGGAGCGAAAAAGTGCAGGAACTCTTGGATTCAATTGCAGGAATCGCGCGGATGCTCCATGCTTTGCGAGTGAAGGTTGAGGCTGCAGCCTGACGCGCGCGCAAAGAGGCGACGCGCCTCGTGTTTCTGACTTTCGACCCTCGACTTTCGACCTTTTAACCGAAGATGGCCAACGTCCTCGATATTCGGCGGCGCATTCGCTCGGTGAAGAGCACGCAGCAGATCACCCGGGCGATGAAGATGGTGGCGGCGGCGCGTTTGCGGCGCGCGCAGGAACGCGTCTTCAACATCCGCCCGTACGCCAACCAGATGCTGAGCCTGCTGGGCAGCGTGGCGGCGCGCACCGAACAGCGCGCGCACCCGTTGCTGGCGGAGCGGCCGGTGGAGAACATTCTGCTGATTCTGGTGACGGCGGACCGCGGCCTTTGCGGGGCGTTCAATGCCAACCTGATTCGCGCCACGGAGAGATACCTGGAGGAACACGCCGGGCAGAACGTTGCGATGATCGCGGTGGGACGCAAGGGGCGCGATTATTTTCGCAAGCGCCAGGCCAACATTCTCTCCGACTACGTGAACATCTTCAACCGTCTGGAGTTCGCGCACGCGCAGGAGATCTCCAAGCAGATCAGCGGGCTTTACACGCGCGGTGAAGCCGACGCCGTGGACTTCATTTACAACGAGTCCAAGACCATCATCACCCAGAAGCTGACGCTGGAGCGGTATCTCCCCGTCAAACCCATCAAGCCGGCGGCGAGCGAGACGCTGATTGACTACATCTACGAGCAGCCGCCGGAGCAGATTTTCGGCGTGCTGCTGGAGCGCTACGTGGAAATCGAGGTTTACCGCGCGCTGCTGGAATCGCACGCGGGTGAACTGGCCGCCAAGATGACCGCCATGGACGCCGCCACCAACAACGCGGCGGAAATGATCGACTCGCTCACGCTGCACATGAACCGCGTGCGCCAGGCGGCCATTACCAAGGAGATTATCGAGATCGTAAGCGGCGCCGCGGCCCAGTAAACGGGCCGGACGTTCGCCGGAAGGTCTGGAAGGATGAGCATGGAAAAAGAGCGCGTGGGCAAGATCGTGGAAGTTATCGGGCCGGTAGTGGTGGCGGCATTCGACACCGATCACCTGCCGCCGATTTACAACGCCCTGCGCGTTACCTCCGAGGGCTTCGACGTTCCCGTGCCGATTGACGTGATCGTCGAGGTGCAGCAGCACCTCGGCGAGGGGCGCGTGAAAGCCGTGGCCATGGAGCCCACGGAGGGGATGGTGCGCGGCATGAAGGTGACGGATACCGGCGGGCCGATCACCGTGCCGGTGGGCAAGGGCACGCTCGGCCGCGTGATGAACGTCATCGGCCAGTCGGCGGACAAGCTCGGCCCCATCCAGGCGGAGTCGCGCTCGCCCATTCACCGCCACGCCCCGGAACTCGAAGATCAGAACACCAAGCTGGAGATGTTTGAGACCGGCTTGAAAGTGGTGGACCTGCTCGAGCCTTACCTGAAGGGCGGCAAGACGGGCCTTTTCGGCGGCGCGGGCGTGGGCAAGACGGTCATCATCATGGAGCTGATCCACAACGTCGCCCTGAAGCACGGCGGCGTTTCGGTATTTTCCGGCGTCGGCGAGCGCACGCGCGAGGGCAACGACCTGTGGCTGGAAATGACCGAGTCCGGCGTAATCGATCCCGGCCATCCCGAGAATTCCAAGGCCGCGCTCATTTACGGCCAGATGACCGAGCCGCCCGGCGCGCGCCTGCGCGTGGGCTTGACGGGATTGACCGTCGCGGAATATTTCCGCGACGTGCAGGGCCAGGACGTGCTGCTGTTCATTGACAATATTTTCCGCTTCACGCAGGCGGGCTCGGAGGTTTCGGCGCTGCTCGGCCGCATGCCTTCGGCGGTCGGCTACCAGCCCAACCTTTCGACGGAAATGGGCGAGTTGCAGGAGCGCATCACCTCGACCACCAAGGGCTCGATCACTTCCGTGCAGGCCATCTACGTTCCCGCCGACGACCTGACGGACCCGGCGCCGGCGACCACCTTCTCGCATCTGGACGCCACCACGGTGCTTTCGCGGCAGATCGTGGAGAAGGGAATTTATCCGGCGGTGGACCCGCTGGCTTCGACCTCGCGCGTGCTCGACCCGCGCATCGTGGGCGAAGAACATTACAACGTGGCGCGCTCGGTGAAGGCGGTCCTGCAAAAATACAAAGACCTCCAGGACATCATCGCCATCCTGGGCATTGACGAGCTTTCCGACGAGGACAAGCTCACCGTGGTGCGCGCACGCAAGATCGAGCGCTTCCTGTCCCAGCCGTTCTTCGTGGCGCAGCAGTTCACCGGCCTGGAAGGCAAATACGTCAAGATCGAAGACACCATCCGCGGCTTCAAGGAAATCGTGGAAGGCAAGCACGACGATGTCCCCGAACAAGCCTTCTATATGATGGGGACGATCGAAGACGTGCTGGAAAAAGCGGAGAAGATGAAGGCCACCGCGTGAGGAAAAGTCAAAGGTCAAAGGTCAAAAGTCGAAAGCGCACACCTTCTGCCTTTAACTTTCAACTCTGAACTCTTAACTTCGTTATGTCCGACGCTCTGCCCAATCAGATCCAGCTTTCGGTGGTCACGCCGGACCGCCAGGTCGTGCAGGAAACGGTCGAAGCGGTCACGGTGCCGGGCAAAGGCAGCTACCTGGGCGTTTTACCC
>JAHEKS010000196.1 GCA_024638215.1 Acidobacteriota bacterium | reverse complement strand
TAAGGACAGTGTATTCCCGCCGCATGCCAAAGTGTATGAGGTAATGGAAGCAAAATCAGTCCAAGAATAAGGAACGTCAGATATCCGATCCGGCGTCGCCATGGAGTCAGCCCGGTCACATCGTTGAGCGGTGATGCTCCGCGGCCTGCGATGAAGAACACGATGATCGCCCACATGAGCAACCCCGGCCAGACAAAGATGGCTAGCAGAAACAGCGACCACAAGGACACGCTGCTGATTGTGCTGCCCACGCGGCCGCCGAACATGGCACGGGCCATATGCCCGCCGTCGAGCTGTCCAATCGGCAAGAGATTGAGCGCGGTTACCAGGAACCCCAGCCATCCGGCAAAGGCCAACGGGCTGAGCCGGAGCACATGACCAAATTGAAGGGCGTCTCCAAGCGCGACTTTTGAGAGCAGCGCGAACAACAATGAAGATCCCACCGATACGCCGCTCAGGGGGGATGAAGAGCCCGGCGCGTTTAGCGCCACTATGGTGGATGAGTGAAGACCGACCAGAAGCGCTGGAATCGCGACGACGAGACCTGCTAAAGGGCCGGCTACGGCTACATCAAACATCATGCGGCGATTTTCTGCGGGCGAGCGCATTTGAATGAATGCGCCGAATGTCCCCAGAGAGAATGGGATAGGAATGAAATACGGCGGGGTCACTCGCATTCCGTGATAACGTGCGGTGAAGTAGTGGCCCAGTTCGTGGATACCCAGAATAGCCAAGAGGCCCAGCGAATACGGGAGGCCGACGGCAAAGCGAGATGGCTGGCGCAGCAGGTCGACGCCATGATGTGCTGCACCCGCCCAGGTCGTAGTAATCAAGGTAAGTCCAAATAACAGCCAATGCAGCCATGGTCGAACGCGTGTTTCCGTCCGAGTCTCCTCCTCCGATCGTGGAATGAGCAAGACAGTTGCTCCCATCTGCTCGTCTTCCTGTATTAGTGGAACGGCCTTACCGGAAAATGCATCTTTCAGTTTTTCATAGGCCGTTGTCGCAGACTCCCGCAGCCCGCCACGAAACATCTTTACGCCAGCTTGATCCATAGCGATCTTCACATTCATGACTTGACGGACCACGTCAGGTTGCTGCTCAGCGGGCAGGAGGGTCGTTTCGGGTTTGGATTCTTCCTGCCCACGAGTGGGCCTTCCCAAGATCTTCCAGATCAGCCAGAACGAAACCAGGAGGCCAATCCAAAACCAAATTCCCCCAGCCAAGAGTCCGCCGCCCGGTGTTAGGAAAAATAAAGCGAGCGGCAACAGGATCAGCAGAATCAACAGAAGTCTGAACCATGTGTCCGCTGTAACCGGTTTCTTCTTTGTTTGGTTCGGCTCTTCCATAGTTGCCTCCCTTACCACAAGCCTGTTGAATCCAAGTTCAGGTCTTCGTAACCTTCCACCTCGATATACCTTGTTGCTTGCTAAGGGCTACCTATGGTTCCTCAGCTGGCGGAGAAGCTCCAACCTGCGCTTGTACTCTCTTCGATCCAGCTCCCCAGTTGCCCAACGCAGCCTCAGAACTTCCTCGGGACCGGGAGGCAAGCCCCTGCGGTCTGGAGATGATATCTTGACCCACCAGACAATCATCCTGACCACAACCGTTAACACGATCGCCCCAAAGATCCATGTCCAGTGCGTGTACCACCAGTGAAGGAGGTGATGCGGTCCACTCAAGAGCATTTGAGTTTCCGTGCCTGCGCACGGGCCTGATTAACCTGTTCTATAGACGAAACCTGCGCAGCCGCAGGGCGTTTGTGACAACTGAGACGGAACTAAAGCTCATCGCTGCAGCCGCTATAACCGGGCTCAGCAAAACCCCAAAGAATGGGTAGAGGACGCCCGCGGCGATGGGCACCCCGACGCTGTTGTAGACGAACGCAAAGAACAGGTTCTGCTTGATGTTCCGCATCGTTCCTCGGCTGAGCTTGCGTGCCCGGACGATTCCCCGCAGGTCGCCTTTGACTAGCGTCACTCCGGCGCTTTCCATGGCTACGTCGGTACCCGTCCCCATCGCGATGCCGACCTGCGCCTGGGCCAACGCTGGCGCGTCATTGATGCCGTCGCCCGCCATAGCAACGAATCGTCCCTCGGACTGGAGCTTCTTCACGACACTGGCTTTATCTTCTGGAAGAACCTCCGCGATCACCTGGTCGATGTTGAGCTTCTTCGCAACGGCCTCCGCAGTCGTTCGACTGTCACCGGTGAGCATCACAACGCGGATGCCATCATCGTGAAGCTGACGGATCGCCTCAGGTGTCGTCTTCTTGACGGGGTCGGCTACACCAATCAGCCCTGACGCCGCCCCATTCACCACCACGAACATCACTGTTTGCCCTTCGCCTCTCATGGCTTCAGCCTTTTCGAGAAGCTTGCCTGGGTCCAGTTTCAGGTCCTCAAGAAGCTTGCGATTGCCCAGAGCTACCTGGGCCCCGTCAACCCGTCCTTTCACGCCCCTACCCGTCAAGGAGTTGAAATCCTCAACCTGACCAAGCTGCGCACCTTCTTCTTCCGCGCCTTTGACGATGGCGGCGGCCAGCGGATGCTCGCTCCCGCGTTCTAGGCTTGCGGCCATCCGCACAAGCGTCGCTCTGTCAAAACCGTCCGCCGTCTCGACAGCGACCAGCTTCGGCTTGCCTTCGGTAAGGGTGCCGGTCTTGTCGACCACGAGCGTGTCCACTTTTCGCATATGCTCGATCGCTTCTGCATTCTTGAACAGGACCCCGACTGTAGCGCCCTTTCCTGTGGCCACCATGATGGACATGGGAGTCGCCAGGCCCAGCGCGCACGGGCAGGCGATGATCAACACGGCCACCGCATTAACCAAGGCGTGAGCCATGCGAGGGTTCGGACCCCAAAGCCCCCAGACAATAAAAGTAAGAACGGACAGGCCGACGATAGTCGGAACGAAGTATCCGGCGACAACATCCGCCAGCTTTTGAATCGGGGCTCGGCTGCGTTGGGCTTCTGCCACCATGTGCACGATCTGTGCGAGTAAAGTTTCACTGCCCACGCGCTCGGCGCACATCACGAGCGATCCCGTCCCATTGACGGTAGCCCCCGTGACACGATCGCCGGGCTGTTTTTCAACGGGAATCGGCTCACCCGTGATCATCGATTCGTCGATGTTGCTGCGTCCGTCGAGCACCACCCCATCCACCGGGACTTTCTCGCCCGGACGCACGCGCAACCTGTCCCCTGGCTTGACCTGCTCCAAGGGGACGTCCGATTCCGAGCCGTCATCTTGAACCAGTCGTGCGGTTTTCGGGGCGAGACCTAATAGGGCTTTGATTGCGGCGCCTGTTTGGCTGCGAGCACGCAATTCCAGCACTTGGCCAAGCAAGACAAGCGCAGTAATCACTGCGGCCGCCTCAAAATAGACATCGACTACTCCTGACTCGGTTCGGAATGCAACCGGGAAGATACCAGGGAACAATGCTGCTACTACGCTGTAAAAGTACGAAATGGCCACGCCCAGGCCAATCAAGGTGAACATGTTCAGGCTACGGTTGACGATGGAACGCCAGCCACGCACGAAGAAAGGCCAGCCGCACCAGAGAACGATGGGCGTGGCAATGATCAGCTGCGCCAGGATCCCCCTATGGGAGTTGGCCCAAGTGCTCCACAGATACCCCGGGGGCAGATAGCCAACCATGGAAATTCCCAATAACGGAACGGTCAGTGCCAAGCTCACCCAAAACCGGCGGGTCATGTCAACCAATTCCGGATTCTTCTCTTCTTCGGCGGCAAGGATCCGTGGCTCCAGAGCCATTCCGCATTTGGGGCAGGCGCCCGGAGCATCCCGAACGATTTCTGGATGCATGGGGCAAACGTATTCAGTCTTGGCAGGAAGGATTCCGGGGCTTACGGGCTCGAGGGCCATGCCGCACTTCGGACAAGCGCCCGGTCCCTGCTGACGTACCTCGGGGTGCATCGGGCAGGTATACTCGGCTTGCTTCCCTTTAGCCTTTTCCGGCTCGGGTGCGGAGGGCGCGTGGCCCGAAGCACGGCTGGCGTACTTTGCGGGGTCAGCGTGAAACTTCTCAAGACAAGGCGGGCTACAAAAGTAATATGTCTGACCGCCAAATTGCTCCGACCCCATGGCGTCTTTGGGGTCCACCGCCATGCCGCAGACAGGGTCCTTGACGGTGTTGGGTGGACTGGCATTGGGACCTTTCGCATCAGCAGTGCTCTTGGTTGATTGTTCCTGTGCCATTTCAAGACCTCCGTAACAAAATTGTAGGCGCCTCCAGTTGTTCGGTCGGCGCTATGGCTTCAATTCTCTTCACAATATCGAGCAGAAGACTTGCTTCGCGAACATCAATGAACCCCGCGGCACGAACGTTCGAAAGTGTGTCGCGATCGATGTGCGCACCCCAAATGTGGGTGGGGATTGGATCCAAACTCTTCATCAGTGGACGAAGCAAGAAATTCCTCGACAACACATGCTCGAGGAGTAGGATTCGTCCGCCGGGCTTGAGAACTCGACGCACTTCGCGGAGCCCTTGGATGGGATCGGGAACTGAGCAGAACACGAATGTCGCCACAGCTGCATCAAAACTCCTGTCGGGATACGGTAAATGTTGAACGTCTGCCAACCTGAATTCGACGTCAGGCCTGCGCTTGCCGGCCTTATTCCGAGCCCGCTCCAGCATCTTCTGCGACAAATCGATAGCCGTAATTGATGCTGCGCGGGGATAACAATCGACGTTTTTCCCGGTGCCGACTCCAACTTCCAAAATGAGTCCAGCTCTGATTCGTTCCCAAATATCGCGCCGCCACCTCCGAACACGATACTCCATGAACCATTCGCACGAGTCGTAAATAGGCGCGATACGGTTGTACCTCTGCTGAACAACATCAGCGCCTTCATTAGAGTGATGTGCAGCAGTTGGATTCATATTTCCTGGTAGCCGTTCTCCGAGCTGTGACTTGTGACGAATAATTAGATGCTTCTCCTCCCGAACTCCGTGACAACTGAACTGCACGAGAAGCGCCCGCCCCTCGGGCAGGGAAAATTGAGATGTCATGTCGGCTATGGGTCAGGACTTCCTTGTATGCGGTGTGGCCTAACATTGCACTCCCCGGCGATTTGTGAACTCCGTCATGGTTCAAGTGCGAGCCCAGTTTTGGCGGAGGCTTGCCAGTCCGACGGCCATCAACAATGCCCCAGTCAACAAAAAGGGGCCTCCTGCTTTCCATGAGAAAAGGATGGTTCCAAACAAGGGGCCAGCTGTCTGGCCGAGACTAGCAGCGGCATCTTGGAGACCAAGGGCAGCCCCCATCTGCCCGCTTGCGGCTTTCGAGATGAGTGCCAACAGGTTGGGAGCTATAAATGCCACTCCCAAAGCCATGATGCCAATCGCACTCAGGACCCATTTGAGCTCTTGCGCCGCGAGTAGAAAGAAAAGGCCCGCCCCCATCAAACCAAAGCCCGACGCTACCAGATATCGCTCCCCGTAGCGCCTCGTCAAGAAGCTAACCACGCCGACTTGAGAGAGAGCCATGACCACTCCGCACGTTGTAAATGCAGTCCCGACTCGAGGCGGCCCATAGTTAAGCGTTTGTTGGGCGTAAAGGGCAAACGTAGCCGCATAGGTCGCAAGACCAAACTGACTTATGAACGTAAGGGCGAGAAGCGAACGTATCTTCTTGGCGATGTCACTCCAGGTGAGCACCAATCCCGGCTTCGGAACGCTCAGATGAGGCGAGTGAAAAGACTCACGGACCCCCCGAAGGACTACCGGCAAGCTCGCGAATGCCAGTCCTCCTGCTGCAAAGAATGGAAGCGAAAAACGGTCGACCATGAAGTGCCCGTAGCGCGCGGTAAAGTGCAGGTCGTTCCGAGTCAAGAGCCCGCCCAGAGAGGGACCGACGACGACTCCCAAACTCGTCATTGTACCCAGCCATGCCATTCCTGTCGCACGTTCCTTCTCGTCCGTCATGTCAGCCACATAGGAACCCGCTGCCGGCAGAAGCGCCGCCGACAAGATGCCTCCTATCACCCTGGCTCCGTAAAGCATGAAAAGCGAGGTTGACAGTCCAAAAAGAAGCTGGCCAACTCCGTATCCGGCAACACCGATCAATATCAGCGGTTTTCTGCCCATCCGATCGGAGCGCTTTCCCCAAAGCGGTGCAAAGACAAACTGCATCAAGACGTACACACTGGTCAGCAGGCCAACTTGGAGGGCTAACCCTCGAGCCGGAGTACCGCCTAAAGATGCGATGCGCTCTGTATAGAAGGGGAACACGGGAAGCGTGATCCCGAAGCCAGCCATGACAAGGAACACGCAGAAGTAGAGCACCCAGAGGTTCTTCTTGGCCATAGCAATTCCACCGATTTCCTCCGCGCTTTTCGAATCTTTGTGTTTCCCAAGCGTGCCCCCTACAATAAAAGGACACAGGGATCTCGAGCGTCATCCGCTGGTCCGCCTGCCATAGTCGTTTTCAGCAATCGCTGCATTACATGTAAATCCACGCCGCTCCATGAAAAGATTCTTCTTTGGCGAGTTTCGCGTTTATCTTGGCCTCTTCGATCGCTCTCTCGAACTCTTTGGCATTTGCCTCGATTTGCCTCAAGCGGTCTTTGGGAGCCGCTGCTTGGGCCTTAGCATGATCCAGCCGTGCAGCGATCTCATTGGAAGAAATTGTGGCGATTAGTTCCCCCTGGCTGACGCGCTGCCCCTCCTTGATAAGGAGCCGTGTGACAGTCCCTTCCTGCTTCGAGCTAATCGTAATCTCGGTGCCTCGTACCTGCCCGCTGGCCTGAAGCACATCCACTGACTTGGGGTCCCGGCGGTAGACAATCCAGATTAACGTACCAAGCGTGATAGCGATGGCGACAACAGCGATGCTATAGCGCTTCTTCTTCATTCATCCTTCCACGTTCTTGGCTTCTTTGCCAACTTCGAAGGCCGTTTGACACTTCATAGTTCTTAGGCGCGGGGGGACACAGCGTAGATCGCTTCTTGAGGGTCAGTCCCGATTTGCGCCTTCACTTTTTCCGCAGCGTCAACAGCCGGCAACTGCGCAAGACACCTCCGGATCCGCCATCGGGATCCGAAATAGGCAGCGGCCCAGAACAAGATTCGGTCAGTCCGCAGTTACCAGGCAAAGTAGGCGGAGCCGCGCGGTGGGATCCGCCCGACGTGCCCTGCCAAGTCTGGGGTATCCCGTGTTGGATCTTTCTTCTGCCCGCGACCCACATAGGGCAGGTACGGTTCCGGACCATAGGTTTCTTCGATCCCCACTGCGCCGTGTCGGTTCATGATCTCCGCTGCCGCATCCACCTTTCCATCTGAACCCGTCGCAAAAACCAGGGCACCTCCCCGCCGGAGCCCTTCGACGTAAACCTGCGCTTCATCCTCGGTCGCCCCGATCCTGGTGAGCGCCTGGTTCAATTCGATCTCAAAGTCGAGCCGCGGGAAGCTCATCACACCGGTGACCTCGAATCTCTCCGGCTCCTCCAACGTGCGCACTTCGTTCCTTGGAAATCCAAGAGCCTCGATTTCGCGAACTACGTCATCTACATGGCCGGTGTTTTTGAACAATCCAACCGCAGTCTTCCTATCTCCGGGGAGGTTAACCCCGCTAGCACGCCCTTTGTTTTCATTCTTGTTATCCATTTCTCTCTCCTTTCCCTTCATTTGTTCCAGCACGCAGCTTACACTGGGTGCCGGTAAGAGTTTCATGTCTCGGGATTTTTACGGCATTTCGGCGATTTGCGAACCAAGAAGCGCATCGGAGTCCGAACCGCACAGGCTCCGGTGCGCTACCGGTTTCTCATGCTAGTGCGGCATGTGCATGGGCTTCGGAGTTGTCCGAATCGCACCCGCCCAGGACCCGAATGTGATCAGAATCACCCCCATGATTACATCGTTCCAGAGGTGTCCCAGAACAGGATACTGAATAGTTATGGGAGCGATGAGTAGCCAAGCCCCCAAAGCTACATTTGTCCAGCTCGCCCAGTGAGCTTCCGGAATCACGATGTTCCACGCCGCCAAGGTGATCACCAGAAGTCCTACAATGACATCGTTCCACAAAGAGGGTGCGGTACCGTGAAACACATATGCGGCGAACAGCAGCCAGATGCCCACCAGGAGATTAACCACGTTGAGGTATTGTGTTCTTTTAATCTTACTGTCTGTGTTTTCCATTGTCTGCCTCCTTTTTCCTTCCTTTCCCGTAGCGCGCCAATTCACGCTGGGCCGAACCGGGAGAAGAGGCAGGTCGGCAGGCTTACCGGTGGTCCTGTGATCCTCGCCTTGCCGCTTCTTCCATCCACCGTTTAGGCATGTCGGATGCCAGATCATGAAAAGCGTAAAATGGCAGACGGGTTAAGTTTCTCTATCACTTTCTATTAGTTAGCATGATCTTGGAATTGCGCAGATTGAAGGTGAAAGACCCTCCCCGGCGAAGTTTGAGTCGCTTGCCCCTTATGAGCCATTCGCCTGCCTCAAAAGGGAAAGCGAACGGCTGGGGTCCGCTCCGTTCTTCAAAGGAAGGCCTCAAGCCATTAGAGGAGCGAGGTTGCCAGGAGGAGTGGTCCTTCTCGGAAATGCTTACTGGTTGGGTTTCAGTTCCTATGTCCCTCGTCAGCCATTTCGTCTTGTCTTTTCAGAAGCTCCAAGCCTTCCTTCAGTGTCAAACGGTCCGGCATTCGGCGAAAGTCGCTCGTCGTCCTGGTTGAATCGATCTTAAGTGGTTTAAACAGGAGAATCGTGCCAGTGAAATCCAATGCCAGCCGGGTCATCTGCCATCGCCCGTATCCAACGTTACGCTGCTGGAGCAGAAACCTTCCACCCGGCCTGAGTCGAGCGAGAATCCCCCAGCCAAAGTCCACGGGTCGGACCAGCCGTCCTTCGATCTGTGCGATTCGCTCGGCTGGGATATCAATCACCATCGTTCCTTCCATTCCTTTAAGAACTCGCAATTCCTCTGTCGGCGGCTGGAACTTCGGATTCGGATGGAACTTGAGGCGCACCAAGACGTCTGCGTCTTCACCGTCCTGGCTTCCATCGTATTCGTAATCGAACGCTTCGGGCAAAGCCTTGAAAAGGTCACGGACATGCCGCTCGTCTCTCTGCAATCCGGCGCGCTCCTTCTGCAAGGCGGCCTCATTGGTCAGGAGTCGTGTGAGTTGCTCATCTTCTTTCTGTCTCTGGTCGGGTGGGAGTGGGCGACC
>JAHEKS010000452.1 GCA_024638215.1 Acidobacteriota bacterium | reverse complement strand
AGTAGTCGGCATAATCCGGGAGTCGGCATGTTGCCGAAGATCGTAGAGCCTGAATCGCGACTTGAGCTTTGCATCTTTCAGAGCTTCCTCATGAGCCTTCTGAATCGTCATCATCGGCATAGTTGGGTCCCTCCGATTCGGAAACACCATCCGTGCTTCGCCTTTCGCAATCTCCTTTTGAGGACCGTAACAGCGGCATCCGTGAGTGGAATATCGCGTCGCGCGAAGATCGTTTTGCCCTTGGGAACGTACAGATAGCGCCGGTCGAAGTGGACATTTTCCCTGCGGAGAGTGAAAACCTCTTCCGGGCGCATCCCTGTCTCAAGGATGATGGTTGCGACATCTCGAAGCAGTGGTCTTGCCTTGCCCAGGTATCGTCTTTCTTCCTCATGGGAAACCACTCGCATGAAGCCGGGGCCCTCGTCCAGGAACCCAACGCCCTTTACAGGATTTCGCGCCAGGTGCCCTTGCCGATAGGCGAAATTGAGCATGTAACGAAGCGCTGCCAAGTCCCGGTTCGTTGAAGCAGGCGAGACCTTCTCAGCTCGCCTCATCTTGAATTTCTCCACATGAGCCGTGGAGATTCCATCAAGCGGTAGCTTCCCGAGGAAAGCAATCAGGGGTTTGGAGCTCACCCGGTAATACGTGTGCGTGCGAGGGTGAGCCTCGTGTTGTTTTTCCGACCAGGGCATGAATTCGTTCTTCACAAAGTCCTCGAACTTCGGCGAAGAGCCCCGATGAATAATCCCTGCCCGGCCTTCTGCCAACTCGGCTCTACGAATCGCCTCAGCGTCCGTAGCCGCGTTCTTGTTGGTGAGTCCGGTTGATTCCCGGCAACGAATCCCTCGAAACCAGAAGTCAAACCAGTAAACACCGCCTCGCTTGTAAACGCTCATTTCCGTTTCCTCTCTTGTGGATCGGAGACAGAAACCCTGCAAGGCTCCAAGTAGGCCTGTACTTCAGCGGGATCATACCGCACGGCCCGGCCAGTCTTCAAATATGGAATCCCCCGCCTTTGTGAACGCCATTGGGCAAGCGTGTCGAGAGAAAGGCCGGTGATCTCGGCAACGTCCTCGGGAGTGAGCAAGTCGGGAATGACTACGGTTGCCATTTCAGACTCCGGGTGACCCTGGGTATGGTTCCGGGCCTTGCGGGGGCTGCGTGCCAGGTGCGCCGCCGTTCTTGTCGTTCAAGGCGTTCAACACCCAAAAAACGACGATGACCCCGGCAACAATCAAGACCGCTCCCACTACGGTAATTCTCATTTCTTCTCACTCCCATTTGACGATTGCGTCGGAATCCCTCATCGACCCTGTTCACGCACCGGTGCATCGGGGGCACAGGGTCTTTGCCGAACGACCTGCTCCATGCTCTGCCGTGGCTTGACTTTGGCGACAGCACGCAATAAGGTATTGCCAATAAATCGGACCCGGGCGGGTCCAAGCCCCTTGAGCTCAAGCGCAGAGGGGCGAGTGCTCAAGCGCGGTGTACGCCGCTATCCCACCTAAGCACCCACCCACTGCGGGTGGAGGCATGCCATGCGGACGCAATCCTTCCTTCAAAGGGTGAAGTGTGCCTGGTTCCTGGCGGGTTTCGTGGTGGTGCTGTCGCTCCCCGCGACGGCGCAAATCGAAAGCGGAACTTTTACAGGCACGGTGACCGATCCGAGCGGCGCATCCATCCCCGCCTCGGTTGTTACCATCACGAACCAAGCTACGAACGTCGCCAACACGTTCCAGACGGATTCGACCGGCATTTATCGCGTCAGCGGTCTGCCGCCAGGGCTTTACTCCATCAAGGTGGAAGCAGCGGGATTCAAGACGGTCGTCAACCGCAACCTGGAACTGACCGTCGGCATCGTCCAGCGAGTTGATTTCAAGATGGAACTTGGGAAAGCCGTGCAGGCAATCACAGTGGAGGCATCCGCCCCTCTGGTGAACAGCGAAGAAGGTCGGCTCTCCTCGCTGGTCGGCGCGAGCGAGGTCTCGAACCTTCCCTTGAACGGGCGCAATGTCTTTCAACTGATGCAACTCGCGCCGGGCGCGGTCAACGTTTTTGGTGTGATGTTCGAGAGTTACGAGAATACGGTGGTTAACGGCGTGCGCGAGAACTTCAATGGATTCTGGCTGGATGGCGTGGCCAACAAGACCCTGAGCGGCGGACCCGTCACTGTGCCCAATGCGGACATCGTGCAGGAATTCCGAATCAGCACATTGAACATGTCCGCCGAGTACGGTAACAGCGCCGGGTCTGTTACCACCATTGTGACCAAGTCAGGCACCAACGATTTCCATGGCACAGCCTACGAATATCTTCGCAACTCCGCGCTGGACGCCAACGAATTCTTCCGCAACATGTACGGCTGCGAACTGGGAGTGGACCCGTTTTGTCATGGGCCGGACCAGGGAAACGGCAGGGGCAGCCTGGACAAGAATCCGCTGCGATTTAATCAGTTTGGTTTTACCCTGGGCGGCCCAATCCGAAAAGACAAGACCTTCTTTTTCGCCTCC
>JAHEKS010000451.1 GCA_024638215.1 Acidobacteriota bacterium | reverse complement strand
CCCCATCATCCGCAGCGGGCGCCGCGTGGTGATTTCGACCGGCACTAAAAATCTGCAAGAACAGATATTCTTCAAGACCTGCCTTTCCTGAAAAAATTGTTTCCGCAACTGCGCGCCACGCTGATGAAGGGCCGGCAGAATTACTTGTGCCGGCAGAAGCTTTACGACATTGAAAACCAGCCGGTCTTGCAAGGCATGGAGGACGTGAACCAGTACGCGGAAATCTGCCAGTGGGAGAAGACGACGGAAACGGGCGACCGGGCGGAGCTGGCGGACCTGCCCGATTCGAGCACGCTTTGGCCGCTGATTGACGCCCGCCGCGAAACCTGCACCGGCCAGAAATGCAAGCAGTTCGAAAAATGTTTCATCACCTGGATGCACCAGCGCGCGGCAGAAGCCGACGTGATTATCGTCAATCACCACCTCTTCTTTGCCGACCTGGCGCTCAAGCAGATGGATTACGCCAGCATCCTGCCCGATTACGAAGGACTGATCTTTGATGAAGCACACGACATCGAGGAAGTCGCGACGCAATACTTTGGCATTCAGGTGTCGAACTACCGCGCGGACGAGCTGGCACGCGACACCGAGGCGACGGTCCGGTTGAAACGATTGGAATCCGCCGAGGTGGAACATGCGGTGGCCGAGCTTCGCCGCCGCTCGGAACTTTTCTTCGAGCTCTTTCCATCGAGCGAAGGCCGCTCCAGCTTCGACAATCGCCCGGAATTCCTGGAGGTGAATCGCGGCGCTTATTCCTCGCTGCTGAACTCGCTGGTGCGCTTGGAAACCGAATTCAGCCGCGTCAAAGACCGGCCGGAGGAAATCAACCGGCTGGCCGAGCGCACGAAGGAATTGCGCGGCGCGTTCGAGATGGTCCTCGAAAGCCGCGACCACAACTACGTCTTCTGGTGGGAGCGGCGCGGGCGCGGCGTGTTCATTGGCGCCTCGCCCATTGATGTTTCGGCGCTGCTGCGGGAGCGGCTGTTCGAGCGCGTGAACTCGATCCTTCTGACCTCGGCCACCCTCGCCGTGGGCGGAACCTTCGATTTCCTGAAGCGCCGCCTGGGGATTCAAAACGCCAAGGAGAAAATCCACGCCTCGCATTTCGATTACCGGCGGCAGGCGCTGCTCTATTTGCCGGCCCACCTGCCGGACCCGCGCGAGCCGGATTTTGCGCGCATGGCGGCGGAAGAGATCGTGCACATCCTCAAGGCCTCGCGCGGGCGCGCCTTCGTGCTCTTCACCTCGCACCAGCAGATGCGCCGCATTTACGAAAGCGTGCGGGGAAGAATTCGCTACCCCTGCCTTTTGCAGGGGACCGCGCCGCGGACGGCGCTGCTCGACCGCTTTCGCTCCACGCCGCACGCCGTGCTGTTCGCTACAAGCTCATTCTGGCAAGGCGTTGACGTGCAGGGGCAGCAGTTGAGCGCGGTAATCATTGACCGGCTGCCCTTCGCCGTGCCGACCGACCCGGTGGTGGCGGCGCGCATCCGCGCGATCAACGAAGACGGCGGCAACGCCTTCACCGAATACCAGGTGCCGCAGGCAGTCATCGCGCTCAAGCAAGGTTTCGGGCGGCTGATTCGCAGCGGAACCGACCGCGGCGTTCTCGCCATTCTCGACCACCGCATCGTGCGCAAACCCTACGGCCGGGTCTTTCTCGAAAGCTTGCCTGCCTACGCGCAGACGAATCGGCTGGAAGACGTGAAGACTTTCATGCGAGAATTGTGAATTGCGGGAGTCAGGAGTCAGTAGCCAGGAGCGGAAGCTGCGCCCGTCTGGAACTCTTCCTCCGGACGGATAAGATCGCGGGTTTGGCATTTCATTCTGACTCCTGACTTCTGACTCCTGTCTTCTCAGGGTTTGCGCATGTTCGAGATTTCGGTTGATTACAGCTTCGCCGCCGGCCACGCCTTGCGCGGCTACAAGGGCAAGTGCGAGAACGTGCACGGGCACAACTACAAGGTGCGCGTGGTGGTCGAGGGCGAAAAACTGAACCACATCGGCCTGCTGATGGATTTTGTGGACCTGCGCGCCGCCATCAAGGCGATGGTCGAAAAGTGGGACCACCGCTTCCTGAACGACTTGCCTCCCTTCGACAAGCTGAATCCCTCGGCGGAGAACATGGCGCAGGTTTTTTGCGAGGGGATTGATTCCGAGGTTTCCAAGCACGGCCTGCAAGTTCGGTCCGTCACCGTGTGGGAAACCGACACCACTTCCGCCACCTACAGGCCCCCCACAGACAACCGAACAAGACGATGATGAAGCCCACTGTCAGAAACGTTGTATTGCCGCGGATCACGGCCCCAAGGATAATCAGGATCGGCAGCAGAGGAATGGTGATAAACGTATCGACAAACACCATCACAACGCGTTCGAAACCCCCACCAATGAAGCCAGCACTGAGACCTACGATCGTAGAAATCACGGTCACTCCAAGCGCGACGACCAGTCCTAGGATCAACGAGTTGCGAACCGAATAGACCAGAAACCAAAAGATGTCCTGACCCA
>JAHEKS010000195.1 GCA_024638215.1 Acidobacteriota bacterium | reverse complement strand
GGCCGGGAGAAGATCGACTTGACCGTGCCCGCTGTCCGGTCATAGAGGGCTATGCCGGTTTCATCCGTCTCCGAATTGCAGTAGGGCAAGAGGACTTTCGAGCTGTCGGGGCTCCAGGAAGGCCGGCAGGCCAGCACGTAGAGCAGCGCTCCCAGGAGACCGATGATTCCCAGAACCACGTGTAGAGGATTGCGTTTGTCCATGAGGGCACCTCCGCTTCAACGGAATCCTATGGGCACGAGCGGCGCGTGCGCCGCGGAAGGCCTGGCGCTCGAGGACGGCCCGGCGGCTGGCCCGCCGCGCGCGTTGCGGGCGTTCCCCGAGCCTCGCGGCGCGGCAGACACCGCGGCCGGGTTCGCTCGCCGGGGTTGATTCGGGACATAACGTTCCTGCGGGGGATGATACGGGGGCGGCGCAAGAATGTTATTCTTGTCTAAATTCACAATCAAGAAATTTCCCCAGGCCAGAGTCTCGGGGAAAGCGGAAAGGCGGCCGCCTCCGCACGAGAGGGTTTGCTGCTCGTGGACTTTGCGGGCAATGGCGCGCTGGGGTTCACCCTTGCCGGCTCGGCGGCGCGCGCCCGCCGCCGGGGCAGGTCCAGGGTGTCCCTCGGGGCGCTCGCGCCCCGGCTCACTCGCGATGGGTACCGCGGCAGGCTTCATCTCTCCCTCGCGGGGAGAGAATAGGCGCTTTCGAGCCGCTGCGCTACGGAGGGTGTGACGGTTTCCAAACTATCACAAGGGGGTTGCGCGTCGCTCTGCGGCAAGCAAGCCGCACAGGCGCGCATAATTTGCCGCCAAGTGAATGCTTTCCGGAGTAGCACCGGGACCGAGGTCGGCGAAGGGCCCTCGCAACCCTGGCGGAGCCGAAGCGAGCGCCGCCCTGAAAGGCGGCGCTACGGCGGGAAATTCATGCGGCGCAGGAGGGCTTGAAAGGGCGGATCTGAGCGGAGAGGTTCAAATCGCGGATCAATCTTCAGGAAAAGCATGCGCCAGGAGCGATCGTCCAGAGACTTTTCCAACCAGGAAAAGGCTTCTTCCATCTGGCCCAGGGCCGTATAAAGCAAAGCCCAATCGTATCCGTCCACGTATGACGTCTTGCTCACCTTCTTTAACTGCTCCATCACTTTCAAGGCCTCCCGATGTTTCCCCCAGCGCGCATAGATGAAACCGACTTGAGCCAACGCCTGGGTATTGGACGATAGGGCGTAGCCTTTTTTTGCCTCGGCGAGAGCTTCAGGAAACTTTCCCGTGCCGGCCAAAATGAAGGCGAGGTTCATGTGCCCGCTCGGGAACTGGCTGTCAAGATCCACTGTCTTCCGCGCCTGCTCAAGCGCCTCCTCGTTTCTCCCGGCAAAGTATAGGGTATTCGCGAAGTTGGCGTTGACGATCAGCGAGAGCGGGTCGAGCTCCAGCGCCCTTTGAAACTCCTCAATCGCCTCGTCGAACCGCCCAAGCTGAACGAGGTAAGAGAATGCATAGAAATAGTGCGCCTCTGCATCGCCCGGATTGAGCTCCAGTGCGCGCTCGTATTCTTTCTTCGCGCTTGGCCAGTCGTAAGAGCTGACGGCGACTTGCGCCAGTGCCAAGTGGCCCTGGGCCAGGTTGTCATCGAGCGCCACCGCCTCACGGGCGTCAGATTCCGCTCGGGGATTGGCTTCGGAGGGAGGAAGCAACCCATAAGAGGGAGCGGCACCATAAATTTGCGACCGCAGCGAGTAAGCGAGCGCGTATCCCGGGTCTTGCTGGATGGCGGCGTTGAGGTAATCGAGGCTTTTTCTCAAATCGCGCCTGCTCCATTCGTAGAACCCCTTGAGATAGAGCTGGTAGGCTTCAGGATTTTCGGTCTGCGGCTTGGCCAGTCTTTTTTCTTGCTCTCCCGACAATCGCAGGCGCAGCTTTTGCGAGATTTCCCTGGAAATGTCTTCCTGAACGGCCAGCACGTCGGCGAGCTTCCGATTGTACTGCGCGCCCCAAAGCTGCGCGCCGGTCTGCACGTCCTCGAGCTCCGCCTGGATAATCAGAGTATCGCCGCGCTGGAGCAGCCTTCCGGTCATCACTGCGCCCACGTGCAGGTCGGCTCCGACCTTCTCCGGGTCGGCGTCCTTGCCCTTGAACCGGAAGACGGTACTGCGCGCCATCACCCGAAGGTCGTGAATCTGCGAGAGATTATTGATCACGCTTTCGGTAATTCCATCGCTCAGGTATTCGGTGTTCGGGTCGCCACTCGAATTGTACAGGGGAAGGACGGCCAGCGAACGGATGGGGTTCACGTGGCTGTGGAAGCGAAGAAGAAAGCCAGCCGTCACCAAGGCCATGAGCGCCAGGGCCGCGATTCCAATCGCCCATCTCCGGCGGCCAGGTAGCGCCCGCCTTGCCCCGACCGTCTCTATGGCCGTGCTGCGGCCGGAATCGGTGTCGCGTTTCAGGCGCTTGAGTTCGGCGCGCAGTTCGGCAGCGCTCTGGCAACGCAGGTCGCGGTCTTTTTCCAGCGCCGAGTTGATAATCTCCGTCAGTTTCGCCGGCAGGCTGGGATTTAATCTGACCGGCGAAGCCGGGGCGCGGTTCAGAATCGCATCATGGATAACCGCAGTGGTGGTGCCGGAGAAGGCCTGTCTGCCCGTCGCCATCTCGTACAAGACAGCGCCGAAGCTGAAGAGGTCCGTCCGCGCATCGAGTTCTTCGCCCCGCGCCTGTTCGGGAGACATGTAGGCCACCGTGCCCATCACCACGCCCGGACTGGTCAACTGTTCAGGTTCGATGGAGGCGGTGGGTCCCGCTGTAGCGGTGGCGTCCCCGCCATCCTGTAGGGGCGCCCCTTGTGGGCGCCCTTGGGCGGGCACAAGGCCCGCCCCTACGGTCAATTTCGCCAAGCCAAAATCCAGGATTTTTGCCTGGCCGCGATTCGTCACGAAGATGTTCGCCGGCTTGATGTCGCGATGAACGATGCCCTTCGAGTGTGCGGCGTCGAGAGCGTCGGCAATCTGAATCGCCAGGTCGAGGATTTGTTCCGTCGGTAGGGGAGGGCCTTTGCGGCCCTCCCGCGCGGGAGCACCATGAAGGTGCTCCTCTACCGCCAACCACTGCTTGAGCGTGTGCCCTTCCAGCAATTCCATGGCGATGAAGGGCTGGCCTTCGTGCTCGTCAACGTCGTAAATGGTGCAGATGTTGGGATGGTTGAGCGCCGAGGCCGCCCGGGCTTCGCGATGAAAGCGCTGCAATGCCTGCCGGTCGCGGGCGAATTCCTCTGGCAGGAACTTGAGGGCCACCTGGCGGCGCAGCTTGGTGTCCTCGGCCTTGAAGACAACACCCATGCCGCCGCCACCCAGTTTTTCAAGGATGCGATAGTGGGAAACAGTCTCACCGGTGGTGACCATGGGCAGGCCACCTCGCTGCGCGCCATGAAGGGGACGTCGGGTGCAATCATGCTAGGCCTTATTGCCGGCTCAGTCAATGCTGTATCGGGATGAGATCGAGCAGGGGGAGCGCGCGGGAGAAAGAGGCGGCGGGGATGCGGTAGAAGGTTGCGCATCCACTTGCAGCGTGTCAAAGTGCTTGGCGTATTCGGTGATGAAGGCGGCGGGGGCTCGACGCCCCATTCGCTGAGCGCGGTGAAGGACGACGGATCACTCTTCGCGGGCGGCCATGGGCTCCATTCCGCCGCACGACGGGACCACCCAGCGGCGGCACGCTTCCCCGCCCCTAGCCTACCACGCAAAAAGGATACGGTGGATACCCGTGACACTGCTGACACACTTTATTTTTTGCCGGCCCGCCCTTCCCGCTCGTATGACGTAGATCGATGATACCGATGATACGACTGACACAACTGACACACTTTTTTTGAGCCGGCCTGTTTTTCGGCCGTTAGGTTCGGTAGGAAGCGTTGATGGTGATGTAGTCGTGCGTGAGGTCGCAAGTCCACATGCGGACTTCGCTCTTTCCTTGATGAAGGTCCACGCGCAAGGTCAGTTCCTTGCGCTCGAGCTCGCGCTTTGCGGCGGCTTCATCGAAGCGCGCATCAAGGCCGCGACGGCAGAGGTAGAGATCGTTCACTCGGATGTCAACGCGCGCGGGATCAAACTTCGCGCCGGAATATCCCGCCGCGCAGAGGATGCGTCCCCAGTTGGGATCGGCGCCGGCGATGGCCGTCTTGACGAGCGGCGAATTCGCGATGGCGCGCGCGATGCGTTCCGCGTCGGACTCGGTGCGCGCGCCGGAAACCTCCACGGTCACCAGCTTGTGCGCGCCCTCGCCGTCACGCGCCACCATTTTCGCGAGCGACTGGCAAAGCTCGGTGAGGCCGGCAAGAAAGTGCGCGCCCTCTTTCGTGCCCCAAGCAACGCGCGCGCCGGAAGCGCCGCTCGAGAGCAGAAGCACCGTGTCGTTCGTGGACGTATCTCCGTCCACGCTGATGCGATTGAAGGAAACCTCCACGGCCGCGCGCAGAAATCGCGCGAGCTGCGCGGGCGCAACGCCGGCATCCGTGGCGACGAAAGACAGCATCGTGGCCATGCGGGGATGAATCATTCCCGCGCCTTTGGCGACGCCCGCCAGGTTGACGGTTTTGCCGGCGATCGTCGTGCGCAGGGCGCACGTTTTGGGAAAAGTATCAGTGGTCATGATGGCGCGCGAAACGTCCGAGGCGTTTTCGCTCGACAAGCGCGCTTTGAGTGCCGGCAGTTGATTTGTGATTCGCTCCACCTTGAGCGGCACACCAATGACGCCGGTGGAAGCGATCAGGACGAGGTCCGGCCGCACGCCCAGAAGCTTCGCCGCCGCGCGCGCCGTCGCGACGGCGGTCTTTCTTCCTGCTGCGCCCGTGCACGCGTTGGCATTGCCGGAATTCACCACCACCGCGCGCGCGCGTCCTCGGCTGGACTTGAGATTTTGCCGGGAAAGTGTGACGGGCGCGGCCGCGACTCGATTGGAGGTGAACACGCCCGCCGCCGTTGTCTCCTCCGCCTCGGAGAAGATCAGCGCCAGATCGAGCGCGCCATCGATCTTTTTGATTCCCGCCGCCACGGCCGCGCCGCTAAAGCCCGCGACGGTTCCCAAATGACCTTCGATTTTTTCCCAGCTTTTCATGATGTCAGTTTTTCGGATAGACCAAACGATTTTTTCTCTCGACCCGCGCCGCAAAGAAAAAGTCAGTTTATCAGAAGAGCTGCTGCAAAAAAGTGGGGCGAGTGGTTTCACAGGCGGGAGATTATTTCTTCCGCGGGTTCAGCTCGATGACGCCCTGCGGCTGATTCGCTTCGGGCGGCAGCGGGCCCGCCAGTTTGATCGAGCGCATGCTCTGCTCGCAGGCCTGAAGGTAGAGCGTCTCATCTTCCTTGCCGGGCGTGCAATCCGCCTGCACGATGCGGTCCGGCGACATGATGTGCGCGGTCACCCACATCATGCCGTCCTTCAATTGCCAGATCATCGCGGCGTCTCGGTGGTTGATCTTGGTGTGCTCGAAGCTGTAGCGCGGAATTTCCTCCATCACGCCGCGCGTTTGCCACTTGGCCAGAATCTCCGGCGAGAAATCGAAGGTCTTGTCCGGGTTAGGCTGCGCCGTGATGGTGAGCGAGGGGACGGCGCTCATAAATTTCGGCTGGAAGATTTTCACTCCGCCCGGGAAGGGTGCCACTTTTCCGTAGATGCCGGCGGCGACTTCCACGTCGAGGCCCAGGCTGTCGTTGTGGTAAGGCACGGGAGCCAGCGTTTCGTCCGCCACCCGCTGCTTGTGCGCGGGCCACCATTTCACCAGCAACACCTCACCTCCCACCAGTCCTCCGCCGATAACCAGAATCGCCAGGGCTACAACCAACTGCGCCGAGATCTTGACCTTTTTCATAAGCAGTCATCATAGCCTGTGCTGGAATCCCCCGCAACGGGCACCTGCGTGGAGGTGGAGGATCAAGCTTCCGGACCGGCGATGGTGTGTCCCTTTTCGCTTCGCGGCATGTGACGTCACCCGCAACTGAACGCTGCGGCCACCTAATGAAGCTTGCCTTCCGTGAGAATTCCCCACACGCCCCACCGCATTGACTTGCTCGGCACTAAGGCTTAGCATGATGGCACTCGACGTTCCCTTCATTACGCGCAGCGAGGTGGCTTGACTGTGATCGCCACCGGCGAAACAATTTCCCACTATCGCATCCTGGAAAAGCTGGGTGGCGGAGGCATGGGTGTGGTGTACAAGGCCGAGGACACCAAACTCCATCGTTTTGTGGCGCTCAAGTTCCTGCCCGAGCAGATGTCCAAAGACCACCAAGCCCTGGAGCGCTTCCAGCGCGAGGCTCAGGCGGCTTCGGCACTCGATCACCCCAACATTTGCACGATCTACGAAATCGGCGAACACGAAGGCCAGCCCTTCATTGCCATGCAGTACCTGGAAGGAGAGACGCTCAAAGAAGTGCTCGGTAGGGGAGCGCTTCGCGCTCCCGCGGGAGGGCAAAGCCCTCCCCTACCCACCGACGGAGTACTGGACCTGGCGATTCAGATTACCGACGGTCTTGATGCCGCGCACGCTAAAGGCATCGTCCATCGCGACATCAAGCCGGCCAACATCTTCGTTACTCAACGAGGCCAAGCCAAGATACTGGACTTCGGACTGGCCAAGCTGCAAACGCACGAGACCACGCCGGCCGAGAACCTTCCCACGGCGGCAACGGAAGACGCTCACCTGACCAGCCCCGGGGCGGTGGTGGGCACGGTGGCCTATATGTCACCGGAGCAGGTGCGTGGACGGAAGCTTGACGCGCGCTCGGACCTGTTCTCTCTCGGTCTGGTGTTTTACCACGAAGGGGTGGCACATGGCGAAAAGGGTTTTCCCGACGTTCCTGGCAAGCTGTCAGACTGGACTGCAGTAGAGGACACTGCAAAAGTGGGCCAGGAGCTCAATATCCCCTACCCCACATCCCATACTCCCGTTCATGAAGGAGATCGGTATTTCATTTGGGTAGCGAATCCGCTGGGAAAATCAACTGGAGAGCGGATTTGGCAGTTCCTTACCGGAAGAGGTGAGAAACTCGTGGACATTACCGACGTGGTGAACCAAAAATGAGCAAGTTTAAGATTTGGCAAAGGTGGGGCCTCACCGGGGTCGTTCTGAACTTGATGCTCGCCCTGGGCTTATACATGTTGGACCGCATTCACTGGTGGTACTCTGACACCATTTGGTACCGGCTCCTTCGGGTCATAGACTACCCCCCTGGTAGAATCGAGAGGGCGTTCTTAAATTGGATTCAGGTTCCACGTATATACGATGTACCGTTAACCTTGCGCGAAGCGGCGATTATTTATTCCACGGGCTATCTCTTGGGGTGTGCCTGGTGGTTTCTGCTTGGCGCGTTAGGCTCGGTCGCTTGGGTATGGCTGGGGAAGCATCTCAAGCCGCGCCATGCTGCTGCACCTATGAAATAGAGCGCCGATTTCTTCCGGGTCTGGCGAACGCCCTCCAATGAGGTGCTCTGAAAGGCTTCACCGTTTTTGTTGGCGCGACAAAACAGAGAACATGCTCTTATCCAAAGACGAAATCATTTCCGATATTGAAGCTCGGATCAAGCGAACAGGCGGCGCATACCGCGACTGGTACGTCGGCGTCGCCAATGACAACCGGGAGCCGATATTTGAGGCCCATCTGCTTGAAGACAAAAACGACGGTTTCCTTTATCGCGAAGCTTCTACGCCTGGCTGCGCTCGGGAAATCAGAGATTACTTCGCAACACACTGCGGCGCGCTCGATGATCCCTCCGGCAGGCAAGGCGGCCGCATTGTCTACGCCTATCGGAAGACACCTGTTGAATCCGGCAAGCGCGTCGGGAACGGGAATTTTGACCTGGTTCGATAACAATTGGTCTGGTATCCCATTTAAGTACAGGATCAGTACAACTTGAGCGTCCCAAGAGGAATTTTCAATAACTTAGCGTTGCCAACCGTGCCGCAAAATCAATCAGATTCGTCATCTAGTCTAGATTCCCAAGCTGGACGTCGCGGGTTCGATCCCCGTCCCCCGCTCCAAAACTCTCCTCGTTTTTCCATGAAAGGGTTGATGGGGAGCGCAGCACGCGCTGCGGCAAACTGGCTGGCAAGTACGATCCAGCCGGCACCCGGTGGGCGGATTGAAGGCCGCTTGGTCCCTTGGAGAGTTTGGACGCAAGAATAGCTACGGCGCCGGTCAGCGCCCCCCAGCGGGAGGGCAGAGCCCTCCCCTACAAGCGCGGGGCGGTCGCCGAGCCAGCCGAGTTAAGCTCCGATTCGGCCATGGTGGCGAGTCTGGTCAAGCGGCACAGGCGCGCGCTCGCTGCCGGCGCTGCCGTCGTGGTCCTGATTCTGCTGGGCCTCGGCTACGGCTTTTATCGCCTGAGTCGCCGCCCCGCTCGACAACCGGGCGCGCAGATGCAATTCACCCAGCTGACAACCAGCGGCAAAGTGGACGAGGCCACCATCTCGCCTGACGGCAAATACGTTGCCTACGTTCAGCGGGATCCTAATGGAATGAGCCTCTGGCTTTATCAAGTGGCCACGGGTAGCAGCGTGCAGATCATTTCAGGCGGGGGAGAAGATGTCCTGTTCGGCGGACCGACTTTTTCAAACGACGGCAACTACGTTTACTACGTGAGAACCGACAAGAACAATCAGAGCGGCGAACTTTACAAGGTAGCCTCGCTGGGTGGAACGCCGCTAAGGCTTTTCGACAACCTGCAGTCAGCCGTCACTCTTTCGCCGGATGGCAAGCGCCTAGCTTTTTGCAGATGGCACTGGGACCGCGGCGTGACAGCGTTGATGACGGCCGGAGCCGACGGCCAAGACCAGCGACAATTGTTTGAGATGAAGCAGCCGGACCAGGTCTGGGGTGGGCTCGCCTGGTCTCCGGACGGCAGGGTCATAGCCATGGGAGAGTTAACCCGCGTCCCTAGCCGTAAAGCTGTGGTGCTGGCGGTCTCGGTCGAGGACGGCCTCGCCACGCCCATCGGATCCCATGGTTGGACTACCTTTGGCCGGCCGGCTTGGCTGCCGGATGGCAGCGGCCTGGTGATGCCGGCCGCCGAGCTGAATTCACCTGCCCAAGGCCAAATCTATGAACTCACGTACCCAGAGGGAGAGGTGCGCAGAATCACCAACGACCCGAACAATTATCTCGGGATCGGAATCACCGCGGATTCGCGCGCTCTAGTAACGATGCGAGAAGACGTGCAGGCCAAGCTGTGGGTAAGCGCAAAACCCCAGTGGACGAAATTCGATGAAGTGCCTGCCTCCGGAAAA
>JAHEKS010000009.1 GCA_024638215.1 Acidobacteriota bacterium | reverse complement strand
ACGGCCTTCCAACCCAACTGGCGTTTGGCGTTGCGTGCCGTGCTGAAATCCCCTGCAGGCTAGCCTCGGTGGTCGTTGCCCGCCAGCGTGGTCCGGATTGATAGAGGCAAGACCGCCTCGCAGAATGCGGTGGCCATCCGCCTTGAAAAACATTGATCCCCCAAAAAACATTTGGACGCCGAACCGTCTCGCACTAGAATCAGGACTGATGTCAGCACGCTTGCGCAGGCCGGTACTCCTGATTGCAGCCTTCATGCTTCTCTTCGGAACTTCACCGCTGAGCGCGTCTCAAAACTCCACTCGCCGCGTTGCGGCTTCCGCGCAAGGCGCCTCAACTTTCACGCTCGAGGGGAAGATCACCGAAGCAGAGTCCGGCAAGCTGACGGTCAACACCGAAGAAAACATCCTCTTCCACGTCCGCTATGACGACAAGACGGAAATCAAGCGCGCGGACGGCAGCGAGGGATCAGCCAAGGACCTGAAAGTGGGCGCGCGCGCGCATGTTGTGGGGGACCTGGAGGAGAGCGGCGAAATCAGCGCCAGCAAGATCGTGTTGCAAGGGAAAGAGGCGAAGAAGCCCTGAAGCCGAAGCTCTCCGCAGCCCGTTTGCCCACTGCATAACCTTCCCTAGAGACAGAATTCAATCTCTTTTCCCTTACCTTGCTCGAGCGCTTGGCGATAGATATAGCCTGCTGCGGCCACGTCCCAAATCGCGATTCCGCAGGATTTGAACAGAGTGGTCTCGTCTGCGGATCTCCGGCCGGCCCGTACGCCGGAAACTATTTCATGTAATTCCACGACGGTGTCCCAGCCGCCTTTGCGTGCACCCAAACCCTGAATCAGATCGCCCGCCTCCTTTTTCGCCTGTTCCAGGGAGTCAACCGCGATCGTGCTGGCACGTTCGAGCGTGCGCTCATCCACTTCGCGGCGGTTCACTATATTCGCTCCGATCACATTCAGATGCGTCCCGGGACGCAGCCAATCGCCTTGAACCACCGGCTGAGAAGCGTTGGTCGCGGTAATGACGATATCGCCGAAGCGTGCTGCCGCCTCCGCGCTCTCGGCCGCTTCGACCTTCATTCCGAGCTTTTCGCTCATTTCGCGCGAGAACTCACGCCGATGCTCATCGCTGCGGCTGAACACTTTCACCTGGGCGAGTTTGCGAACCGCCGCCACCGCCTCCAGTTGGGTCCGCGCCTGCCGGCCGGTCCCGATCAATCCCACGTGCGACGCATCCTCCCGCGCCATGAATTTCGTGGCCACGCCGCTGGCCGCGCCGGTGCGAATGCGCCCCAAATGGTCCGCTTCGATCAGCGCCAGCAGGTCTCCGTCTTCGGCGTCAAAGAGCAAGACGACAAATCGGAAAGCGCCGCGTGTGACCGTGTAAACCTTCATGCCGAGGATGTTTTCCTCGGGAATCGCCGCCATGTAATGAAGTGAAACGTGAGGAAGGAAGATTCGTTCGCGCGACCGGTTGGCGGCCTGGTCGCCGTGCTGGGCGCGAAAGCTCGCCTCCACGCGCTCCAGGGCGCGCTCCATGGGGAAAAGGTCGAGAACTTCCTGTTCGGTCAGTAGCAAGGCCATGGCTCACCAAATAAGATAATAGTGTAGCTGGGAACAAGAACACCGCGCGATCATCGCAGCCACCAAAAGAGCAGCCCCGCAGCCACGATCGCCGCCCCTGCGGCGGCGACATAAGGAAAGGCCGTGCGCATGAACGGGATCCTGTAAAGCATCGAAGTCCGCTGCCAGCTTTCATCCTCAGCCTCGAGCACGGGACGTGCAACCTCCCAAACCACATCCAGCAGCAGCCGCCGGGCGGCCTCGCCGAATTCCTTTGTGGCCGCGGCGGGAGAGCCGATGTAACCCATCTGATGGCCCAATCGCAGCGGATAGTTCTTCCGCAGTGCGTCGAGCAGCGTGAAGCGCTCGGGCGGCAACTGCGAGTGACTTTCGTCAACCAGTTCCGGGCGCGCCAGCAGGATCAATGCGGTTTCCCACAAACCGGCGTGGGCGTCTCCCCGCAGCGCCTCGCGTTCCTCATCGGTCAGCGGACGGCCGAGCAGCGGTTCCAGGCGCTCGGTGAATCCGCCGCGCAAGACTTTCCACAGCACCGGGCCGCTGAGGGAAAGCATGCGGACGCCGTAGCGCCGCGTGACAACCGCCGCCGCCTCTTCCAGGGCTACGACATGACGCGGCCCCGCATGCCCGTTGCTCACGAGGATGTATTGAAAACCCTGGCGGGCGAGTGCCGAGCCGTAATCCAGCGCCGCGTTCCGCACCGTGCGAGCGCGCGCTAGCAACGTCCCGGCTTGCTCGAAGGCCGACGCGCCCAGCGGAAGTGGAGGGCCAATCAGCACCGTCCAATCCGGCTTGGCCTCAACAATCCGTCGCGCCAAGTGCTGCGCAAAGAATTCGGAAATAATAACGTCCGTCCCGACCGGCAGGTGCGGTCCGTGCTCTTCCAACGGGCTCGCGGTGAAGATGACGACCGTCCGCTTCCGGTCCAGCGCGTCGAGCCGGGTAAAGCTGAGGTCGGCAAGTTTGAAGACTCCGCCGGAAACGGCGGCGCCCTCGCCGGAATCCTTGATCAATGGGAAACGCTCGACCATCTTCAACAACCCGGTATGCGAAACCGCTCGAAGCCGGACCTAATGCGCCAGTTCCAGCGCCTCGATGTAAGCCTCGCGCGCGGCGTTCACTTGGCGCACAAATTCCTGACGTCTCTCGCGAGCCCGTGCGGCGCGCCCCGGAGCCCGCGCGTGCAATACCAGCAACCGCGAGCGGTGCCGGAGGAGCCACGCGTATCGCCAAAGATACAGGCCGGAAACAGGAAGACTCAGGGCATAGTAACCCGCCGCAGCCCGCCCCAGAAAATGATCCGCCAGCAGCACCTGAGCGATGTAGAAGAGAAGGATCACCGCGCCTCGCGACATCCACAGCGCGGCGCGGTTGATTTCATTCTGCTTCTTCCAGATTCCGGCTATCCGCAAAGTCAACGCGGGCAGCAAATGATTCACGAGTCCAAGAAGCGCCAGGGGAGAGCCGGCAAAGGTCTCGGCCCAGCCCAAAGCCCTTCGCACCGCCGATTGGATCCAGGCGCCCGCCGCTTCGATTTCCAATCGTTCGAGGGATGCTTGCCGGAGCGCCTCCCGGTAAGCGCTCTCAAACGCGCGCAGGGCGACCAGCCGCGCCGGGTGAAGACAATTCAGCTGCTCCACCCATTCGCGAACGAAACCGCTGAGCTCGAAGTCCTCGACTTTTTGCTTCCAGCGGACGCGCGCGGAAAAATCTTCCCGCAAGTCCGCCAGCAGCACTTCTTCCAGGTCCGCAAGGAAATGCCGAACCTCGTCCGGCTGCAGCCTGAAGACGTTCTTGCGGTACGCTTCTTCAAGGGCCGCGCAGAGCGCCGGGCGCCGCTCCTCCAGCGCTTTTCCCGGCAGCATGTAGGTTTGCGACGGAATCCGGCGGTCGAAGTAAGCAAGAGGCTCCCGCGGCTTCAGATTTGCCGCCGGAATGAAAAGATGGACGGGAACGACGTGGACGTCCAGTTGGTTGGCGTTTCGCGATTCCGACTCAAGCGCGATCGTTGCCGGGAAAAGAGCAAAGTGCGAAGGCTGGTCAATCTCCCCCAGCTCGGCAAAGATCGCGATCGCGCCGAGATTTCCCAGAACATTGCACGCCGCCTCGATGGCCCGCCTGCCGCTCTCGCCCTCCCGCTGATAGAGAATCATGCCCAGTCTCCGCGCCAGAAACCGCCGCCACGCCCCCGCCGCGTGCTTCCTGTCGAGCAGGCAATGAACTTGGCGGCTGGCAACGGCGACAAGAAACAGGGCTTCAAGGAATCCCGGCGGATGGGTGACAACAAAAATCGCCGGAGCCGATTGCGGCAGATCGTCCGCTCCTGGCGCGCGCATCTTGCCGTAGAGGAGAGTGAAGAAGAAGCGGACCAGCATGCGAACGAATCGGTACCCGCCGGATACGGAAGGGCGGCGCGACGACCTGAAATAATCCTGCGACATCTTCTCTCCCTTTTCCGTCACCAGGATGGCTACCTCGACCTTTATCTGCGCCCTTGCGGAGTTCGTCGCCGGCGCCGGACGGATCTCTCCGCGCCGACCGGCATGGCACGGCTCGCCCATCCTTCGATAATTCCCTGCGGCCGCACCACCTTGTCCACCAGTTTGTAAACCTTCTGAATCTTCCGGTCCTTTGCATCCACCAGTCGCAGCCGGAATTCGGCAACCCCGTCAGAGTGATCGACTTGAATGGGAAAAGAACCTTTCAGATTGCTTTCCACGTAGGCGGTCGCGTACTGTCCCTCTTTCGCCCCCCACGTGAAAACTCGAATGTGCGTGAAGTCACACTCCTCGGTGCCCTCACGGTCGGCCGCCACGTACTGCGGCACCTGGCGGCCGTTGTCATCCACCGTATTCAACACCAGCCAAGCCACCATGTTGTAGTTCTGCGCGTAAGCGGAGATTCCCTGCGGAATATCCAGCGTCACCAGCTTTCCCAGCACCCAGCCGGCGCGGGAGCCGGCCTCGACCAAATACCATGCGTCGAGGGCCGAAGATGCGGGCGCGGTCTCCGCGGTCGAGGCCGGACCTTCGGCGCCGCCTGCCGATCTCGGCACCAAACGCCTGCCAAAAACCCGCAGGCTCTGGTTGCGGCTCAGGCGCTCCAGCAACGAACCGTCGCGCGAGGGAGCGAGCCTCAAATTCACATCGTAAGAAGTATGGCCCATCGCCTGAACGGGAATGCCCTCCAATTCTTTTTGCAGCCTCTGCCCGCCCTCGTAGGTTTCCGAATCCATCAGGTATTGGGTCTCAACCCACCCGCGCTTTCCATCCGGCAGGCGGAGATGGGCCCAATTATTATCCTCGGAGAGGATTTCCACTCGTTCCCCGCCTTTCAGGCTCTCAATCACGTTGTGGATTTCCGCCCGGGAATCAATGAGGGGAACGGAGGACGGCAGGACGTAAGCCGTTTCGTGGATCTTTGGATGCGCCGGCAGATACACGAAGAAATAATACGCGGCGCCGCCGGCGGCCAACAACAAAACGACAAGAAAGACCTTTAGGCTTTTCAATTCACCCCGCGAGCATTCTGAATCGTCGGGAGGTTCTCAAGACTCCCGATGCAAACCGAGCCGAGAGAAACACCGATTTCCCCGAGCCCGCCCATCCACGCTGCGTTTTCAGGCGCTATTCAGCAAGCGTCTGAGACGATTGCCCGCGCCTGTCTTGACCGCTATTTTACACTAATTGATGCGGAGGCGAAGCGCCGCTTGGCGGCCAATCGTCGCGGCCCGATTCGTCCGCACGTGCGTCGCGCTCATCTCATAACCCGTGGAGGCTTTACGAAAATTGAAAGGTTGACGATTCCCGGTCCCGCGGGAGAACTGGAAGCGCTCCTGGAATTCGATCCCGGGCGCGAGGCGCGCATGACCGCCGTCGTGTGCCATCCCCACCCGCAGTTCGGTGGGACAATGCACAACAAGGTCGTTTTCCGCGCCGCCCGCGCGGCGCGTGACGCGGGCCTGCCGACTTTGCGCTTCAACTTTCGCGGCGTGGGCGCGAGCCACGGCGCTTACGACAAGGGCATCGGCGAGCGCGACGACGTCCGCGCCGCGCTCGATTTTCTAGGCGCGCGGTTTCCCGCCCTTCCTGTTTGCGTGATGGGATTTTCCTTTGGCGCGTGGGTGAGTCTGCACGTGGGCGCTGAAGACGCGCGCGTCGCCGCGCTGGCTGGCCTCGGCTTGCCGACGATTGATTCCGATTACAGTTACCTGCGCGGCGTGACCAAGCCCAAATTGATTGTCCAGGGAACGCGCGATCAGTATGGCCACCGCGAGGACGTGCAGGCTGTGTTTGAGTCGCTCTCCGAGCCCAAGCGGATTCACTGGGTTGAAGGCGCGGAGCACTTCTTCCACGGCCGGCTCGAGGAAGTCCGCGACGCGATTCACGACTTCCTGTTGGAGATTATACCCCGATGCCCTTGAGAGATATTACCTTGTTTATATATAGCTTGGCAGATTGTATGTCGTGTGAGGTGACGGAGTGAGCGAAGTTGAAGAGCCTGAGAGCGTTCCGCTCTATTGCCCCCAGTGCGACCGCGAGGTAGACGATCCATTGGTCTGCGGGGATTGCGGCGCCGTCATCTGCCGCCGCTGCGGCACGCCGCTTGAAAAAGTGGACGAGCTGGGAATGGGCTAGCGCCGGCCGGCGTTCGCCACGCCGCCGCCCTCCTCAGAAAGCGGCCAACTCGCGGCAGGCGTGCAGAATATCTCCCGGCTGCGGCAGCACCGCTTCCTCGAGCGTCGGGTGATAGGGGATGTAAGTATCCTTGCCGGCCAGGCGGCGCACCGGCGCGTCGAGCCACTCGAAAAGCTCGTCGGCGATGCGCGCCGCAATTTCCGCGCCATAACCGAATGAGATATTATCCTCATATAGAACAATGGCGCGGCTGGTTTTCTTCACCGATGCCGAAATCAGGTCCCAGTCGTAGGGCTGAAGCGAACGCAGGTCGAGGATCTCCGCCTGCACGCCTTCGTGCTCCAATTCCTTCGCCGCCTGAGTGGCGCGAAAAACCAGCGAACCGTAGGTCACGATCGTCAGGTCGCGCCCCTCGCGCACCAGCTTGGCCTTGCCGAAGGGAATCATGTAGTCGGGCCCGGGATAAGGGCTGCGGTTGTGCGTCTGCCGGTAGAGGTGCTTGGGCTCGAGAAACAACACCGGATCGTCCGAGCGGATGGCGGTGCGCAGGAGGCCGTTCGCATCCAGCGCATTCGAGGGCATGACAACGTGCAATCCCGGCAGGTGGGCGAAGATGGATTCGCCCGACTGGCTGTGATAAATCGCGCCGCCCGCCAGATAACCTCCGATGGCAGTGCGGATGACCACCGGGCAGGCGAAATCGTTGTTGGAGCGCCAGCGCAGCGCGGCCAGCTCGTCGCGAATCTGCATCATCGCCGGCCAGATGTAATCGAAGAATTGGATTTCGACCACCGGCTTCAGGCCGCGCGTGGCCATGCCGATGGCGCGCCCGACGATGCTCGCTTCCGCCAGATGCGAGTTGTAGCAGCGCGCGCTGCCGAACTGCCGCTGCAAACCGTGCGTCACTTTGAAGACGCCGCCCTTCCCCTTCACCTTGCCCAGGTCTTCGTCGTGGGTGCAGTCGGCGACGTCCTCGCCGTAAACCACCACGCGCGGGTCGCGCGCCATTTCATCGCGTAGGCAGGCATTGATCAGATCCACCATGGTCTTCGGCTCGCCCTCGAATTTGGGCGGGCGATCGAAATGGTCGGAGGTCGCGTCCACCGTAGGCGAGGTGACGTAGAGCATGACCGATTCCGGGCGCGGCGGCTCCGCCTCGAGCGCCTGGTCCGCGGCCTCGCGCACCTGCCGGTCAACCTCCGCCTCAATTTCTTTCAATTCCTTTTCGGTCACGACGTGTTCCGCCAGCAACCGGCTCGATAACCGCGGCAGCGGATCGCGCTTGGCTTCCTCCTGGCGGATTTCCGCCGGCTTGTAAAGGCGCTCGTCGTCGGAGAGCGAGTGCGAGTAGGGCCGGATGACGTGCGCGTGAACCAGCGCCGGCCCTTCGCGCCGGCGAACGTGCTCGGTGGCCTTGGCCGTCGCGTCGTAACTTTCTCGAAAATCCGTGCCGTCGCACTCCAGGCTCAGGAGATTGGGGAAGTTCTTGACCAGCGGCGTCAGGCTGCCGCCCGCGGTTTGCAGGTCCACGCTCACGGAAATCGCGTAGCCGTTGTCCTCGACGACGTAGAGCAAGGGCAGCTTGCGGCCCGCGGCCCAGTTGAGCGATTCCCAGAACTCGCCCTCGCTCGTGGCGCCCTCGCCGAGCGAAACATAAACCACTTCGTCCTGGTGGAAGCTGCGCGCCAGTTCGGCCGCTTCCCCCACCAGCGCGTAATACGAACTGGCTTCGGCGGCGCCCGCCGCCTGGAGAATTTGGGTCCCGGTGGGGCTGGATTGCGAAACGATGTTCAGCGCTTTCGAGCTCCAATGCGAAGGCATCTGGCGTCCGCCCGAGCAGGGATCGTCCTTGGAGCCGACCGAGCCGAGAAACATGTCGAGCGGCGTCATGCCCAATTGCAGGCACAGCGCGCGGTCGCGATAGTAGGGATAGAACCAATCGTAGCCGGGTTTCAGGTGCAGCGCCGCCGCCACGTTGATGCACTCGTGTCCGACGCCGTTGATCTGGAAAAACGCGCGGTTCTGGCGCTTGAGCTGGATTTCCTTGTCGTCCACCCGGCGCGAAAGGTACATGGTGCGATAAGCGCCCAACAGCAAATCTTTGGAAAGCCTGGGAGCTTTCTCCACCGGCGTGGTTGTGGCCATCAAGCCTCGCTTCAGCAGTAGGTTTTGGAACGTTCCGGGCGGGCTAAGCCGATCCGCCCCGGGGGCCGCCCCCTGCCTGATTATCAAATTCCAACGAGGCAAAAGTCAATCGGCCGTTTTCTTTTCGCTTTCCAACCGCTCGGCAGGCCTCGCTCAAGATCGCGCACCCCATCTGGCTCAGCCTTTGGATTTCCATTGACTTCCTGTCTTGCGAAGAGTAGAGTGCGTCCATAGAAGACAGTTGGAGTTTTGTTCCGAGCGGCGCCAGCTGACTGTCACCGTATTCACACTTCAGGCTCGGAGCAGGCCCCGGTTGCCAAGGACTGGCACGAACCGAATCCGCACTCGGACTCGGCCCGTCGGAGGAGGAACCATGGGCCCGGAATTCACGTCAAGAATCCTCATCGTCGACGACAACCTGGAAGACCTGCGCTGGTGCAGCGCGATTCTTGAGCACGAAGGCTACGAAGTGGACGCCTGCAATTCCTACGTGGAAGGCGCGGCGCGTGCTTCGACCGGGCGCTACGATTTCGTCCTGGTGGATCAGGGCGGCCCGAACTTCGCGGGCCAGGAGGTCGTGAAGCAAGCCACCGAGATGAATCGGCACACGCCCGTGCTGGTGGTCACCCGCTGCCTGGAGATGAGCGCCTACCTGGAAGCCATGCAACTGGGCGCGCTCGATTATCTCGAAATGCCGGTTCCCGCGCCCTTCCTGCTGCGCGAGATCGAAAGCCACGTCCACCCGGTCGCCGCGTAAGCGGCGCAGCCAACGCTTTGACACCTCGTCGAAGCGCGGCTTCGTTCGCCCGAAAACTGGCTTCGGTCGGGCTTCGTTACGGGTTCGTTTTGGGTTCGTTTTTGGAAGCCTCCCCTGTGTTTTCAATAACATTCGGGCTTCGTTTTTGTAATTCGGGCCCCGGAAATCCTCCTGTTTTCCGCAGCACATTCGCTTTTTCTTCGGGCCGCGCCTGAAGGCGACGAGTGTGCGCGGCTCCTGATCCGCCGCCGCGCGGCAGCCGGCCGGTTCTTCTCCTGCTTGCTTCGCATATATCGCCTACTATAGTAGGCTATCACATTCGGCCCTCACCGTCAAGCGAAATATGAAGGCGCATGGTCGCGGCAGGGAAAAATGCTTGGAAGGTCTATTTCTTGAGCCCCGAGGTCCAGTTGGCGACCAGGGTGAGCGGCGGCGCCGTACCCCGCTCCTGTTTTTCCACCAGGAAGCGCTTGCCGTCCGGCGTGACGGAGTAGGCGCGGCCAAAGGGTCCGGCGTCTGCAAGGGTGGTCTGGAAAAGCATGCGTGGCGTGCCAATTTCAACTGCCGACCCTTTCTCCTCGATGCTCACGGCCATCAGCTTGCCGCCCGGCGCAATGTAATAGAGGGTGCGCCCGTCGCGATTCCAGATGGGCTGCACGCCGCCGCCCTGCGAGACCTGCCATTTCCCGCCGCCGGCCGGAAAGGGAGAGAGATAGATTTCGTAGTTTCCAGATTCATTCGATTCGAAAGCTACCCAGTGAGTGTCCGGCGAGAACATGGCTTCCGGTTCCTCGAACTCCGAGTGAATAAAGGGGAAGGGTTTGCGGTCCCCGAACATTGGCAGAACCCAGATGTCATACTTGGTCTTTCCCTGTGGGTCCAAAGAATCAAAGAGAATATACCGGCCGTCGCGGGACCAGTCCACAGGGGTCTTATTCGCTTCGGATTGATACAGCAGTTCCGCACTGCCTGCGCCGGAGGAATTCTTGACGTAAATGTCGCCTCTTCCCTTCTGAATCAAATCGTAGGCGATGCGAGAGCCGTCCGGAGACCAGACGGGCGTGTCGGCGACCTCGGGCCCAAATGTGAATCGTGTGCGAACGCCTCGCTCAAGGTCCAAAATCCAGATGTCGGCACTCTTTCCACCCGATTCCGACAACTGGTAAGCCAGCCTGCGTCCATCGGGAGAAAGTTCCGGCTCTCCCTCGGCTCCCGGCTCGCTGACCGTCGTGCCGGGCTTGCCGTCGGAATCGAACCAGACGAATTGGCCGCTGCTGGCGGCCCCGCCAGTCTGATAAACCATCATCCCCGTTTGCGAAACCGCGAAATACCCGAGGCGGAAGAGTTGTGGGGAATCAACCTGCTCGGCAACGGGGAAGGCTTCGCCCTTCAGTTTCTGGCTGCCCGCATCGAACGGCTGCGCCATCAGGGTGCTGCCTCGAAGATAGAGCAAATAGCCGGGCGGGGCGTAAAGCGCGTTGGAATCGGCCTGAACCAGAAACTGCTGCTCGTCCGACCCCAACTCGCCGACATAAATCCCCAGCTTTGAGGTGCCGACGGCGGTCAGGTCGCCGCTCAGATACAAAAAGTGTTTCCCGTCGGGGAGAAACTTCGGCCAGCGATTGCTGAAAGCCGAGCCCGTTCCCTTGTGAGTCGGAATAGGAGTGGGCGCTCCGCCCGCCGCATCCACACGCGAAAGGCCGCTGCTCAGACTTCCGGGCGCGAAAACGATAACGTCGTTCCGGCTCCATGCCCCGCCCCGCGCATCGCCCACGTCGCAAAGGGTTACGGCGGGCCCGCCCGTGACGTCAATCTTTTTGAGCTTGCCGTCCTGGAAAAAGGCGATATGGCGATTATCCGGCGACCAGAAAGGAAACGTTGCGCCGTCTGTCCCGTCCAGGCGCTGGGAGGAAAGCGAATCGAGCGGCCGCACCCAGAGCGCTTCCTTGCCGCTCGCATCGTTGGCGGGGAAAACCAGGCGCGTGCCGTCGGGTGAGAGCACCGGGCCACCTTCACTCCCATCAAAAGCGAACAGTGTCTTGTCCGGCTGCAAAATCAGGGAACGAACGGGCTGAGGTGGCGCCGAGGGCCACAAGAAGAAAACTGCAGCAAGCGCTATGAGAGCAAGGAAGCTGATCGCGGCCACGCCCCACGGCAGCATTCTCTTTAGCGGCGATCTATGATCGCCGACCGTCTCGGCGGGGGCGGGTTTCAAATCCACCCCCACATCGCCTTCGGAAATCATCTCGAGTTCGACGGTCACATCGCGAGCCGTTTGCCAACGGTTTTCGGGATCTTTGGCCAGGCAGCGGCTCACTACGCGTTCGAGGGCGGGTGGCGCCGTGGGCGCGACGGAACGGATGGGATCCGGATCTTTTTCAAGGATGGCCGAAGCCACGCTGTAGCGGCTCTTCCCCGCAAAGGCGCGTTTCGCGGTCGCCATTTCGTAAAGCACCGCGCCGAAGGAGAAGATATCGGAGCGCGCGTCAGCTTCGCGGCCTTCCAACTGCTCCGGAGACATATATTGATAGGTGCCCACCACCGACCCCGCGGTGGTGAGCGGGGCTGACATCGTGGGCGAAGCCGTCATGCCCTCCATCGGCCGGGCCGGCGTCGCTCTCCCCGAAGCAGAGGAGCCGGGCGGGACCGGCCCCACCGTTTTGGCGAGGCCAAAATCGAGCACCTTGGCTCCGCCATGCGGGGTCAGCATGATGTTCCCGGGCTTCAGGTCGCGATGAGTCACACCGCGGCGGTGCGCCTTGTCGAGGGCGTCGGAAATCTCGATCGCGGTCCGCAGCAGTTGCTCGCCCGCAAGCGGGCCGCGCTCCAGGCGCTTGAGAAGCGTTTCGCCCTCCAGGTATTCCATCACCAGGAAGTCGGTATCGCCTTCGCGCCCGATGTCGTAGAGCGTGCAAATGTGTGGATGATTCAGCGAAGAGACGGTACGCGCTTCGCGCTCGAAGCGCTGCTTGAGCTGCGGGTCGTTCGCCAGGTGCGCGGGAAGAACTTTGACGGCGACGTCGCGGTCCAGCCGCGTGTCGCGGGCGCGGTACACCTCGCCCATCCCACCCGCGCCCAGCGGCGCGAGAATCTCATACGGCCCAAGTTTTTTACCGGGTTCAAGCCCCATTCGACGTTAGCATTATATCCTTCCTCGCGCTCTTGTCCAATCGAATGCGCAAGAACAGCCCGCCAACAATTCCCTTGGGAAGGCCGACGCGCTGTGCTAGCATGAGCGAAGAAAAAGCGAATATCGCGTAGAAGCCAGAAGTCAGGAGCCAGAAGCCGGAAGAAAGGATCACACCGCCAGCTCGTATCACGCTGATTCTCGGCTGTCGTACAATATCAGGTGCAGGAGCGGACTTGAAAAATCAATCGCAAGCTATCACGACCTTGGGGGCGCTCGGCAGCCGCGAACTGGCCACCGTGCAGGACGCGCTGGAAGAAATTCAGCAGAAGTTCAGCCGGGGCGGGATTCCGGCGCTCGGCGGCGTCACGGCCCTCAAGCACTTCCCTGCCCGCGAAGCCAAGCTCGTTCCGCTGCCGGATTTTCTGCCGCCCCGCCTGGCGGAAATCCTGAAAGAGCGCGGCATGGCCAGTCTCTATTCGCACCAGAGGGTCTCGGCGGAGCTGGCGCGCGCGGGCAAGAATTTCGTGGTCGTCACGCCCACCGCCTCGGGCAAAACGCTGTGCTACAACCTGCCCATCCTCACGGCCCTGGTCGAAAATCCCGACGCGCGGGCGATGTACCTCTTCCCCACCAAGGCGCTCTCGCAGGACCAGTTGACGGAGCTCAACCGCTGGACGGAAAAGCTCGGCGACGAAATCCGCACCTTCACCTACGACGGCGATACGCCCCAGGACGCGCGCCGCGCCATCCGCTCGCGCGGGAACCTGGTGATCACCAATCCCGATATGCTGCATGCCGGCATCCTTCCGCACCACACCAAGTGGGAACGCCTGTTTGAGAACCTGCGCTACGTGGTGATTGACGAGCTGCACACCTACCGCGGTGTTTTCGGCAGCCACTTGGCAAACGTGTTGCGCCGGCTGAAGCGCATCGCAAAGTTCTACGGCGCGAAGCCGCAGTTCATCTGCACCTCGGCGACGATTGCCAATCCCGCCGAGCTGGCGGCCCGGCTGATCGAGGAAGATGTCGAACTGGTCGAAGAAAACGGCGCGCCGGCGGCGGAGAAATTCTTCGTCTTCTACAACCCACCCGTGGTGAATCCCCAGCTCGGCATCCGCCGGTCCTATTTGAACGAAACGCGGCGTGTGGCGCGGACGTTCCTGGAACGCGGCCTGGAAACCATCGTCTTTGCCAACTCGCGCCTGGCGACGGAAATCCTGGTGACCTATCTGAAAGAGGATTTTGCGCGGCTGCCCATCGGGCCCGACGCGGTGCGCGGCTATCGCGGCGGCTATCTTCCGCTCGAACGGCGCGAAATCGAGCGCGACCTGCGCGACGGGCGCCTGCGCGGCGTGGTGGCGACGAACGCGCTCGAACTCGGCATTGACATCGGCTCGCTCGACGTCGCCGTGCTGGCCGGCTACCCGGGCACCATTGCTTCCACCTGGCAGCGTGCCGGCCGCGCCGGACGCCGCAAGGGAACCTCGGCCGCGATGCTTGTCGCTTCCAGCGCTCCGCTCGACCAGTTCATAGTGCAGAATCCCGAATACTTCTTCTCGCGCTCGCCCGAACACGGGCTGATCAATCCCGACAATCTCCAAATTCTGCTCAACCACCTCAAGTGCGCCGCGTTCGAGCTGCCGCTCAAGGAGGAGGAACACTTCGGTTCCCTCGACCTCCTCCAGCTTTGCGAGCATTTGCAGGAGGTCGGCTTCCTTCACCGCTCCGCCGACGGCTGGCACTGGGTTTCGGAGAGCTACCCGGCCGACGCCATCAGCCTGCGCTCCGTCTCTTCCGACAATTTCGTGATCGTCGAGACCACCGAAGAACCGCGCATCGTCGGCGAAGTGGATTTCACCAGCGCGCTCGAGACGGTGCACGAAAAGGCCATCTACATGCAGGACGGCCAGCAATATCACGTCGAGCGACTCGATTATGACGACCGCAAAGCCTACGTCCGCCGCTGCGACACCGATTACTATACGGATGCCATTGACTATACGAAGATAACCATTATTGATACTTTCGATTCCGCCGCGGCTGGCGCGGCACAAAAGAATCACGGCGAGGTGCAGGTCAACACGCAGGTGGTGGGCTTCAAGAAGATCAAGTTCCATACCCACGAAAACGTGGGCTCGGGCGACTTGGTGCTGCCCGAGCAGGAAATGCACACCACGGCTTACTGGCTGACCCTGCCGCAGGAATTTCTAGGCCGCCTTCCCTACGGCCGCACCGAGCGCCAGGACGGCGTGAACGGCCTGGCGCACGCGCTCCAGGCCATCGCCACGCTGCTGGTCATGTGCGACGCGCGCGACCTGGGAGTCTCAGTCGGCGAAAACAGAGTCGAGGGAAGTCAGGACTCAGGAGTCAGAAGTCAGGAGCAATCAGAGCGTCTTCCCGTATCCGGACCCGAATCCCGAACCCCGAAATCCGAAACCCGAACCCCTGCCCTCTTCGAGCCGAATATCTATCTCTACGACAAGTACCCCGGCGGCGTCGGCTTCAGCGAGCCGCTCTTCCGCCTGAGCGAAACGCTGCTTGAGAATACGCGACGCCTCATCGAAAATTGTCCGTGCTCATCGGGCTGCCCCTCGTGCGTCGGACCGGCGGGCGAAATCGGGGAAAAGGGCAAGGAAGTCGCGCTGGCGATTCTGAGGGGGTTGGAAGAAAGCAGCAGGCCGTAGGCATTCGGGACGTTTCGGTTGCAGCGACCGTGATCGCTGCGTTGACTTTACTTCTTCACTGAGGAAGCCGCGAAACAGCGCCCAATGAATCTCGAGCAAAAACTCCGCGCCCTCAAGCAGGCCGCTTCGAAGACGCAGCAGGACTACGACCTCGCGCGCCAGCTCGAATACCTGCGCCGCATTGAGCAAACGCCCAAGAAACTCCCCGCCCAGCGCGTCGCCCAAGGGATTGAGCACTATGTAGATGGGAGCGTGCAATCGAACGCGCACGGGGAATTTTTCTCCGCACGCCAGGCGCTGCCTTTCGGACGGCCGTACGGAAAGATGAGGATCGGCGACATTTCCACCGCCGAGCTTGGCCCGCTCGATATTTTCCTGAACGGAACCTTCCTGCCCCCCGCCGCGCGGCTCGCCTACCTCGATACGGAAACCACGGGCCTCGCCGGAGGCACCGGCACCTGCGCCTTCCTCATCGGCGTGGGAACCATCGAAGGGCGCCAGTTTGCGGTGCGCCAATTTTTCCTGCGTGATTATCCCGAAGAGAAAGCCGTGCTGGCGTCGCTCGCCGAAATCCTCGAAGGCTACGAGGGCCTGGTGACCTTCAACGGCAAGACCTTTGATGTGCCTCTGCTCGAAACGCGTTACGCGCTCGCACGGATGAAATCACCCTTTACCCGGCTGGTGCACCTCGACGTGCTGCATCCGGCGCGGCGCCTGTGGAAGCTGCGCCTGGAAAGCTGCAAGCTCACACATCTTGAAACCGAAGTCCTGGGAATCGGCCGTGAAGGCGATGTGGATGGCTCGGAGATTCCGGGCATCTACTTCGATTACTTGCGGACGGGCGACGCGCGCGGGCTGCAGCCGGTTTTCTATCACAACGCGCTCGACATCATCACGCTCGCCGCCCTCACCGTGGAGCTTGCGCAAGTGATCGCGCAGGGCGCGGAGACCCTCGCCCCGGGCGCCGACCTTTTCAGCCTCAGCCGGATCTTCGAGCGCGCCGGCGCTACCGAGAAATCGCTGGCAGCTTGCCAGCGGGCGCTCGAAACAGGTTTGCCGGAGACGCTCGAGACGCGCGCCTTGTGGCATCTGGCGGCGCATCACAAGCGGCAGCGCCAATACGGCGAGGCGACGAAGCTTTGGCAGGAAGTCACTCGCCGCGAAGCACCGTTTTCGATTTTCGCGCTGGAAGAGCTGGCGATTTACTACGAACATCGCCGGCGCGATTTCTCTGCCGCGCTCGCCGCTACCGAGGCCGCCCTCGATTGCTTGCGCGTGGCCCCGGATTTCAAGGGTTATCTGAAGCGCGTCTCGTATCGGCGGGAAAGGTTGAAGAAAAAAGCGGCCGGGGTTGCTCCATTGGTTCAATCGACGTAATGCAAGACGGCCCTGCCAAACTTCGACGCTCGCCGGTCAGTCCTCGTCTTCGATCTCGTCCGCGCCCAGCGATTTCAAAACCACCTGTTTGGTCTCGGTGGTCTCTTTGCCGGTCATTCCGTCGACCGTAACGATTTGGAGCGCGCCCACCAAGCGCAGGTAATCCGGGTCCTCTTCTTTCTTGCCCGCGCCTCGCTCCACGCTGCCCGAGAAGCGGAAGTACTTTTCGTGGACTTTGGAGGTTTTGAATTCCACGTGGTCTTTGACGCGCGTGCCGATCGTGAACAGGTAGCTCAGGATGTCGTCCGACTCCTCTTCGCCTGCGTACACGTTGATTTGACCCTTCAGTTTTCCGTCTTCCTCATGAATCAGGACCGTATCCTCAGGGCCCAGGAAGTGAAACTCTTTGTTGATTTCCTCGATTTTCTCGGGAGTTTTCTGGGCGCCGCGAGCGTTCGCCGCCCACAGCGGCAAAAACACCAGCGCCGCGCACGCCGCTCCCAGCACCATTCGTCCTGCATTCCCCATCTTGCTTGAATCAAGTCGCAAAGTTCGAGGTGTCATAAATCTCAGGTCCCTGCTTCGGAATTTATTCGCAGGAAGGCGGCCCGCCAGGTGCGCGCAGCCCGCCAACCTCCCAATCAGTCTATCGCCGCCGGGCTGGGGCGGCAAGGTCGCCAAGCCAGCGAGTCCTGGAAGCGAGGTTCAAATTCGGCGGGGGAAAAGCAAGGAGCGAGGTCGCGAGTGCTTTATCGCGTCGCGCTTGGATAGCATCCGAGCACGCGCAGGAGGCTGGTGACCTCGGCCAGGTGGGCCAGCGCCTTTTGGCAGCGCGCTTCGCGCGTGTTCCCGATGAAATCCACATAGAACATGTATTCCCACGGCTTGCCGCGCAGCGGGCGCGACTCCAGTTTGCTCAGATCAATGTCGCGCAGCGCGAAAACGCTCAAGCATTTGAAGAGCGCCCCGGGAACGTTGCGCGTTGAGAAAACGATGGAAACCTTGTTGGCGCGCGGCGAAACCACCGGCTTCCTGGAGAGGAGCAGAAATCGGGTGTAGTTCTCGTGATGGTCTTCGAGGTGGGTGGCCAGAACGCGCGCGCGGTACACCTTCGCCGCCGTGCGGCTGGCAATCGCCCCCGCGCCGGGAATGCGCTGCTCGGCCAGCATTTTCACGCTCCCCGCCGTGTCGTAAAAAGGAACTTTCTCGACCCCGGGATGTTTCCGGAAGAATTTGCCGCACTGCGCCAGCGCCACGGGATGCGAAAAAACGCGGTGGAGGTTTTGCGTGGAAGTTTCGGGGAAAGCCACCAGGTTGTGCACGACGCGCAGGTTGGTTTCGCCGACGATGTGCAAATGGTTCGCGAGCAGCAGATCGTAGTTCTCGTAAACGGAACCCGCCAGGGTGTTCTCAATCGGCACGAGACAATAACGCGCCCTGCCGCGGGCTACGCTCTCGAATGCCGCGGAAAAGGTTTCACAAGGCAGAACGCGGATGCGCTGACCCAGAAGCTGGCGAGCCGCCTCCTCGCTGAAGGCTCCGCGCTCCCCCTGGAATGAAACCGTCAAGGATGACATTCGCCCTCCCGCTTGCGAATCCGCGCGAGATGTTACCACGCCGCCCGGCGGCGGACAACGGGGGTGGAAACACTCTGGTCCGAGAAGGCGCAGCTACCGAGGTTAAGCGCGTTGGCCGAGCAGTCCGCGGAAGAAGAAATCAATGTAGGCTTGCGTCAGTTCGCCCTGCTTGACCGGCCCCTCGGGGCGATACCACTGGTAGAGCCAGTTGATTATGCCCAGCAACCCGAAAGTCGCAACGTGAGCGGGGAGTAATTCCTTTCCTCCGGTTTGCTCCTGCACGCGCTGGATGGTTTCTTCCAGAAGCTGGATGTACTGCCGCTTGCGGGCGTTGATCTTCTTGCGCAACGGTCCGCGCAGCGAGCGGTTCTCATGCAGGATGACGGTTATTTCCAGGTCGCGCGCGCGCACGATCAAATCAATGTGGCCCGCGATCAGGCGCCGGAGCTTTTCGCGGGGGTCGGCGATGTCCTTGGCCTTGTCCACCACGGTTTCCTGCAGGATGTCCATGCCGTAATTCATGATTTCAAACAGGAGCAGGTCCTTGCTCCCGATGTAGTGATAGAGGCCCGCCTTGGTGAGCCCGACGGCTTCGGCGATATCCTGCATGGACGCGCCTTCGTAACTCTTTTCGTAGAAGACGCGCGCGGCGATGCGGCAGATTTCCCGCCGCTTCAGTTGGGGGGCGGAGTGTTCAGCCATGGCCGGATATCGAAATCCGGGCGCAGTCTATCACAAATAGGCGAAAGCTCCGGAATAAATCGGGGGATACCTGAGTAGCTGAATCTCCCCGCGCAAAACGGCGCCGCTTCCGGTGGCCGCCCGGCGCTCAGTGGGTCCCGCTTAGCTCGGGTTCGAAGTTCGACGGGAGTTCAGTGTAGCCGGCGGGCGCTTCGAACAGACTCGAATCCAGCGGGTCACTTGAGTACGATGTCACCTGAACGGTCACATCCATCAGCGAGCCGGGGGAAGAGGGCGGTGCCGCAGGCTCGGCCGAGGCTTGCTCTCCCGCAGCAGACTCCTCCTTCTTCTTCTTTTTGTGGCCGAAGCCGCCGAACATTCCGCCCAGCCCCTTCACGATTGCACCCTCAGGGTTGCTTACATCGGATGGCGGCGCGGGCTGCTCCGACTGGGTTTGGCTTCCAGCAGCCTCCTGGTTTCCGCTCGCTTCCATCCCCATGCTCACGTACTGAAGCAAGGGGAGCCCCTTGAGGGCGGCGGAGTTTTTCCGCAAATTCTCCATGGCCTGCGACGTCTGCGCGTTGCCGCCCAGGAGGGTGCTCGGCATCCAGTCAATTTCTTTGGCCATTTTCTGGCGGAACTGCATCACCTCGTCATAGCCCGGTATTTGCGGAGTGACCCAGGAATCGGAAGTGACCCACATCGTCGCCGATTTCCCCTCAGCCTTCGGGTCGGTGCTTTCCATTTGCATGTCCAGGCGCATTTTGACTTCGTGGGCGGGGAGATTGAGGATGGTGGCTGTCTTTCCCGTAGGAGTGATGTCGGCTTTAGGGGTCACTTTGAGATTAGCCTGCTGAGCTTGTGGCTCTTGGCCTTTCCCGGCGGACGCGGCCTTGGCTCGCTCCCGCGCACGCTCGAGAGCTTGTTTCATCTGGTCGAACGTGGTAATCGAGTAGGTTTTCTTCTGAGTGTCAATGAAGATCACGCGGCGGCCGTCGAGGTCAATGATCTCGACTCGACCATCGGAATGGTCGGAGCGCAGACGATTCCCTTTGACGTAAGTCGTGCTCTCGGTAGGCTGGGTCGCCTGACGGGCCTGCTTGCTGAACACCCCCACAAACTTCGTCATTCCCTGAAGAGCCCCGCCGGTGATTTTGGATGTTTCAGAGTATTTGAAGTCCCCAAAGGAGAGACTTCCTGCCGAAAGCACAGCTACCACAACCCACAAGACACGGCTTCGAATCATCTTCATCCTCCTGATCGCCCCACCCCAATTGTGGTTAGTCACGAGCCCTGTGCGAAAAGGATAATCTGGTTTCCAGGGTGAGTCAAGCCAAGCGGCCGCCTGGTGCTTTCCTAATTTCAAATTTGGGAGGGCGGGGATGAAGTGTGCCCAGCCGCCCCCCATCTGCTGGGCCCAAAACCGCTTTATCCCTTAGCAAGAAAACCACATACTCCCGCACAAGCCGAGCGGGAGGACAAATCCGTGACCATAAGTACTGGAACGATCTGCGAATCAGCAGAATACATGGTAACCATCTGCGACCAGAAGATTTCTGCGGTAAGTTGGTTCGAGGATGAACAGGCCACCAAGGCAGGAGAGCTCACTTGCAACTCCAAGTCTGTCCAAACGATTATCGGATATTCCTCAGCGAGGAGGAGAATGCCGACCCCAATATTCTTTTGTTGAATCAAGCACGAAGCGAGTTCGGGAACCTCGGCAGCCCTTTTAGAAGAGGTCCTTTCCGCCCGCGCCTTGTTCTGAGAGGAGGGACGACAAAAGGAGGAATTCACTCTAGACGCGCGATCAGACTCTGAGGGGGATCCACCCAAAGGCGTCCATTCACTCCAAAAGCGAAAGCAAATGAGGTGGAAATCAAGGTATGGTGCGGAAGGGGGGACTCGAACCCCCACGGTCTTGCGACCGTCAGCCCCTCAAGCTGGTGCGTCTGCCAATTCCGCCACTTCCGCACGTTGAGAGTTGGCAGTCCTCAGGCATCGGTTGTGACAAAACTTCTCGCGAGAACTCGCTAGTCTCCGATAGCTGAGGACTGGCAACCGCTCGAATCTACTTGGGCGGAGCGGGAGATTGCGGTCCCGGCAATGCCGGCGCCGGCTGCGGCTGGGCGGGCGCCTTTTGGGCTGGCGCGGACTTTCCGGGGCTCGTCTCGAGAAGCGAACCGCCCCCGCCTCGCGTCGCCCACACCGCCAGGGTGATGGAAGTCACGACAAAGATCGCGCCCAGCACCCAGGTGATCTTCGCCAAAGTCGTCACCGTGCCGCGCGGCCCGAACGCCGCCTGGCTGACGCCGCCGAACGCGGCGGTGATGTCCACGTTTTCTCCACCCTGAATCAGCACAACAAGGATCAGCAGGATGCTGACCAGGATGTGAAGCGCCAGAACCGCTGTTACCATAATTCCCTTTTCCGCCCTTCCTCAAGCCGAGATAACTTCAATTCCGAGGATAATTCACAATGGCCAGGAATGAATCCGCGTCCAGGCTCGCGCCGCCCACCAGCGCGCCGTCAATTTCTTCCTGGGCCATCAGCTTGCCGATATTCTCCGCCTTGACGCTGCCGCCATAAAGAATCCGCAAAGCGGCAGCGTTGCCTTCGCCGAATTCCTTGCTGGCCAGCTTCCGCAGGACAGCGTGACTCGCGGCCGCCATTTCAGGAGTCGCCGTGCGGCCGGTCCCGATTGCCCAGACTGGCTCGTAAGCTATGATGATACGGGAAAATTCAGAAGGGGTCAACCCGGCGAACCCGCCCAGGAACTGCCGTTCCAGCACGCGGTCCGTCGCGCCCGCTTCGCGCTCTTCAAGCGTTTCCCCTACGCAAACGATCGGCACCAGGCCTGCCGCCAGCGCGGCTTTCAATTTCAGGTTCACCTGATGGTCGGTTTCACCGTGATCGTGACGCCGCTCGGAGTGGCCGATAATCACGTGCGTGCAGCCGGCGTCCAAGAGCATCGACGGCGAAACATTTCCGGTGTGCGCGCCTTGCTTGTTCCAGTGAAGATCTTGAGCTGCGACCGCAATCTTGCTGCCGCGCGCGGCATCCGCGACCGCTCTCAGCGCCGTGAAAGGAGGGCCGACCACCACCTCGCAGTGCTCGGCCCTCTCCACGCTAGGTTTCAACTTTTCGACGAAGGCCACCGCTTCGCCGATGGTTTTGTACATTTTCCAATTGCCTGCAATGACGGGTTTTCGCAAGGTTCACATCCTTGGGTTGAAGTAGGCAGTAAGCAGAAGGCCGTCCGCAGTCATCTATCGAGACGTTCCCTCTTCCCCACAACTCGCGCATTCATACGTATGTTTCGGTCTCTGCCTGTCGGCGGTCGTACGCTGCCTACTGCTCCCTGCCGGCTGCTTACTTCTTTTCGGTCAGCGCTTCGACGCCCGGCAGCTTCAATCCCGAAAGGAACTCGAGCGAAGCTCCGCCGCCGGTGGAGATGTGGCTGATTTGGGATTCGACGCCCGCCTTGTGCACGGCCGCCACCGAATCCCCGCCGCCCACGATGGAAACGGCCTTGGAAGCGGCAACCGCGCGAGCCACCTCGAGCGTCCCCTGGGCGAATTGATCAATTTCAAAAACGCCCATGGGACCGTTCCAGACGATGGTTTTCGCCCGGGCGATTTCGCCGGCATATTCGGCGCGCGTCTGGGGCCCGATGTCGACGCCCATCTTGCCCGCCGGAATTCCACGCGTCCCGACGATTTCCGCCTTGGCGCTCGCGTCAATTTTGTCCGCGACCACATGATCGCTTGGCAGGCACAGCTTGATGGTGCGGCGCTCGCCAAATTTCATCACATCGCGGGCCATATCCAGCTTGTCGTCTTCCACCCGCGACGCGCCCACGTCTACCCCTTGCGCCTTCAGGAACGTGTAAGCCATCGCCCCGCCCACCAGGATCGTGTCCGCAAAGCGCAGCAGGTTTTGGAGCAGCTCGATTTTGTCGGAAACCTTGGCGCCGCCGACGATGGCCACGTAAGGCCGCTCGGGATGTTCAACGGCTTTCCCGAGGTATTCGAGCTCCTTTTCCATCAGCATGCCCGCCGCGGCCGGGGAGAGAAACTTCGTGATCCCTTCGGTCGAAGCGTGCGCGCGGTGTGCCGAACCGAAGGCGTCATTCACGTAAAGCTCGGCTACTGCGGCGAGCTGGCGCGAGAATTCGGGATCGTTCTTCTCTTCTTCGGGATGAAAGCGCAGATTTTCGAGAAGAAGGATTTCGCCGTCCTTCAATACCGCCGCCTGTTTTTCCACTTCCGCGCCGACGCAGTCGCTGGCAAAGGCGACAGGCTTTGAAAGGAGCTTCGAAAGCCGTTCAGCGGCGGGCCTCAAGCTCATCTTGGGATTGGGCTTGCCTTTGGGCCGGCCGAGGTGAGAGGCCAGAATCAGCCGCGCACCACGGTGGAGGGCATACTGAACGGTCGGCAAGGAAGCTTGAATGCGCGTGTCGTCGGTAATCTGGCCCGCGTCGTTGAGCGGAACGTTGTAATCCACGCGCATGAAAACACGTTTGCCTTTCAGGTCTAAATCGCGAATCGAAAGTTTGCTCATGGGAATCCGTCCGTTATGAATTATGCGTGGTCGGTTGTCCGTGGCCGGCGGTTGAGGACCGCTGACCACGGACGATGGACAGTTTAGAAACGCTTGGCGATGAACTTGATCAGGTCGCGGACGCGGCAGGAGTAACCCCACTCGTTGTCATACCACGCCGTGACTTTCACCAGGTCGCCGTCAATGACCTTGGTAAAGCCCGCGTCCACGATCGAGGAGTTGGAATTGCCGCGGAAGTCGCTCGAGACCAGCTCTTCTTCACAATACTCCAAGATGCCCTGGAGCGGCCCCTGCGCGGCCTTCTTAAACGCGGCGTTGACTTCTTCGACGGTGGTGGGTTTCTCGACCAGCGCCACCAGGTCCACGACCGAAACGTTCGGCGTCGGCACGCGCATGGAGAAGCCGTCGAGCTTGCCCTTGAGTTCCGGCAACACAAGTCCCACCGCTTTGGCCGCGCCGGTGGTCGTGGGGATAATGGAAATCGCCGCGGCGCGCGCCCGCCGAAGGTCCCTGTGCGGATAGTCCAGAATCCGCTGATCGTTCGTGTAGGAGTGGATGGTGGTCATCGAGCCTTTCTTGATGCGGAAATTCTCGTGGACCACTTTGGCCGCCGGCGCCAGGCAATTCGTGGTGCAGGAAGCGTTGGAGATGATGTGGTGCTTGGCGGGATCGTACTTGTCGTCGTTCACTCCCAAGACGACGGTGATGTCTTCGTTCTTGGCGGGTGCGGAAATGATGACCTTCTTCACCGTTCCACGCAGATGCTTCTTGGCGTCCTCGGCCTTGGTGAACAGGCCGGTAGACTCGACCACGATTTGCGCGCCCAGCGACGACCAGTCAATCTCCGCCGGGTCTTTGGTCTTGAAAACCTTAATGGTGTGGCCGTCAACCCGAATCCTATCGTCGCCGTAACCCACGTCGGCAGTCAGGTTGCCGAGCACCGAGTCGTACTTCAAAAGGTGCGCCAGGGTCTTGGGGTCAGTGATGTCGTTCACCGCCACGTATTCGATATCCTTGTCGCCCAGTGACGCGCGCAGAATGTTGCGCCCAATGCGGCCGAAACCGTTGATTCCGACTTTAACAGGCATGAGAGATTCCTCCAGTTTGAATGCGGACGTAATCTAGAAACAACTATGGTAAAGGGCGGCTTGACATTAAGTCAAACACAAAGGAGAGCGGGTCACCCGTCATCCTAACCCATCGCGGGATTCGCGTCAAATGCGCGCCAGCGCGCGAGCCGTCTTGCGCGCCGACCCAATCGAGCGCGCGCCGGATGATGATGCAGCAGTGAGAGTGGCTTCGACTTCAGTATTGGTGAACGCGCGTGACGGTGTCGCCTTCAAAGACGACATACAGGACATGCGGTGGGAGGCCGTAGATCCAGTCTTCTTCCTCGGTGCCGTCGGGGCGGTCTTCGCGCACTTTGCGGTCGGGCGGACCTTTGGAGGAGAGCACCGTGTCGCGGTCCATTCCCACCAGCACCTGATGTTTCTCGATGGCTTCCTTGAACTCGGGAGGCGTGGTGCGGGCATACAAGACGGTGGGCGAGTGCCGCGTGAAGTCCAGAACGTCGGCCAGCAGACTTTTCGCTTGATCGACGGTCAGGTTCTTGGCTTTCTCAGCGAGCTTGAGCGTGATCCACGATCCATAGGTGAGCACGGGCGGCTGCTGAGCGATGGGCGTAGTCCGATTACCGATGCCGATTTCGATGTGCTGATACCACTTTTTCCCTCGCTTTCCCCCGCCGTTGATTTCGAAGATGATTCGGTTGGACTTGAACGTCAGCCTGGTAATTTCCACCGGCATGCCGGGCAGGATGGCGGGGCCGTTGTTGCGCATTTCTTTTTGGGCCTCGCCTTTGTCGAGCGTACCCTTGGTGTCCAGAACCACGCCGTGTTTCCCGCGCGGCAGCGGAATCTTGGTGACGGCGATTTCGCTGATCAGGCCGCGGATGAGGTTGATCCGCGCCTCTTTGGTCAGCGGCTCGTCGGGGAACATCGTCCGCGGGCTCACGAGCAGCGCCAGCGCTGCGGCCGCGCAAACCAGACATCTCGCACGCCGACGACTGTGGTGCAGAGAAGGCTTCCAGCGATGGGCGGTTTCGCCGGTCATCTAAGGCCCTTGAAAACCTTTAAGTCCGTGGCCACTGGCGTCAGGGGGCGCCGGGGGCTGCCGGCTATTGGGTGGCTGAGGGACGGGAGCGAGAACCAGTTCCCTCATCTCCTTACTCACATAGATGCGTTTGGAAAGCAACAGGTAAACTGTGCCCAGGATTATCACGCCGGTCGAAAGCAGGCTTCCTTCCGGGCCGTAAGCGCCACCGCTCAGCCAAAAGGCGCCGTGTATTTCCGGCCTGGTCAAAGCCGCAGGCAGCAAAATGCCGCTGACTGGAAACCCCAGCGCATAGCCTTGGAAGACATTCCAGGAGACGTGAAGTCCGATGGGAAGCCACAGCGCGCGCGTCCGAAGGTAAGCGACACTGAACGTTACGCCCACCAGCACGGTGTTTAAGGTGGAGAGCCACGTGTGCGAGCTGTTTCCAAGGTGCACCAGGCCGAACATTGCCGAAAAAACCGCCACGGCCCCGGCCGGCCCGATCGAGTCCACCAACCGCTGGAAAGGGTAGCCGCGAAAGGACAGCTCCTCGGCGGTCCCGGCCACGCAAAAAAGGACCAGCGAGAACACTGCCCAAATCAGGATATGGCGCGGCGAGGCGGCCGCAGAAAGCATCCATGAAAAACTGGCGACGCCGAGGATGCCTTCCAGCAGGCCCACGGCCAGGATCATGATGGCTCCAAGGGCGAATCCCATTCCCAGTTCGGCCTTCCAACGCCCGTGAAAGGCTAGACCGACAAAAGCCAGCGGCTTGCCGTCAAGCACGCTGCAAAAGAGCTTGTAGAGGGCGACGAGAACCGCCAGCAGCACGAGGTCAACCAGAAAGAGACTCACGTAGATGTCCGGTAGGAGGCCGAAGACGCGGAAAACGACCCCAAGAAAGATCCCTGTGCCCAGATAGGCGCAGAAAACCAGGAAGGCCGAGAGAAGGAACCGGAAGATGGGCCGCGGGGGCTCATCCACTGTGAAGAAGCCTTTCCCCGTCACGCCGCGCTCTCCTTCAGGCTTCCCGCCCCGGCGCCGAACCGTTGGAGCGAACTTCCAGGCCGGTGCGTGACACGCCAAAATGAAGGATCTCGCCGCCCAGCCGGAGCAGCGTATTCTCGACCGCGGCCTTGCTTCCCGGCTCGACCACGAAGACCACGCATCCTCCGCCGCCCGCCCCGCACACCTTCGCCGCGCGGGCTCCGCGCTTGCGGGTCTCGGAAATCATCGTGTCAATGCGCCGGGTGGAGATGCCTTTGAAATTCCGCTTGCGGTTCTCCCATTCCAGGGCCAGCAGTTCCGCCACGTCGTTCCAGTCGCCGGCCAGGAGCGCCTCGCGCATTTGCACGGCGATGGTGGTGATCTGGTCGAAGTTTTTGCGCACCTTCGGATCGCCGTCAATGTGCGCCTTCATCACTTCCCAATTGTTGATGGCGGAATCGCGCGGCATGCCGGTGTAACAAAGCACAAACCGTTTTTCGACGTCGGCGAAAGAAAGCGGCAGCTTCTCGCGCTTCACACCGTCACGGTTCAAGTGGACGGCGCTGGCCCCGCCGTAAAGCGCGGGGAAATAATCCTGCCAGCCGGTGGGGACCTTGATCACAATCGCCTCAACGTTCTTGGCGATTTCGAGCAGTTGCGTTTTGGTGCAGCGCTTCCCCGTGACGCGCGCCAGAGCGCCGCAAATCGCGATGTTCAACGCCGAGGATCCGCCCAGGCCGGCGCCGGCCGGCACCTGCGAGCCGGTTTTCACGCTGATCCCGCGCCGGGGCTCGAAGGAAAGCACCAGCTCGCGCAGCAGCGGCAAACGCGATTTCTTCAGCGCCAATTCGGTCAGCGATTCGTAGCTTTCGCGCACTTGCTGGTCGCGCGACCACAAGACGATGCGCCGGTCGGCGCGCGTCTCGATGGTGCAGGAAGCGTAGCTGCGCACCGCAATGTTCACCGTCTGCGCTCCGGGATGAAACAAGTAGAGCGGCCAGATATCCACCGTTCCGCCCGCCAAATCTACGCGGGCAGGAGCCCGTGTCTCAACGCGCATGCTCACCTCGATAAGAATGCAGAAATATCAACAGCAGGAGAATACAGTCAAAAACAGTCGAGGACAGTCAAAAGCAGCCGAGAGCGGCACCGAAGAGCAGGAAGCAGCACATACCGGAGTTCGCTTCACGATTCACGTACAGCGGCTCCGATAGGAGTCATTCGCGGCTCCCTCCCAAGGGACGATGCTCTTGGCGCGCCTCAACGGAGTTGCGCAGTGACGCCAACATCTTCTCAAGCTCAACGACCAAGTCCCAAGCTGCCCGAGCGATGCCTTTCTCGCAGTAGCCCAGTTCAACGCTCAGCCCGAGTTGGGTATCCAACTCGGCGAGCGAGCCCTCAGCGTGAGACAAGAACTGGACGAACTCCCTGGCTGTGCGGCGCGCGTGTCCTTCCGCAACGTTCGACGGAATAGACACCGCGGCACGGCGCATTTGTGAAACCAAGCCGAATTTTTCTTCGGCAGGAAACCTTTGTGTCAACTCGTAGATGTGCCTAGCCAGGAGCATGCCTTTCTTCCAGACTAGGAGGTCACGGTATCCAAACGCCCTCCTGGATGACACTCTCGGACTAAGTTTCGGGTCCAACGCCACTGCCTCTGGCTTTCCGCTGCGGCTTGCGACGGCTTTTCCTGGATCGCCTGCCACCAGACTATCCCTCTCCGCTTTGACTTTCCTTCGCTTCTTTCTGCTGCCTTTCGCTGGTCTTGACTGCTCATGACTGGTCTTGACTGGTCTTGACTAGTTTGACTGCTCCTTACTGCTTTTGGACCTGCATAGTTTGATCAATGCTCACGGTCGGCCAGTTCTTCTTGGCCGGGTCGGTGGGCGTGGCGGTGACGCGAAAATGCTGGCCGTCTTCAAAATCCACGGTGTACTGGTAGCCGCGGCGTGTGCCGTCGGAAAAAGTGGTCATCGCATCCTGCTTGAGCTGGTCGAGCGAAGCGTAGCTGCCGTGGCTGGCCAGGTACATCTGCTCGGCATGCCCGATGGCAACGAGGTCGTTTTCGACGCCGGTCGTGTCAATCACCTGCTGGGGCGGCGCGCCGCCCGCGGGCCCGGTGGTCATCTGAGCTTTGAAGATGAAGTAGCCGATGCCCAGGGCGAGGACGAGTCCCACCAAGCCGCCGACCTTTTTCATCGTTTCACCTCTCGCGGACGATTGTAACGCGGGTTGGATTATACACGGGGCGAGAGAGCGCCAGGAAACTTAACGCGGGCCCCAGAAGGCCCGCTGGCGGGCTTCCTTGCCGTAGGTCGCGGACAGGAAGGATTTCAATTCATCGAGGCCGGGGAAGATCTTCGTGGTGCAGCCGACCACCCAGCCGCTGATTTCCTCCACGGGGAGCTCGCTCACCAGATAAACGGGCAGGCCGCGGCGATAAGCGGCGGTCAACTCGGCATGCGTGCCGCCCCCGCGCGCCGCCGCGGCGTCCCAGTAGCAGACCACGTAGTCGGCGCGGCTGCGCATCACGTCCAAATCGTGATTGATGATGAACCGCATCGCCTTGCGGAATCGTTCCAGGTCGGTGGTCTTCCAGCCGGGCAGGCCGCGCAGGTCCTCTTCGCTCATCAGGCGCCGGGCCTCGACGGTCGGGTCGTAGACGGTGTGATTGACGTTCTCCTCGAGCCAACGGCGCATCTTCTCACGCCAATCGCGCCCGCCGTCCGGAGCGAACTCCATTGCGCCACAAAGAAAAGCCAGCATAATGATTTCTCGGTACGCCCATTGTCTTCATTTGCGTCTCCGAATGCAACAGTTCATTTTGACCCTGATTACTCAATGATAAACTGCCGCCCATGTGCGGCAGAAATTGCCGGTTCCGGGGCGAGCCGTGCTAAGATTCGCGCATCGCCGCGGTCGCATGCATGCAGTTCTGCGCATTCTTGGATTTGTCCTCTGCTTGTTGATTTGGCGCTGGGCGGGAAGCCATGCGTTCACGCCGCCTTGGAGCGCAGCGCTGGCCGTGGGAGGCGCGCTCCTCATCTTCCCGGCGTCGCGAATGGCGCGCAGCATCCTGGACGCCAACGCCACAGTTCAGCGCGCGCAAAGAGTCGCGCCCTTCTTGCACTACTTTATTATGATCGCGCTCGGTTCGGCGGTGATCGAGTCCGTAAAGATGGCTCGCGTGTCGCCGCGCTGGATCATTCCCCTGCCGCCTGGATTGGGCTGGCAGCTTACGATCGCGACGGGAATCGTCGTCGCACTGACCGTGGGGAGTCTCGCCTTGCGCGGCCTCGGCGCGCCCTTTGCGATTTACCTCAGCCGACGGCTCGCGGCGAGCGGCATGTATGCCTGGACGCGCAATCCCATGCTCCTGAGCCTGCTGGCATTCTTCGTTTCATTCGGGCTGTGGACGCGCTCGGGACTTTTTGTGGCCTGGACTATCGGCTTGTTCCTGCCGGCGATGCTCTACTATCTGAAAACCTACGAAGAGCGCGAACTCGAAATCCGCTTCGGGAAAGCCTATCTCGAATACAAGGCCCGCACGCCTCTCCTCTGGCCCAGAAGACCGCGCGCCTAAATGCGCGTGCCCGGGCCGTATCTGATTGGAGTCCCTGTCGTGAGGGACAGCCAAGTGGAAGAGTGGCGTTGTTTGCCCGAAGACCATCCCGGCCCTTGCCAGGTTTCGCCTTGCACCTGACTTGGAGATTGACTTTAGTATTTCGCCGCATGGCCTCCGGCAACGTCAGTGATTCCCGGACTCCGAGTGGGCTCGAATCTTTGCCAGCGTTTCGGCGTATCGGGGATCCTGGCGAAGCGGCGCAAAGGCAGGCTCACGCTCAATTCGTTCCGGGGAGGAAAATCCCAGTTCCGCTGCCTTCGCCAGCGCCTTGAGGGCATTCCGCTCGTCGTGGTCGAGGGCCCAAGTGCGAGCCATCAAGAACTGGATCTCAGGATTCTGGGGCTGTCCAAGGGCGGCCACTTCCAGGCTTTTCAATGCCCTCCTCGGGTCTTGTTGCCCGAAATAAAAGTTCGCGTCCTCAAAGCCCACCACTAGGATGCGCTGGATTTGCCGGACAGCGACGATGCGGCGATCCTCGTCTTTGCCGCTCTGCGCTTCCCGGCGGAGAGAATCAATGTCCAGCGCGTTGATCGATTTCCGCAGCGCCGCCGGGTCAGCCGTCGAACTGGCAATGTTCGCTTGGGCAGCGCCGAGCCGCGCTGTGAGCCGGGCGTCGAGTTGCTCGCGCTCCGCTTCGCGCTTCTTCTCCCTTTTCAGAAGCTTGTTGATGTCCGCCGACTTTTGAAGCTCACTCCTCCACGCTTCCGCCTCGGAAACATCGCAGAGACCCTGGAAATCCTGAAGAACGGACTCGCTCTCAAGATAGGCCGCGGTGATATTTCCCGCCTTCCTCAATTCGCGCACGCGGCCAAGGCGGGCCGCAAAAAGCGCGCCGAGCAATTCCGCGTTGGGAGGAAGGCTCCCGCTTTTGATCGCCTGCAGTTCCATCCATTCGATGCCGCGCAGGAACGCTTCCTGGGACGGCCAACGATGTTCCTGCTCGGTCACTTCCAAATGGTGAGGCACTCCCCAACCCGCCCATCGGCGGTCCAGGTCCTTCATTTCGCCGTAGTTGAAATCACGGATGCCGACAATGCCGTAAACAGCAAAGGACGGGGGCGATTTCACTTCCATGTCGGGAGGAAGCCCTCCACCCGCCGGAAGGACACCCCGCACGCGTCCGGAAAGTGACAATCCAAATCGCATCGCGGTGCGCGCCCCGCCGGAAAAGCCCACCGCGTAAATCCGCTTGTCATCAATCGAAAATCGGGCCCGCGAATCGATCCACACCGCCTGCATGGCCTCGACCGAATCGATGACGGGTCCGTTTCGAGAATTATTGGAAGCGACCACGATGTAGCCGTATTTTTCGGCCGCGGGCTGGAGAAGCCCGGCGGGCCGGCTGCCCTGCCCCATCGGGTCAAAAGCAAAAATGGCCGGCCACTTCTTCAAGGCGCCGTAGTTGGTGGGAAGATACAGCGCGTAGCTTTGCCCCGGGGGCCCCGCGCAGTCCACGCGCGAAACCACCTGGCCGCGGGGGAAGCCCTCCGGCTTCGCGACGGCCACGGCGACGAGAAATGCCAAACCGAGGATGACGTAACGCGCCTTCATTGCAGGACCCTCGGTTAGACAAGCGGGTCCGATTTGCCGCTCAGAGGTTTCCTTCTATTTCGCCAGGAATTTCTCGGGTTCCTTGTCAAACTTGGCTTTACAGCCCGGCGCGCAGAAGTAAATCGTCTGGCCTTTGTACTCGCTCTTGGCGGCTTTCTCGGAATCAATCTCCATCTTGCAAACCGGATCGGTAACCTTCATCATGCACCTCCTTCCCTTCCAGAATACACCCTGGGAGCGGCTGGCGTGCAGGCGAACCCAAGAGTCTTTCCGCCGGGCATCAGCTACTGGCTGAAGACGAGCAACTCGAAAGTGTCCGGCAGGATAGGAGGCCGGCGAAAGCGCTCGCCGGGTTTGGGCGGCGGCATGGGTCCGAACTTCGCCGTCACGGTGAAGATACGGTGCGACTTGAGATCGAGCGCCATGGTGCGCGCGCCGCGCTCGGTCGGGACGTTTTCGACCACGCTGAATTTTCCCGGCGACTCCTCGCGCACTACGGTGAGCGTGCCGTCGAAGCCGTTGGTACTGAAGGCCAGGCCGGTTCCGGGATCGTAGCGGTTGGCGTCCACGCCGCGGCCGATGGGCACGGTGGTGATGACATGGCCGGTCGCCGCGTCCATCACCGCCATCATCTCATTGTGGCAACCGATGAAGAGCCGCCGGTGCTCGCGGTCAATCGCCATGCCGGAAGGCGATTCGCACGGCGCCAGCGGCCAGCGATGGAGAATCTTGAGCGAGCGCGAGTCAATTTCCAGCTCTTCACTTTTGTCTTCCAGATTGTTGTAAATGTGGCCCGCTTCGTCCGAGACGGCGAACTCCGGCCGGCCGCCCAGCTCAATCGTTCCGGCCACGTTGCCGGTGGCGGCGTCAATCGTCGTGGAACTGTTCGCGCGGCCGTTGAAGGTGAAGACGCGCTTCGAGGCAGGGTCGTAAAGAATGGCGTCCGGCCCTTCGCCGGTCTTGGCTTCGCCAATTTTCTTCAGCGTCTTCAAATCGAAAATCGTCACCTTCGCCGCCTGGCCGTCGCTGGTGAAGCCGCGGCCGAATTCGGGCGCCAAAGCGACGCCGTGAACGCCCGGCGTGTCGGGAATGTCGCCGACCACTTTATAGGTGTCCGCATCGAGCACGATGACGTGCGTGCTGTGCGAAATGTAGAGGCGGCGGGCGGCGCTGTCCATCACCAGATAATCCCAGCCTCCCTGGCCTCCGAGATGAACTTTCTTGATCAGGTGATAGCCCGAATTGGGAGCGGGCGGAGCGGCCGGCGCCGCGGTTGGCGCCGTGCACCAAAACATGAGCGATAATCCCGCAAACAACACGACCTTCCTCATGAAAGCCTCCTGCACGACTTGAGAATTTTATGTGACATGCCCTAATGAATTCTGACTCGCACGAGCCCATTCAGGTTACCACTTCCGGGACGGATTTGGTGCCAACATCGCCTGCACTGGGTCATGACTGCGGGCCCCGCGCCGACACCGATGAGTCTTGTGCTAGCGGTCGCCAGGGGATAAGGCGGCCGCTTGCTTGTCACTCGTCACTGATGAGATGACTTGTCGCAGCTTTACGCCGAGTGGAGAGTGCGGAGGAAGGCGGCGAGTTCGTCCCGGAAGTATTGGCAGATTTCGGAGCGTGTCTGCCCGGACAGGGCCGCGAGCGCCTCAACGGGCGTGGGGAACAGAGACCTGTCGTGGAACTCTCCTCCGATCATGGTGGAGACGGAGAGCAGGCCCAGGATTTCTTCGTCTTTGGGCTCATGGTCGGTGAAATAGGAGAGGAAGCCTTCGGGCTCTGAGGCGGAACGTTCGATCACCCGGCGCGCTTGGTGCTCGAAGAAATCCCGAATCCATCTTTCTTCCATGGCAGCCTCGAATTTGTGGCGCAGTCCGTCGGGCGACGGACTGCGGCTTGTTGGAGCCATGAAAACCCGCGGGGCCGAAACGCGGGCCCTGCCCTACAGGGACACCTTCAACACGTGGCGTTGCACACGCGCAAGGAGAGATGCCGCAGAAACTCCTCTTCCCCGAGCTGGGCGCGCTGCGCCTGGCAATTCGGGCAAACCAGGATGATGCTCGCCACGCGCTCGCCTTCCAGGCGCTTGACGTCCCAGCCGGTGGAAATCGCCTCCTCCGCTTCCGGCAGTTGCGTGTCGCAATACCAGCAAAAACCTTCGTGGGTGGTGCAGATGGCCTTCAGAGCTTCGCGAACGTCCATGGATCCTCCCCAAAAAGAGAAAGGGCCGCCCCAAGAAACCGGGGCAGCCCCTCCAGACAACCCATCAATTTTCCGTCTTCCATTCTAATATAGAAAATAGTCCAGGTCACCCCCACAACTCTTACGAGCATCCGCTCGTCGAACCGCAATTCATGCAGCGATAGCAAGCTCCGTTGCGCACCATGATGGCGCCGCAATCCGGGCAACTGGGAGCGTCGTCGGTGGACTCCACTCCCGCCAGGCCGGGCTGGGCGGGCTCGAAGGTGGCGCGCGTGAACTGCGCGGCGACCTCGGTGGCCTTTTCCACGTCCGTGCCGTTCAGCGAACTGACGCTCGCTTCTTCGCGCGGCTGCGCGTCGCGCGGCAGGAATTTGAGGGCCATCCAGCGGAAGATATAATCCATCATGGATTTGGCGTAGCGGATTTCCGGATTATTGGTCCAGCCGCTAGGCTCAAAGCGCGTGTGGCTGAACTTGTCGCACAGCACTTTGAGCGGCACGCCGTACTGCAAGGCCAGGGAAACCGCGGTGGCGAAAGAATCCATCAGGCCGGAGACGGTCGAGCCTTCCTTAGCCATGGTGATGAAGATTTCGCCCGGCTGGCCGTTTTCGTAGAGCCCGACGGTGAGGTAACCCTCGTGCCCCGCCACAGAAAACTTGTGAGTGATGGCGCGGCGCTCGTCGGCGAGCTTGTGCCGGAAGGGCTTGGGAGGTTCCGCGGTCGGGACTCGGGACTCGGGACTCGGGACTCGGGAACCAGCGGCGCCCTCCTCTGACTTCAGACTCCTGACTTCTGACTCCTTTTTCGGCTTGGCGTCGGAAGTATTAAGCGGCTGGGTGCGTTTGGAGCCGTCGCGGTAAATCGCGATGGCCTTCAGGCCCAATCGCCAAGCCTCGGTGTAGGCGTTCATCACGTCATCCGCGGCCACGCTCTCGGGCATGTTGACGGTCTTGGAAATAGCCCCGGAAAGGAACGGCTGGACGGCGCCCATCATGCGGATGTGTCCCATGTAGCTGATGAAGCGCTTGCCCTTGGCGGGCTTGAGCGAGCAATCGAAAACCGCCAGGTGCTCGGATTTCAGGTGCGGCGAGCCCTCGATGGTGCCGTGCTCGTCAATGTAGCTGACGATTTCACCCGCCTGCTCGTGCGAATATCCGAGCCGGAGCAGTGCCGCGGGCACGGTGTTATTGACAATCTTGATCATGCCGCCGCCGACCAGCTTCTTGAACTTCACCAGCGCCAGGTCGGGCTCGATGCCGGTGGTGTCGCAATCCATCATGAAGCCGATGGTGCCGGTGGGCGCGAGCACCGTAACCTGCGCGTTGCGGTAGCCGAACTTCATGCCGTTGGCCAGGCATTCATCCCAGACTTTGCGCGCCGATTCCATCAGCGTGTCGGGCACGTTGCGGGCGTTGATTCCCGCCAGCGCCTGGCGGTGCATGGAGATGACGCCCAGGAAAGGATCGCGGTTGACGCCGTAGCCCGAACAAGGGCCGATTTCTGCGGCAATGCGGGAAGAGGTCAGATACGCCTGGCCGTGCATCAGGGCGGTGATGGCGGCGGCGCAATCGCGCCCGGCGTCGGAATCGTAAGGCAGCCCGTTGGCCATCATCATCGCTCCCAGGTTCGCGTAGCCAAGGCCGAGCGGCCGGAAATCGTGCGAGTTGACGGCGATCTTTTCCGTCGGATAGCTGGCGTTATCCACCAAAATTTCCTGCGCGGTGACGACCACGGCCACGGCGCGGCGGAAGGATTCGACGTCAAACTTCCCGTCCGGGGTCACGTACTTCATCAGGTTCAGCGACGCCAGGTTGCAGGCCGAGTCGTCGAGGAACATGTACTCCGAGCAGGGATTGGAGGCGTTGATGGGCGCGGTGTTCTTCGACGTGTGCCACTTGTTGATGGTCGAGTCGAACTGCATGCCCGGGTCGCCGCACTGCCAGGCGGCGTCGGCGATTAGGCGCATCAGGTCGCGCGCGCGGTAGGACTTGACCGGCTCGCCATCGGTGACGCGGCGCGTGACCCAGTCGCGGTCCTCCGCCACCGCCTTCATGAAGTCGTCCGAAACGCGCACGCTGTTGTTGGCGTTCTGGAAGAAGATGGAGCTGTAGGCCTCGCCGTCGAGCGAGGGATCGTAGCCGGCGTCCACCAGCGCCCAGGCCTTGCGCTCTTCCTTGGCCTTGCACTCGATGAACTCTTCCACGTCGGGATGGTCAATGTTGAGGATGACCATCTTGGCGGCGCGGCGCGTCTTGCCGCCGCTCTTGATGACGCCCGCAAAGGCGTCGTAACCCTTCATAAACGATAGGGGACCCGAGGCCATACCGCCGCCTGACAGTGACTCCAGGGAAGACCTGAGAGGTGAGAGGTTCGTGCCCGTGCCCGAACCCCACTTGAAGAGCATCCCTTCCGTCTTGGCCAAACTCAGGATGCTT
>JAHEKS010000450.1 GCA_024638215.1 Acidobacteriota bacterium | reverse complement strand
CCTTGAGGGAATTGCTTAGCATTCACCCCAAAATCCGCACTTGCAGAAGTTCCCAACCCCAAGCATATTCATAGAGCCTGCGGGCAAGTTCTGTCCGGAGCCGACCCATTTGAGCAACCGCAAGAAAGCGGAAGCGCTGCTGGTGACGATCACGTTTGTTTGGGGCTCAACGTTCGTCATCGTCAAAGGCGCTCTTCAGGATGCCTCGCCCATTCCATTCCTGGCGATCCGCTTCACGCTGGCGGGAGCGCTGCTCTTCCTGGTGCTGGGCCGCGGCCCGCTCGACCGCAGAGCAATCGTGCCGGGGCTGGTCCTGGGAGTGTTCCTGTTTGCCGGATACCTGTGCCAGACGTGGGGGCTGCTCTACACGACTCCTTCAAAATCGGCGTTTATCACCGGCTTCAGCGTCATCCTGGTTCCGACCATCCTGATGCTGGGCGGCGCCAAAATGCGCGGGGCAAGCGTCGTGGGGGCGCTCTTGGGACTGGTTGGGATTTATTTCCTGGTGGTTCCTTCCGGCCTGAGCTCGGTGAATCGCGGCGATGTGCTGACGTTGTTCGGCGCCTGTTCGTTCGCGATCCACATCGTTCTGGTCGGCCATTACACCAAGCGGCTGGCCTTTCAACACCTTGTTTCCCTGCAGGTGCTCGCGGTCGGGATTCTGGCCCTCGCCGCCTTGCCCATGGATCGCGCCCCCAAGCTCCATTGGACGTGGGGGCTAGTTGGTGCGCTGATTGTCACGGCAGTTTTCGCAACAGGCTTTGCGTTCTCCGTGCAAAACTGGGCTCAGCAGTACACGCCGCCAGCGCATACGGCGTTGATTTTCGCGCTCGAGCCGGTCTTCGCGGCGATCACTTCGCGGGTGGTGCTCGGCGAGCGCTTGGGAATCAAGGTCTTGCTGGGCGCCGCCCTAGTTCTGTGCGGCATGATTGTCTCGGAGCTGGGCGGCGAAGCAGCGCCCTCGCCGGTCGAAGGCTGAGGCGCAATCGGCGATCGCCTTCCTGGTCCGCGTGCGAGACCGCCCCTGCGGCAGCCCACATATCTTCATACGCTGGTATTTTCCTGTCGGCTCGGGGCGAGAAAGCAGTGTATAATTACTCAAGTCGCGTAAGGGCAGGTGTGTCCGAAGACTTTCCACGGGGGTAGGTGAGAATGAGCTTCAATGGACGTCGCGTCTTGCCGGCGCTGATTATTGCCGTCACCCTCGGAGTGGGAATCATCATGGGCACGCTGCTTTCGCTGGGCGTTCGGGCGGCCCGGCCTGCGGCATTCGCTCCCGACGCGGCTCCTCTTCCGGCCCCCACACCCGCCGAGCTTTCCAGCTCCTTCGCCAGAATCGCGGAAGCCATGGAGCCCGCCGTGGTCAACATCAACACGGAAACCACGGTGCGCACCACGGAATTGCGGCGCTATCACACGCCTCAAGATTCCCCGTTTGGGGACTTTTTCGACCGGTTCTTCGGGGCGCCCGGGGATGACTCCTACCCGCGCGACTTTCGCCAGCAAAGCCTGGGTTCCGGTTTGATCCTCGACAAGAACGGCTACATCCTGACCAACTACCACGTCATCACTCAGGACGGCCTGGACCGGCCCGTGGACCACATTCGCGTGCAGCTTCACGGCGACAACGACGGCAAGGGCTACGAGGCGAAGATTATCGGCACGGACAAGTGGACCGACTTGGCCGTCATCAAGATCAACGCCGGCAGGCCGCTGACGCCCGCCACGTTCGGCGAGTCGGACTCCATGCGCGTTGGCGATTGGGTTCTGGCGATCGGAAGCCCCTTCGGCTTGGAGTCCACCGTCACGGCCGGCATTGTCAGCGCCAAGGGGCGAAACATCGAAGGGGGGCCGGAAGGGCAGTTCAAGCGTTTCCTGCAAACCGACGCCGCCATCAACCCCGGCAACAGCGGCGGACCGCTGGTGAACATGGCCGGGCAGGTGGTGGGCATCAACACCGCCATCGCCACCCGGCGGGGCAGTTACGACGGCGTTGGCTTCGCCATTCCTTCCGACACGGCCCGCAAGGTCTACAACTCGATTATCGCCACGGGAACGGTGCGGCGCGGAGCGATCGGAGTTTCCTTCCTCAACCGGAACAACCCGGCGCTGCTGCACAGCTTTGGCGCGGACCACGGCGTGGTGGTGAACAGTGTGGAAAGAGGCAGTCCCGCCGAGCGCGCCGGTCTGAAAATGGGCGACGTCATCCTTTCCGTGGAAGGGAAGCCTATCAAGAGCGGGGACCAGTTGGTGGGAATTGTCTCCGACACCGAGGTTGGGAAGAAGCTGAAGCTCGAAATCCTGCGCGAGCAGAAGACGATGACCGCGGAAGTGGAAGTGGGCGACCGCAATCAGATCCTGCACGAGGCGACTTCCACGCCGGATGACAGCAGCGAGGCGCCGGACGACGGCCGGAGCGAAGGCATCCTGGGGCTTCAGGTTCGCAACCTCACCCCTGACCAGGCCAAAGAGGTGGCCTCGCAGCTTCACCTCAGCGCCCCGCAAGGGGTGCTGGTGAAGGACACTTC
>JAHEKS010000194.1 GCA_024638215.1 Acidobacteriota bacterium | reverse complement strand
GATGAACGGTAGGTTGTGACCGCCAGCCCGCAGTACAAACGCAGGTTGAGTATTCTCCTCCCTTTATCGCCTATCCCTTGGGAGGGCCGCGATGCGCTCTCGGCTCCCAGGTGTGCGAGGGTGCCGGCGGCATTCCAAGGAGTATAAGGGTCAGACTCGGAAAATGAAGGTATTGGCGATCTTCGGAACCCGCCCGGAGGCCATCAAGATGGCGCCGGTGATCCTGGAGCTGAAAAAGCACGCGCCGCGGATCGTGACGCGGGTTTGCGTCACGGCGCAACACCGCGAAATGCTGGACCAGGTGCTCGAACTCTTCTCGATTGAGCCGGATTCGGACCTGGGGGTGATGCGGGCGGACCAGTCCCTGGCGGATGTTACTCAGGAAGTCTTAATCAAAGTTGAAAAGGTCCTCTGCGAGGAACGGCCGGACTGGGTGCTGGTTCAGGGCGACACGACCACGGTGATGGCGGCGAGCCTGGCCGCCTATTACCATAAGGTGAAAATCGGCCACGTCGAAGCCGGCCTGCGTTCCCGCGACAAGTACCAGCCGTTCCCGGAGGAAATCAACCGGCGAATCGCCGACCTGCTGGCTGATCTCTGCTTTGCTCCGACGGAGGGCGCGCGCCGGAATCTGCTGGAGGAAGGCGTTCCCGAGAGCGCGATTCGCGTCACGGGCAACACGGTGGTGGACGCCCTTCTTTCCATTCGCGAGCGCGTGCGGCGCGAGCCCGCCGTCTGCGGCGACGGCCTGCCGGGCTTGCTTCCCGGGGAGCGCATGATTCTGGTGACGGGGCACCGCCGCGAGAGTTTCGGCCCGGGCTTTGAGCAGATATGCCTGGCCATCCGCGACCTGGCGCAGCAATTCCCGGATACGCGCGTGGTCTATCCGGTACACTTGAATCCCAACGTGCAGGAGCCGGTGCGGCGGATTCTGGGAGGTATCAGCCGTATTCATCTGTTGCCGCCGCTGCCCTACGGTTCGTTCGTGTGGTTGATGGACCGGGCCTACTTGATCCTGACCGATTCGGGTGGCGTGCAGGAAGAAGCGCCTTCGCTGGGCAAACCAGTGCTGGTGATGCGCGCGCGAACCGAGCGCCCGGAGGGCATTGAGGCCGGCAATGTCTGCCTGGTGGGAACGGACCGGGCGCGAATCGTTTCCGAAGCGGCGGCGCTCCTCCGCGACCCGGCAAAACACGCGGCCATGGCCGCGGCCCATAATCCTTATGGCGACGGCCGCGCGGCGCAGCGAATCGTCGAGGCCTTGTCGGCATGATCGCTTCCCTGAGAAATTGGATCGCGGACCTTCAGGCAACCCACTTGCCGGTGGGCTCAATCCGCCAGCGTTTTGCGCTGGGAACCTTCTGGTCGCTAACCGGAACCCTTGCCTCGCAAGGCTTTCAACTGATCGCAGCTATCCTCGCGGCCAGGATTCTGGGAAAGGCGGTGTACGGTGAACTGGGGATCATTCAGAGCACCGTCGGGATGTTCGGCGCCTTCGCCGGCTTAGCGTTAGGGCTGACGGCGACTAAAAACATTGCGGAGTTTCGAAAGCAGGATCCCGGACGCGCCGGGAGAATCCTCGGCCTCACGATTGTAGTGGGCCTCATCTCGGGGGCTTCCCTAGGGATAATCCTTTTTGCTTTTGCTTCTCCGTTTGCAACTTACCTCCTGAATGCCACTCGCTTGGCGGGCGGACTTCGGATCGCAGCGCTTCTGGTTTTCTTCAACACGCTCAATGGGGTACAGATCGCGGCGCTGTCCGGGTTCGAGAGATTTGCCGACGTGGCCAAGGTAAGTGCGGTGCGGGGACTTACGAGCTTGCCGGCCATAGTCGCGGGGGCCTGGATTTGGGGGCTGCCGGGAGCTGTCTGGGGCTTGGTGGCGGTGGCCGTGGCAACCTGGGTCGCGAGCGAAGTCCTCCTGCGGCGCGAGTGCGCCGCGGCCGGTGTCAGAGTTCAAATCACACAGCATCGTGCCGAGTTGCCACTCCTCTGGACCTTTTCCCTCCCCGCCGTCCTGTCCAGCGTGATCAGTTTCCCCGTCTTGTGGCTCGGCAACACGCTCCTAGTAAACCGCCCCGATGGGTACGCGGAGATGGGTATTTTTAATGCCGCGTGGCAATTGCGGAATGTCATTATTTTTTTTCCGAACATATTGAACCAAGTCCTTTTCCCCATCCTTTCGAACATCTATTCGTCACGAGCGCAAGCGCGAAGGTTATTCCTCGCCGCCATAGGTATCGCGTCGGGGGTGGGCATGGCTGCAGCCCTTCCCTTGATCGTTTTCTCGCCCGCCGTCATGCGAGCCTTCGGGAAAGGCTTCGAGGGCTCGTGGCTCGTGCTAATCTTGGTGGCTCTGAGCGCCGTGTTGACGGCATGCGCCAGTGTTGTAGGTGTTGTGATTTGGAGCAGCGGGAGAATGTGGACGGCTTTCCTTCTAAATGGCATATGGGCGCTGGTCTTTATCGTGACGGCTATCGCCTTACTGCGTTACGGGGCGCTGGGGCTTGCGCTCGCCTACTTGGTCTCCTATAGCATTCATTTAATAGTCTCTCTGGCTTACGTTTTCAATCGGACTCTGCTTTGGCGAGACAAAGCAGAGCTCGCACCTTTTGTGGCTGGTGAGAGCGGCTCAATGTGATCGATTTTGATGTTCGGCCCAGTCAACTGAGGGATGAATCGTGGGTGCGGAACTCGACACCACAGACCGGTTGGCCGCCATTCAGTATCTATAAGCACGCTGAGTACTCGTCCAGTGAAAGGTTGGTCCGGCATTGACACGGGCGATTTTCATCAGCACCGGCATTCCCCCGTTTCCGGAGGCCCAGACGATCCGGAACATTCACTTCATTCGTGCCTTGGTGAGAATCGGTTTCCAAGTCACGGTGCTCACCCCGGAAATCTCCGAGGGCGACGATTCGTTGACGGCAATGATGCCGGCGGAGTGCAGGTACATCCGGACGGAGCCGGCGAAGTATTTCATTCGGCAGAAGTTACTCCGGCGCTTGCCCTTCGCTGATGGGTGTGACCGGATTCACGGAATTCTCGCCAACCTGTTCATGATTCCGGATTTCTGGGCGGGATGGGACCGCCAGGCAATTCAAGCCACGCAGGCAGCTCAACTGCGGGCCGATGTGATCGTATCTTCGGCTTCGAGTCAAACCGCGCATCTTGCTGGGGCGCATCTCTCCAAGCTTTGGAGAGTACCTTGGGTGGCGGACTACGGCGACCCCTGGACACTTAATCCGATCTGGCCCGCCAACGCTTGGCACCGCCGATGGCGCAACGCCCGGCTGGAGAGGGCCGTGCTTCCCCAAGCCAGCGCCGTGGTTTTCACCACGGCGGAGACACAAGCTGAATATCAACACTGGCTCGGCCCGGCTCTGCCTAAGTCTTTGCATGTCCCCTGCGGCTACTCCGCGGAAGAATTCGCCTCGCAACCCCCTCCGCCCTCTGATGGGTCCTTCCGGCTCACCTACATTGGGTCGGCTTTTCATTTGAGTCGAAATCTGGTCCCGGCCATCCAAGCCGTTGCGAACTTGCATCGACAGGGAGGAATCGGACCGGAATTTGAATTCCATATTGTCGGGCCTCATTCCCAAGCCTTCGAGGATGCTGCCCGAGCCGCCAGCCTCAAAAATGTTTACTTTTCCGGGCGCGTTGGCTATGGTGAATCTGTGCGCCGAATCGTCCAATCGCATGTCTTGTTGCATATTGGAAACACCGGCCCATTACAGATTCCGGGCAAGACCTATATGTATCTGGCTAGCGGCCGACCCATCATTTACGTTTGCCAGCAAGATCCGGAATTAGATCCCACTTACCGCATCCTGAGCAGGTTCCAAGGAGTCCTTTTGGCGAGTCAGCGAGCCAAGGTTCTTGCAGATAAGATCTCGGACGCATATGGCGACTACGGCCACTGGCGGGATGTCGCAGCAGCACGCAGGATGTTGCCCGACCTTCAGCAATTCGAGTGGGCAGGTCTTGGTGACAGGTTTGCCGCAGAGGTCCGCCAGGTGATCGAAGAGAGTGACAAGCGACAAGCCTAGGGCGCAGCCCTACGGAGACGGAGATTCCAGACCGTGAAGGCGATCCTTGAAGCACTGCTTCCTGCACCCGTGAAGCGTGTGCTTCGGGCGAAGTTGCACGATTGGCAGCGCCGCAGTTTCCGGCCCTACGTGACGCACCTTCCTGTGCCGTCGCAAGCGAGCGCGGAACCTATTGCCTTTTACGTGGGCGATCCGGTTGGGGAATTATGGTACGTTCGAAAAGACAACGCGGGAAAGGATAGCGCTGCCTACATGCATTGGCTCCTGTCGAACCTTCTGACTCCGCAAGACGTGATTCTGGAGTGTGGTTCGCATCACGGGTTTTATTCAGTCATCCTGGCCCGGAAACTGCAAGAGGGGCATTTCACGGCAGTTGAGGCTCATCCCGCCAACGCGGAAATCCTTCGCAAGAACGTCGAGATCAACGGGCTGGCCGGCAAAGTCGAGGTGATCAACGCGGCCGTGGGACGGGGGCCAGGCGTCGCGGAACTGGCCGACGCTTCCAACGCGGCCGTCATCGCCGCGAACGGCGGCGACATCCCGAAAATCCGGGTTCCGATGGTTTCGATTGACGACCTGGCTCAGCGGATGGGTCGTGCCGTTACTCTGTTGAAACTTGATATCGAGGGGATGGAGGTCGAGGCGCTCAAGGGCGCGCGGTCGGTGCTTGCGAACGTGCCCAAGCTTAATATTGAAGTGCATTGCCAGATTCTCAGGGAGCGCCGGGCGACGCCGCCGGAGGAGGTCTTTGCGTGCCTTCCTGCCGGGCGTTACGACTTCTGGATTCAACCGGACGACAACCTTCCCAACGTTCTTCACATTAACTCGGAGTTTTCATTCCAGCCGTACGACCGAGTTCAACTTTTTGGCTTCCCCCGCAAAACGGTGTCCTGATGCGACTCGCCCTGGTCTCATCCTTTCCTCCCAATCCGCAGGGCGAAGCCGATTACGTGGAACGCTTGGTTCGGGCGCTGGTCAAGCAGGACGCCGGATTAACCATCCTCGTCCTGGCTCAGAAACAGGACGGCGCCGAAGCTGAGTCGCAGCCGCTTCCCCATGTGCATGTTCTTCGCGTGGTAGATCCTCAACATGGGCTCAAGAAGCATCTAAGTTTCATCCCCATCCTCCGCGCGTTGCGAGCCTTCCGTCCCGACGTCGTTCACTTTTCGCCGGGCATGAAACAGGATTACGGTGGGATTATGGGCGAGCCTCTGCTCCTTTGCATGTTGGGTACGCGCCTTCTCGGGAAGCCGAGCCTGCTTTCACTCCATAATTCTTTGCTTCGCGGTGATATCGCCGCCGTGTGCAAAGAGAAGGGTCTGGGCGCTATCACGGCCTGGATATTCAGGAATTACTACACCACTTTGCTCAAGCTCCAGTCGCGATTGGTGAGTTTGATAAGCTTCGTGAGCGCGGGGGATGATCCTCCCATTCTTGAAGAGCTCATGCGCACTTGCGGATGCTCGAGACAGAAGACAATGTTCGAGTCACATCCGTGTGAGTTCCGCCCTACAGATGACGCGCGAATGAGCGCGGCCAAGCAGGCGCTTGGCATCGGCGGCCGCCGGGTGGTGCTGACGACAGGTTTTTTGCGACGGGACAAGGGCCTTCACATCCTGCTTCAATCCGCCTCGCGCCTACTCCCCGATTTTGACGATGTGGTGGTGGCCGTGGCGGGCCAGCCGCAGAGGCCGCAGGACGATTCTTACGCGAAAGAGCTCAAGAGACTTGCCGGGAGCATTCCCGAGAGAGCGCGAATCTTGCTCGATTTTCGTTATCTCACGGCTCGCGAGTTTGACGCCTACCTGGACGCTGCAAATATCGTCGTGGTTCCGTACCTTCGAGCTCCGGGCCCGAGCGGGCCCATTCATCACGCCCTGAGCAGGGGGAAGGCTGTCATTGCGTCGGACGTGGGCCACAATCGTGGGCTTAGTGGAGTGTGCCTGCTTGTCCCTCCTGCACAACCCGCTGCGTTGGAAGCAGCGATTCGCGGCCTCCTGACGGATCCCGAGAAGCTTGCCCAGATGCGAAGGCAGGCCACGGTCTACGCTAAGGAGCACAGCTGGGAGCGGCTCGCAACGACATACCTTGCCCACTTTCGATACCTGCTCAGCGGAAAAACTGTCACTCCTGCTCTGACACCTGAGAACGACCTCTCCGAAGAAACCTCCACGAAGGTCTCACCACGCGGCTAGGGAGTCCGTTGACTCTATCCGCGGTAGGAGGAAACAGCGGGAAATGGTAAAATCGTGGCCAAGGCTATAGGGAGATTGCGGAGTGAAAGGGTTCTAATTGGTTTGCCGCCGCTCGTCAACGTCCCCGGACGGTCGGTGTGAGTTCATTGGGTTTTCGCGATCTGCGGTGGATGTTGCCGCCGCGGTGCGGAAGCCCGGATAGATTTGGACAAAGGGCCGAGAAACTCTGGCAGGGGTAAGAGTCAGGATATCGAACCATGTGGTATTACCTAGATTTAGCGATCTGTTTGGCGGGTTTGGCGTGGTCGATGGCGGTTACATTTCGAGCCCGTTGCTTCTTCTCTCTTCAGAACGTCGCCTGGGCCGCCACCCTCATGCTCTTCTTCATCAGGCCTCTCTTCGAGCCCTTCCGATACCGGCAGCCCATGTCCGATGCCGGTTACAACCTGATGCTGCTTGTCGGGATGGTGGGGCTATTCATAGCGAGCTCCTTGATACCGTACGATTCCGTCGAAACTTGCGGATTCAAGGCCACTTTCAAACCCTTTCCCATAGCGATCGCCGTCGGGACGATCGTTTACTTCGCCTATGTTGTGGGCATCCTGTGGCTGTCTTACCAGCGCGCCGGCTCTTTGCTAGGCCTTATCCAGCAGCCTCTGGTTGAAAAAAGTCTGAGCGCTCAAAGCTACCTGGAAGGCCAGAGTCTGTGGTCCCTCTTTATGAAGGTGCCGGAAGTTCTTTTTTATTTCGGCGTGCTGAGGCTGTGGGAGTCGAGACAGCGAATCCTTGCGGCCAGTCTCTACTTCGCGGCGGTGCTGATGGTCGTGGCGACCTCCGCCGTTCGCTTCGACATCATCATTCTCCTGCTGGCTGCGCTGTCCTTTGCAGGGCGCGAGATCTTCGGATTGAACCAGGAACTTCGTACCGCGTCGTCGAAGGGGAAAACGGGCTCTCCCGTCTCAACCCGAAGCAGTGCTGTTGACTCCCTCCCCCGCCGCCGTGGCCTCCGGCTCGGGCGCAGGATGACGTTGAAATTCACTTTTCGGAACGTGTTCCTCACCTACCTGCTGCTTCTGGGAACCGCGTTGAGCTACAACCTAGTCGGGAATTACATTCGCGGCGGAACTCTGAGGTCCATGGCGGTTGTTGAAGACATGCTGAGTCTGAAAACGTTCCGTGAGCAGACACTGACGGACCTTTCCTATTACGGGGAAACTTACGATCTGTATGAGGCGATCCATTCAGGGCTTCCTTTGGAGTACGGCAAGGGATGGTACTACTACAGCCTGATCTCGCTGATCCCGAGGCGGCTTTGGCCAGCAAAGCCAATTACGGCAACCAGTGTTCGCGCCACCATGATCCTGCACGGCCAGATTACAGAGGATGAGGGGGTTCGGACTTACACGATTTTTGGTGATGGATACTGGCAATTTGGGTACCTGGGCGCGGCCGTGGCTCCGGCCTTATTTCTCTACATGTATTACTTGGTTATCACTCTTCTGCGGAAGATCGAGGGATCGCAGCTGGTGGCGTTGACTTTATTGTTTGACCTGATTCCTCCCCTGCGCGCGGATTTGCCGATCCCCCTCATCATTTTCGAAACCGGCATTGTGTTCGTGGTCTTCTTGCTGTGCAGGAAGACTGGAAGGGTTGAGAAACCTCAGAGAAATCTGGGGACGGTGCCGTTAGGTGTGACGGGCCCCGCAGTGGCCGCCCAACGATGACTAGGGAAGTGCCAGAAACTCCCCGCGGATGGTTTTCTGAGCTGCCATCGCGAAACGGGAATCGGGCCGGCGATTTTTTAGGGTTGGAAGACTGGGGCCGCAATTCAGCAAATAGAGGCTTGCCAAGGGTTCTCTGAGACGCCTCCGGCAGTCTGCCGCGACAGCATGGTTTGGTTTGCGGACGGTTCGGACCCCATCGAGGGTAGCGCCTGCAGGAGCGAGTTATGACCGATTCTCCGAATTATGCTTTTGTGTGCGATTACATCGTCCGGCATTTTCCCAAAGGCATTCGTATCCTCGATTTCGGCTGTGGGGATGGCTCGCTTTCTGCCCTATTGATGAAGGAAGGCTTCAATGTCAGCGGGGTGGAGATTCTCGAGGAAAAGTCCACCTGGCTTCAGGACCCAGCTTACAGCGAGGAAGTGCGTGCGAGATTCAAGTATGGTAACTACTTAAATGTGGTCCCTTTCGGGGATAACACTTTTGACGTGGTCGTCGCTAACGTGGTCTTCGAACACATCCAGCAATTTCCCGCCATCGTCGAGGAATTCACGCGCGTCCTTGATGCCGGCGGAGTGTTGTTGGCTTCCTTCCCGACTAAGGAAGCTATTGTGGAAGGACACACCCACCTTCCTCTTCTTCACAAAATCGGCAAGGGCAGACTCCGAAAGGCTTACCTGAAGGGGTTCGGAAGGTGGGGTCTTGGAAAAACGCGAGCCGCGGCCGAAGAGTATGCAGCCGACTGGATATATTATCTTGATAATCAGACCTTTTATCATCCGAGGAAGTATTATTACAAGATCCTGAATGACTTCTTCTCAATTCAAGACATAACCTCCGACTACCTGAGAGTCGGAAGCAAATATTTGGTGATGCATCGAAGCGGGGCCAAACACATCATCGGTCGAGTGGTGGGCTTGCTCTCGGGGTGGGGGCTATTCAATGCTATATTTTCGCGCTATTGCCTTACTTTCTGGGCGCTAACTAAGAAGACTGGATGAGGTGCTTCTTGTCCATCCCGGAAGGCTTCTTGCGCATTAGGTCAAGGGCTTTGATATTGAAGCAACGGCATGAAGGACGAGATTCTGGTTCTCACAAGACGAGACGCGGCGGCGGGGCAGCGACAGTTACCCCAGCCGGGCAATCGGCTGGCAAAGGATCTCGGCGGTTCGCGCACGGGTTCCCAAAGCGTGGCCGCATGTGCCGAGTCGTGCCTTGCGGGTGCGACGCCGATCATGAGGTCCTCAGAACCGCGGGAGGTGAGGTTGGAGGGCTGGCGGGAGTGTCGTTTTTTCGCCGTTCCGCAGTGTGT
>JAHEKS010000008.1 GCA_024638215.1 Acidobacteriota bacterium | reverse complement strand
CCGGCTGTTTATTCCCCTCGACGTCGCCGAAACGCTGCGCATCGCCCAGGCAAGCGATTTGCGGGAAATGATGCGCGGCGAGTCGTCCGATACCACTTATTCCAACCTGACGGTGCGCGTTACGGGACCGCGGCAGGTTGAGGAGGTCGAAGCCGCCATCAAGAAAATGGGCTTCGCCGCGTTCTCGCTCCTCGATACCACGCGCAACCTGCGCCTGTTCTTCACGGTCTTCGATCTCCTGCTGGGGATTTTCGGCAGCCTCGCGCTGGCCGTCGCCACGCTGGGAATCATCAATACACTGGTGATGGCCATTCTCGAGCGGCGGCGCGAAATCGGCATTCTCAAGGCCCTGGGCGCTGCCGACCGCGACGTTCAACAGCTTTTCTTCGCCGAAGCCGGCGTCATGGGACTGGTGGGAGGCGTTCTGGGCGTCACCTTGGGCTGGCTGATCGGAAGGGCCCTGACGTTCGGGACCGACATCTATCTGCGCCGGCAACAGTTGCCCGAAGTGAACATCTCTTCCGTGCCGTGGTGGCTGGTTCTGGGAGCAATCGCTTTCGCCGTCGTCGTAAGCCTTGTCGCTGGCATTTATCCCGCCTCGCGCGCCGCGCGGCTGAACCCCGTTGAGGCGCTGCGGTATGAATAGCCCTTGGCGTACGCCGCTGGTTGCGCTGGCTGTCTTCCTCTTGCTGGGATTCCCGTCTCGCGGGCGAGCCGCCTGGCGCGCCGAATGCCTCTCTCTGCACAGCCGCATCCTGGGCGGGGATGTCGGTTATTGCGTGCTTCTTCCGCCGAGTTATGAGACCTCCAAGCTGAAGCGATACCCCGTGCTCTATTACTTGCACGGGCTCGGCGATAACCAGCAGATGTTCTTGCGCGCGGGCGGATTGAATCTTGTTGAAGATTTGTCGGAGCGCGGCCGCATCGGCGAGTTCCTGATTGTGACACCGCAGGGCGACACCAGCTTCTATATCAACTCGCGCGACGGGCACGACCGCTACGAAGATTTCCTCCTGCGCGAGTTCTTCCCCGCTATCGAGCGCCGCTACCGGGTCGCACGCGGGCGTAAATCCCGGGGAATCGCAGGACTTTCAATGGGCGGCTATGGCGCGCTGCATCTGGCTTTCCGGCATCCGCTGCTCTTTGGTTCCGTAAGCGCTTCGAGCGCCGCGCTCATCGAAAAGCTGCCGGCCATCACGGTGGAAAATGCCCCGCAGGCAGCGGTCCGCAGGATCTTGGGGGGAGCCTTTGGCACTCCTCCTAATCCCGCCTACTGGAAACACGAAAGCCCGCTGACTCTGGCTCGCACCTTTCATCCTGCCGGCCTCAAAATTCAGTTCGACTGCGGAACGGAGGATAACTACGGCTTCGACGTGGGCGCGCGAGCGCTCGACAAGATTCTCACCCGGCGCCACATCCCGCACGAGTTTCACCTTTATCCGGGCCGGCATGATTGGATTTATTTCGCCCAGCGCCTGCCCGCTTCACTCGAGTTTCATTCGCGAGCCTTTGGCCTCGGCGTCAAGCGAAAGTGAGCCTTGAGAATCGTGAGCGGTCAGTGGATCAAATCTACGCGGAAACCAGCGGGCGGCCAATTTTGAAGGGCAATTCCGGGAGAAAAGCGTCGTGCTGTAAGTTATGATTAAGCTTTGGATCCGAATGGCTCCCTATCCGGCATTCAACATGACCTTCACGGCTGCCGGGCAACCGACGGCCGCGCGCAGGTCACGCCGGCCTTGAAGGATCGTCTCCCTGGGTCAAGGAATTATGAAGTTTCCCCGTCGCCGGTTTCTCGGTTCATCAGCGCTGATGCTAGGCGGTTCCCTTCTCGAAGCCCTCACGACTCCCCTGTGGAACTGGAAAGGGAAGCGGTCTCTTGAGGCGGCGCCCCTTCCGAATCCTGGCGTTTCCTCTCCCGTCACTTTTGTGGACGTAGGCCGCCAGGCCGGGCTTGACGCGCCCAACGTCTGGGGCGGCGTGCAACAGAAACGTTACATCGTCGAGGCCAAGGGCAGCGGGCTCGCCTTCTTCGATTACGACAACGATGGCTGGCTGGATATTTATCTCTCGAACGGCACGCGGTTCGACACCAAATGGCCGCCCGGCCAGGCCCCCACCTCGCACCTCTACAAAAACAACCGGGACGGGACCTTCACCGACGTCACCGCAAAATCCGGGTTGGCGCGCACGGGCTGGCAGACGGGCGTTTGCGTGGGCGATTACGACAACGACGGCTGGGACGATCTGTTCTGTTCCTTCTGGGGCCATAACATCCTGTTTCATAATAATGGAGACGGTACTTTTACCGATGTAACCGCCCAGGCCCGCCTTACGCAGGACCGCGTCCGCTGGGGAGTGGGTTGCACGTGGCTCGATTACGACCGCGACGGGCGCCTGGACCTCTTCGTGTGCAATTACATCCAGTTGGACCTCGCCAAGGTTCCCCTGCCGGGCGATACGAAGTTCTGCGAGTGGAAAGGCGTTCCCGTCCTGTGCGGTCCGCGAGGCCTGCCCGCCGACACCAATCTGCTGTATCACAACAACGGCGACGGAACGTTCACCGATGTCACCGAAAAAGCGGGCATCCTGAAACCCGGCCCGCGTTACGCGATCAGCGCGGTCTCCTACGATTTCGACAACGACGGGTGGCCCGACATCTACGTGTCGGTTGACTCCGAGCCGAGCATCCTCTACCAAAACAATCACGACGGAACTTTCACGGATAACGCCGTCATGGCGGGCTGCGCCTACGACATCAACGGCCACGAGCAGGCGGGAATGGGCATCGCCGTCGCCGACTACGACTGCGACGGCTGGCTCGACATTTACAAGACCAACTTCATTGACGATACCTGCGACCTGTACCACAACAACGGCGACGGGAGCTTCACCGACGTCACCTTCCCCGCCGGGATCGGCGTCAATTCAAAGTATGTGTGCTGGGGGTGCGGCTTTGTGGATTACGATAACGACGGCTGGCCGGATATCCTTCAGGTGAACGGCCACGTTTACCCGGAAGTGGACAGCCACCACGTGGGGCAGCCTTTCAAGAATCCTCGCATCGTTTACCACAACCTGCGCAACGGAAGGTTCAAGGATGTTTCCGCCGAAATGGGCCCGGGAATCGCCGAACGTTATTCCAGCCGGGGCGCCGCCTTTGGCGACTACGACAACGACGGCGACGTGGATGCGCTCGTTCTGAACATGAACGATCTTCCCTCGCTGCTGCGCAACGACGGCGGGAACAAGAACAACTGGATCAAGATCAAACTGATGGGGACCCAGTGCAACCGCACGGCGATCGGGGCGCGGGCGCGCGTGGTGACAGGCGCGCATTCACAGATCAACGAAGTGGCCAGCGGCGGCAGCGTCATGTCGCAGAGTGACTTGCGGCTGCACTTCGGTCTCGGCCAAGCTACCGTGGTGGACCTCCTCGAAGTTACCTGGCCGACCACTCGGAAAGTGGAAAGATTCTCGCGCCTTCAGGCCAACCGGATCCTCACCCTTCGCGAGGGCGAAGGGATCGTCAGCGCCATCACGCCGCCACGCAAACCGCCAAAGCGCACCTAGGGCGATTCCCGGCGAAAAGCCGGGTTGAATCTCTTGTTGGAAATCTGAGGGAGACGAAGTGCAGCGTCGTAGACGCCATGTAGGGCTTGACGTAAGGAGGCTAGCATGTTAGCGTAGCAATGGAGGAATCTTGCACCAGCCCGGGAGGTTGTGATGCCGCCAAGCCGCCGCGCACAATGTCAACACGCGCTTGTTGCCCAAGTCCGAAGGCGATCGCCGGCCCGTGGCGCGCCCGGCCGCGATCATTCGCGGGCAGCATGCACCAGGAAACTCCACCCATCACGTTTTGGCGAGCGAAGCCACGATGCTGCTGAAAACACGAAGCCGGTTCCGAGAACCAAGCCCGCAATTGGCCCAAACGAAGCCTCAACGAAGCCCTGACAAAGCCATACCGAACCCACGGAGGATTTCCAGGGACACGCGTCATCGTAAGGAGCCGCTGGCAGACGTCCTAATGCCGATCCCTGAACATGGCGCGAAATCATTTCACTGCAGCGCTTGACTGAGAAGGTAAGCCAGACGAATGCCGGCTTTCTCAAGCTGGATCTCCACCACCGGCGTTGCCGCCTCCAGATAGGCCTCACCGAGTTCGGGTGTCGCGCCCTGCGGCAACCGCTTGTAGGCGATGTTTCGGGCCAGCCAGTGGCTCTCAAGCGCCCAATCCTCAATCGTACCTTTGACCCACTGCTGGCGCTGCCCGGGTGTGATGCGTTGGGCCAGCTCGGTGGCCAGTTGGTTGCCGTAAGGTTTGATGTGACGCAGGATGCCGGAATCCCACACGGCGTGGAGGTTCGACGGCTGGCCGAAGAAAACCACTTGAACCATGTTGCCGCCCTTGTCGTGGTTGTCCTCACAATGAAGCGGTTGATGCAGGTCAGCCACAAAATGAACGAGGAACTTGAGCGCCACACGGCGGTCGGCTTCGCTGGTGCGCGGGTCTTTCAGCGCGGCTTCGGACTTTTCAATCTGCGCGATCACGCAATTCCCCTGCGGACATTCGCTCGCGAGGTCAATCTTGTTTTCGTCGAGCGGGATATCAATGTAGTGCCAGGACGCGGTTTCGGGAAAGTCCACTCGCGCGTCGTCTGCCCAACTGGAAATCGCCGCGATTGAATTGTACGGGCCCAGCAGGGCGTTCACCCGCTGTTGGGTTTGCGGCGTCAGGTTCATCTGCACGATGACTGCGACGATTCGATGCCCCTCCGGCCCCCAAGCTAGCCCCGGCGAATTGCTCCCCAGCCAGGAGGTCACGAGTATAATTAGAATCAGAGTTTTCGCCCGTCTCATATGGAGTCCGATTTGCTGCTCCTTCCGGATTCTCGATAATTGCCTCGCGCATTATACTCTCATCGGAGAGTGGATTTGCGCGCTGATCCTCGCAGATCGAACCCCCGCGGCCTTTCACTTACCTTGACTAAAACCGAATTCCCGCGATATCTTAGGAGATTAGGCACCAAATCAAATCTCATCCGGGGGCAATGCGCTTTGAAACGCACCTATCAACCTAACCGACGCCGGCGGGCCAAGACGCATGGATTTCGTGTGCGCATGAGGACCGCGGGAGGTCGAAAAGTTTTGAAATCCCGGCGGCAGAAGGGCCGCCATCGCCTGACGCCATGACTTCCGGCCCGGCCCCTGACGCCAACCCCGCCAAGCGCCGCGGGCTAACTTTCCCGAAACAGTCCCGGCTGCTTCGGCGCGCGGAATTTCGCCGGGTTTACGAAGAGGGTCAGCGCCGGAGTGCCTCCTTATGCACGGTGTTTCTCCGCTCCAACGGACGAGCGCAATCGCGCCTGGGCATCACGGTTCCCGCTCGCGTGGGCAAGGCGGTGCGGCGCAACCGCATCAAGCGCCGCCTGCGCGAAATCTTCCGCTTGAACCGTGCGGCGATTCCGGCGGGTTGGGACATCGTGGTGAACCCGCGCGCCCAGGCGGCGGAAGCGGAATTTGGCAGGCTGCAACGAGAATTTCTGCGCCTGATGCCGAGAGCATCCGGCCCCGCGGAAGAGTCGCCCCGTTCATGAAGTTTCTGACGCTTTCCTTCATTCGCTTTTACCAGAGCACCATCTCGCCGATGTTGCCTTCCTCCTGCCGGTTTTATCCCACCTGCTCCGCTTACGCCTGCGAGGCCGTCGAGACGTGGGGAGCGTGGCGCGGCGCGGGCATGGCGCTGCGGCGAGTGCTGCGTTGCCGGCCTTTCGGAGGCTTCGGTTACGATCCCGTGCCGGAAAAGCAGGTGCCGGGTGATCGGTGTCAGATGCCGAGTGAAAAGCTCTCGGCGTAATGTAAGACGAGGGGATTTAGGGGTAAGGGGCAAAGGGTGAAGAATGAGGGACGAAGCAATGCACATGAGTCCTGAGTATTTCCTGCTGAATCCTAAATCCTAAATCCTGCTTCTGTTATGAATCAAGAGAGACGCGTTCTGATCGCTTTCGCACTTTCCTTCGTGGTGTTGGTGCTGATGCGGATGTTTTTCTTCAAGGAGCAGCCGAAGCCCAAGACCGCTCCGCCCGCGCCAGCCCAGCAGGCCGCGAAGAATGAGTCCAAGCCGGCCAGTGCACCCGCAGTTCCCGGCAAAGCTGCGGCGGCTCCCGCCAAGCCTCCTGCCCCGGTCGCTCTTCCTGTTGAACAGGGAAACAACGCCCAGGAAATCGTTGTCGAGGGAGATCTCTACCGCGTGAGTTTTTCGACTCAGGGGGCGGTGGTCAAGAGCTGGGTGCTGACGAAATACAAGGACGAGAAGGGAAAGCCCCTTGATGTTGTTGACGGTGCTGCTTGCGCAAACCTCGGCTACCCGATGAGCATCAGCCTGACTACTCCCGCCGAGGCCTCGCTCGCGAGCCAGCTCAATAACGCCGTCTTCGTCGCCAACCCTTCCGGGTCTACGATTCACGCTCCCGCCAAACTGGATTTCGTTTACAGCGATGGCAAGGTGCGGGTGAAAAAAGAATTCACTTTTGGGGCGGGCTATGAAGTAAAGGCCGAAGTCAGCGTCTATGACGGCCAGCGTTACCTGCCCGTGGCGGTCGAGTGGCCGGGCGGCTTCGGGGACCAGTCTCTCACCTACGCTCAGAAAGAAGCTTACGGCCAAGCCGCCTACGACGCCGGCGGCAAGATTGAGACCATTGCCGACCGCAAAGTGAAAGAGGAACGCACGATCTCGGGCCCGTTTGCTTTCGCGGGTCTGGAGGACCGCTACTTTGCCGCGATGTTCCTTCCCGAAAAGTCCGGCGGAGAATTCGCGGAAAACGTCTCGCTGCGCCTGAGTTCACAGACCTGGACGCCGCCGGACTGGAAGGAGAAAGAGCCTCCCAAGTATGCGCGGGCGGCGATTGCCAGCTCGTCGCCCGGGACGTTGAAATTCCGATTGTTTGTGGCGCCGAAAGATATGGACGTCCTACGCGCCGAATATGCTCCGATGGAAGGCCTGGTGGATTTCGGCTGGTTCACGATCTTCGCCAAGCCGCTGTTCCTGGCGATGCAGTACATGTACGCCCACTGGGTGCGCAACTACGGCTGGGTAATCATCATCCTGACGATTCTGATCAACATGCTGATGTTCCCGCTGAAGCTGAAGCAAATCCGCTCCGCGCAGGAAATGCAAAAGATCGGGCCCATCGTCAAAGGCATCCAGGACCGCTACAAGCAATACAAGTTCAACGACCCGCGCAAGCAGCGCATGAACCAGGAAATCATGAAGCTGTACAAGGACCATGGCGTCAATCCGCTGGGCGGCTGCCTGCCCATGGCCCTGCAGCTTCCGATTTTGTACGGCTTCTATCGCGTGCTGGAATTGCCCATCGAGCTGCGCCACGCGCCCTGGATCGGCTGGGTCAAGGACCTTTCGGCGCCGGAGACGGTCCACATGTTCGGCTACGGCGTACACATCCTGCCGATTATCATGATTGTGGCGTCGTTCTTCATGCAGAAGATGACGCCGATGCCCACCGTGGACCCCAACCAGCAGCGCATGATGCTGCTGATGCCGGTGTTTCTCGGCTTTCTGTTCTATAATCTGGCGAGCGGCCTGGTGCTCTATTTCCTGGTGGCGAGTCTGGTGGGCATCGCGCAGCAGGTCTTTATCAACAAGACGGTGGCCCCGCCGGTCCTCAAACCGGTGCCGCAAAAAACTTCGGAGGCCTCTGAGTAGGTACCATGGAATCTCAGGCGGGTGCGACAAGCTCCGCGCTGGAAAGCTACCTTCCCCGTATCGAGTCGGTGCTGCGGGAAATCCTCCGGCAGGGGGGCTTTCATCTTTCCGCCGCTGTCCGCAAAGGCAAGCTGGCCGTGGAGGGAATGGAACCGCCGGAATTCGTCGTGGATCTTTCCGGCCCGGACGCCGAGGCGTTGCTCCAAAAGCACGCCGCGCTGCTGGATGCGCTGGAGTACGTGGTTCTCCGGGCGGTGCGGCTGGATGAGGGGCTGTTTGGGCGCATCACTTTCGATTGCCAGGATTGGCGCTGGCTGCGCGCCCAGGAATTGCAGCTTGCGGCGCGCGTGGCGGCCGAACGCGTACTGGAAACCGGAGACCCCTTCGCGCTGAATCCCATGAACGCCCGCGAGCGCCGCATCGTTCACCTAGCGTTGAAAAATCAGCCGAAAGTGCGCACCCTGAGCGAAGGCTTTGGGCCCGAGCGCCGCGTGGTCATTCATCCTGCTCCGCCCGCGAGCCACGGCGCCCCGCGAAGCTGATTCGCAAATCCTGCCATGCCCGCCGAAGACACCATCGTGGCCATCGCAACGCCACCCGGCCGCGGCGGAATTGGCGTCGTGCGACTCTCGGGAAGCCGCGCGCTTGAAATCGCGGCCGGTCTCCTGAAGCTGCCTCACTCGCGGCTGGAGACACAGCGTGCCACGGTCTGCGATTTCGTCGAGCCAGAATCGCAGCGCGTCCTCGACCAGGTCGTGGTCACCTGCTTCCGCGCTCCTCATTCCTACACGGCTGAGGATGTGGTGGAAATTTCCTGCCACGGCGCGCCCGTCATCCTGAATTACCTTGTCGAATTGTGCCTCGAGCGCGGCGCCCGCGCCGCCGAGCCGGGCGAGCTCACGCTGCGCGCCTTCTTGAACGGCCGCATAGATCTGACCCAGGCGGAAGCCGTCCGCGACCTCATCGAGTCGCGCACCCTCTATCAGGCTCGCGTGGCCGCCGAGCAATTGGAGGGTTCGGTCTCCGCGCGCCTGAAACCGCACAAGAAAGTTCTGGTGGAATTGATCGCCAAGCTGGAAGCGGGCATTGACTTTGCCGAAGACGACGTGAGCGTCGCCGGCTGGGATGAAATTCTCCAGAGCATCGAGAAGATCCGCGCCGACCTCGGCATATTCGTGCAGAGCTACACTTACGGCCGCATCGTGCGCGAGGGCCTGAGCCTGGCGATTGTGGGCCGGCCGAACGTCGGCAAATCGAGCCTCTTCAATTGCCTGCTGAACGAAGACCGCGCCATCGTGACGGCGACGCCCGGAACCACGCGCGATCTGGTTTCCGAAAGCGCGAGCGTGGGCGGCATTCCGCTGCGCTTTGTGGACACCGCGGGGATTCGCGACGCGCTCGACGAGGCGGAAAAAATCGGCGTGCAAAAATCCATGCAGGCCGTCACCGACTCCGACCTGCGCTTGCTGGTCATTGACTCATCGCAACCGTGGTCCGACGAGGACGCTCGCTTGCTCGACAAACTCCGCCCGCTCGGCGCGCTGCTGGTGGCCCTGAATAAGTCGGATCTTCCTCGCCGCATTCCTGAGGGCGTCATCGAGAGCATATTTTCGGTCGGCAAGGCCGCGGTGCCGCCAAGCGAAGACCGAGCTCCCAGTTCCGAGTCCCCAGTCCCGAGTCCCGTATGGCGTATCCCGGCGGTCCCGAGCTGCGCGCTGACCGGCGCGGGCATTCACGAGCTGCGCGAGGCGATTCTTGCAGTGGCTGTTCCGGCGCGCGACCTGGGCGGAGAATCCGGCCTCATCACCAACCTGCGCCACCAACAGTTAATTCAGGAATCTCTCGGCGCGCTCGCCAAAGCGCGCGAGGCCGCTAGCGCACACGTTCACCACGAAATGCTGCTGCTTGACCTTTACGATGCCCTGCGCCCGCTCGACCAAATCACCGGCGCGACCGGCGTCGAAGACGTCCTGGATGTCATCTTTTCGACTTTTTGCGTGGGAAAGTAGAGACGTTCCGCCGGAACGTCTCTACGATTGCCGCAGCCGGCGGAGCTTGCTCAGGTAGGAATCCACTTCGCGCACCCGCAACAGTTTGGTAAAGGCAAGAGTCAGCAGAAATCCGAAAGCGCTCGCAATCACCAGCACTTCAAACGCGCCATGCGTGGATTTCCACGCGACGCGCGTCTCCAGCCACTGGACCAGTTCGAACGCCGCCGCCGCGGCCAGCACCGAGGCGATCGTGACTTTAAGGAAGAAGACTACGAGGCCGCCGACCTCGCGATTCTTGAGCCGGCGGTCGAGCAGGAAAAAGAGAATCAAGGCGTAGGCGACGATACCGCAGGAGCTCGCCAGCGCCAGCCCGAGGTGCTCCATGCGGTGGACCAGCCACCAATAAAGCGGCAGATTGACGAAAGTGATAATCGTGCCGGTGACGGCGGGCGTCAGCGTGTCGCGCGCCGCATAAAATCCGCGCGACAGGATTCCCTGCACCCCCCACGCGCACATGCCGAGCGAAAAGAAGGCCAGCGTGGCCGCGGTCGCATCCAGGTCCGCCGGGTGCATGCGCGTGTGCGAATAAATGAAGTAAACCAGCGGCCGGCTTTGGGCGATGGCGAGGGCGGAGATGGGAACCAGGAGCAGGATCACTCCCTTGAGCGTGGAATTGAGGGCGCGGTTCAGCTCGCCGAACTTCTTCTCCGAATACAACTGCGCCAGGAACGGGAACGACGCCACGCCCGCCGCCTGTCCCACCACGCCGAGCGGCACACGCATCAGCGTTTTTGCATAGCTCAACCAGCTGATGGAAGCGGGCTGAAGGTAGGACCCGAACCAGCGGATGATCCAGTCGTCCGTGAAGACCAGCGACAGAGCCAACATGATGGGGATCGTCAGCTTGACGAAGAGCCGGAAGCCCTGGTGGCGGACGTCGGCATTGGGGCGGAAGCGCGCGCCCACGCGCCAGGCACCGTAAATCTGCAACACAAAATTTCCTACGAACGCGCCCGCCAGCACTCCCACAGCGAATCCCGCGATGCCGATGCGCGACGACAGCAGCACGCCTCCCGTAATGATCCCGAGGTTGTAGAGGACGGGCGCAAGCGAGGGAATGAGAAAACGCGCCTTGGCGTATTGCACTGCGCTCAGGATGCTTCCCAGGTAGAAGCAGATTTGCGCGGGCAACATCAGCCGCGTCAGAAAAATCGCCTGCACTCTTTCCGCCGGCTTGAACCCGGGCGCGATCACCTGAATGAGTTGGGGCGCAAAGATCTCGCCCACGATGACCAGCGCAACCAGCAGTGTCCCCATCACTGTAATGACGGTCGAGAAAACGTGCCAGCCTTCGTCCTCGAGATTGTCCGCAGCGTATTTGGCGAAGACCGGAATAAAGGTCAGGCTGAGCGCGCCTCCGGCGACCAGATAATTGAGGAAATCGGGAAGGGTGAACGCCGCATAGTAGGCGTCGGTGACGGCGTTGGAACCGATCTGGTGCGCGACCGTCCAGTCACGCAGGAAGCCGAGCAACCGGCTGACCAGCACGGCTGCCATCACAATGCCCGCCGACTGAGCGATGCGCCGGTTCAAGGAGACGGATGCCATCTGCGATGGTGTACCACGTTTGAGCCCTTTTTGGCCAGCACAGGGGTTCGTTCAAGGAGCGTTTCGACCGGCGAAGGAACTTCCATCAATCGAATTCCTTGTTCCGAGGCAGTGGAAATCGCTGGCCACAGGCGCGGCACCGGAGCATGGGGGGCTTTCCGGCGAGATGCTCCCACCAGCGACGCCGGGGGCGCCGATAGTCACTCACCCCACACCGTGGACACTTGAGGGCGGAGTCGTGCGTCTTCCCTTCGCGCCGCGATTCGGGTTTCACAACTTCCTTGCGTGAAGAAAAGGTTTCCGGCTGAGGATTCGCGTTGCCGTACCGTGGGATCAGGCGCTTGCGTCGGCATCGAGAACATACACACAAACGATAGCCAAATCTCTCAGCCAGCGCGTAAAGCACGCCGTGATGAACCGACTCGGTCTTGGCCGCTCCGCATTTCTTGCAGGGGCTAACCATTCAGCACTAAGATATATCAATACACCAAAAGCACACAATGGTTTGTGCCGTGATTCCGCCGCCTTGCGGGCGGATCAAAGAATTTTGCGGCACTCCAAGGCGAGGGCTCCCTGAATGGAGCGACACCGTTCCTCCTCCGATTTAATCTGAAAGAATGCTGGACCTGCGCGGGCTTCAATCCCCTATTTCACATGCGCCCTCCACGTGGAATCAGTACGGAGGGCGACCAGCCAAGCCGCCACAAAGGGGAGCCCGTTGCAAGATTTTCTGTTAATCGTCACTCCCGGTTGGAATCGGGGCGGCCAGTGGATGTGGAAATGGCCAATTCAGTTCGAAACCTTTGCGCCATTTCGGGCTAGTGTAACGCCTCGCACTCCGTCACCCGATCGGCGCGCGCATTTTGCAGCCAACTGACGGAGTGACTGGTCTGCTTGACCAGAATCTCATACCCGGCGAGGCTCTCGGTTTCCGCTTCCGCAAAGCGCCGCTCCGCCACGAGCGCACAGCCCAGCTTGATGCGCGCGATCCCTGTGTTGAGGTGATTCGGAGACAGGGTTTCAGTGAAAAGCGCAATCGCCTGGCGGAAGAGACGCTCCGCGCGGGTGTACTGCTTGCGGTCCATGTGCACGCCGCCGAGGTTGGAAAGCGCGATGCCGAGCAGGTAATGCCTGTCGCCGTACACTTTCCGATAAATGGCGGCCATGCGGGTGAAAAAGGCGCGCCGCAGCGTGTCCGCTTTCTCCAGTTTGCCGAGCTTCTGGTAAAGGCCCCCGAGCGTTTCGTAAAGCTCGGCCTGCACCGCGGGGTCGGAGTTGAGGGCCCGCGCCTCCTGCACGTCGCGGTCGAGGAGGGAGACTACACGCAGGTCGTCGGCAGGCCCCGCCTCTGCATCCCCACCGGCAAAGAGGTCCGGCATGAATTGCTGGATGCGCTCGGTTCGAGCCGCCTCGGCCTGGGCGGCATTGCGGGCTCGCCGCAGCCGGATGGTGCAGAAGACCGCCATCCCCATCACCACGGCGAGTGTCAAGGCCGCTGCGGAGAGGGCGAGCCGATGCCGTCCCACGAACTTGCCGAGAGTGCCCCAGCAGCGGGTAGGCATGTCGCTCGGAAAGTCCGTGTTCCCGGCGGGGACACTCTCCCGCACAACGCCGCCGCTCGGGGCTTGGAAGTTTCCCTGCGCCACATCGCGCAGAACCTACTTCTCCAGGGAATGCTCAGCTACCAACCGCTTCAACCGGCTGCTTTCCTTCTCGAGTTCCTTGAACCGCTTGGCCTGGTCCAACTTCACACCGCTAGACTCCTTCTTGCGGCGATAGTAAGTCTGGGCTGTAATCCCGGCATCCCGGCAGGCTTGCGGCGTGGTCTTCCCATGGGCAAGCTCCACCTCGACGTGGCGGAGCAGATTCACAATCTGCTCCGGCTTGTACCTCTTCGTGCACATGACCGGTCCTCCTCAAGTGAATTCTGTCCCATTTCACTTCGTACCAAAAAAACCGGTCACGTCACCAGCCGGGATATCTCTTTGATATACAGCACTCGTACGCCGCGTTCGTTTGGAACACAAGTTGCACTGAATTACAGTGACTCGCATTGACTCGATGTGTAGAGTGCTGTTATCATAGGGTGCGGGGAAAGCGTAAACGAATGAAGAGATGGTTCGCCATTGCCGTTCTCGTAGCGCAGATGTTGGCGGGTGTGTGCGTCCTTTACGCCAACGGCCCCGGACGATCGGAGTGCGCCTGCTGCTGTGAAGGCGGTACGGCCGCAAATGCCGCGCTGACCTGCACTTGCTGCCGCCTGGACACGCCCGCACTTCCAGGACTGGAAGCTTCCACCCCGTTCACCGTAACCCCGCCCATCCGCGCGGCACTGGCGCTCGGCCCGTCGCCGGGAGAGCCTTTCGCTGGCGAAAAACGCTTTGTTTCGATCGACGCATGCCTCATTGGTTCGTCTCCTCCCAGACTTTACCTCCGCAATTCCATCCTGTTGATCTAGGACATTTCCAAGGGTCTCCTGACACTTTGACCGCACCGAAGTGTATCCTATCGCTCAGCTCGTGACTCCGCTGCGGCGGAGGACGACCGGTCTCATTTGGTAACGAGATCATCATCCGATCTCTTTTCGGAGGTGAAAATGTCTTTTCGATTTACGCATAGGATTTGCTTTCAGGCGCTCGGAGCGATTCTGATTGCCACCTTGTGGTCGTTCGCCGGGGCAAATTCAGCAGCATCGCCTGAGGCGGTGCAGTCAAACTGGCAAGCTCCCGCGCAATGGCGGCACGGGCTTCTCAGCAAGACTCCCGGCACGCTAACGATCACGGATACGGGAGTCGAGTTCCGCCCGGCGAAGGGCGAGCTTCTTAGCTGGAAGTTTGAGGAAATTCAAACATTTCACGCGTCGCCGCACCGGTTGGAGCTGACCGGCTACCAGAACCGCCGCTGGCACTTCCACGGTGAGCGCAGCTTCCGATTCGATTTCGAAACCGTCCTGCCGCCCGCAGTAGCGGCGGAGCTGGCCGCACGCGTTGGCAAGCCCGCCAGCAACGGCGTTCCGAACCCGAGCGCCCCGGCCTTTGCCACGCTCGGCGCCCGGCATCGGACGCAGGGAGGCGGGACAAACGGCGTGCTGCGTCTTCGCGACTCAGGAATTGATTACGTCACCCCTTCCGGTGCCGGCGCGCGAAGCTGGCGCTGGGCCGACATCGAAACCATCGCGCGACCCGACTCTTTTCATTTCAGCGTGGGCGGCTACCGCGAGATTTTCGAGTTCGAACTCAAAGAGCCGATGTCGCGCCGGCTTTTTGACCGGCTCTGGAACGACGTTTACGGGCGCGGCCTCAGCGGCCTGAGCTTGAACGGAGGTAACCAGTGATGAGAGAACCGAACCGCAAAGAATTTGTCTTGGCTCGGCGGAGTTCAGCCTCCAAAGCCGGCGCCCAGGTCGCCGCGCTCGCTTTCGCTTTGGCACTCGCCGCATTTCCGGCAGCAGGGCAGGAAGCCACTGCCAACCTTTGGATGAACACACCCAGCCCGCGGACAGAGCACCAGCCCGCTGCGCCCACAGCGCTCGCGAAGCTTGTGAAGGAAGCGCAAGCCAACAATCCCCAGGTCCTCGCCGCGCGGCGCGCCTGGCAGGCGGCGGCGCAGGTGCCTTCGCAGGTCTCCACCCTGCCCGACCCGCAGGTCATGGTGCAGGACGTTTCCGCCGGCACGCCGATTCCCTTCTGGGACTACAACACGGTTCAAATGACGTTTGTCGGTTTCGGCGTCTCGCAGTCGCTGCCCTATCCCGGCAAATTGCGGCTGCGCGGGGAAGTGGCGCGCCGCCACGCCGACTCACTTGGCGACCGATTGGAGTCGGTGCGCCGCTCCATCGCGGAGCAGGTCAAGACCAGTTATTACCGGCTTTCCTATGTACAGAAGACCCTGGAGATTCTTGACCGGGACCAGTCGTTGATTGACCAGATGGAAAAGATCGCCGACGCTCGCTACCGCGTGGGACAGGGCAGCCAGCAGGACGTCCTGAAGGCGCAACTCGAGCGCACCAAGCTCCTGCGCGACACGGCCGAAACCCGCCAGCAGCAGGGAACGCTCGAAGCCCAGCTCAAGACACTGCTGAACCGTCCGCCCGAATCCGCGGACATCGTCGCCGAGACGATGATTGAAACCACTCTGACGTACACTCCGGACGAATTACTGTCGCTGGTCCGCACCGGCAATTCCGAAGTCAGCACCCGCCAGCAGATGGTCCGCAGCAAAAGCCTGGGCGTGGAACTGGCAAAAAAGGATTTTCTTCCCGATTTCAACGTGCAGTACATGTGGCAGCACACCGCCGCGCCTTTTCCTGACCGCTACTCGCTGAGCTTCGGCGTCAAGATCCCCATTTACCATTCCAGGCGGCAGAATCCGGAACTGGCGCAAGCGGCGGAAGAATTGAACCAGTCGCGGCACGAGTACGAAGCGCAGGTGCAGCAGACTTACTTCGCGGTCAAGGACCAGTATCTTGCCGCCGACACCAGCGGGAAGGTTTTGAAGATTTACCGCGAGGGCCTGATCCCGCAGGCGACGGCCTCCTTCCAGGCAGGCTTGGCGGCCTATCAAGTGGGGCACGAGGATTTTCAATCGTTGCTCGACTCGTTCCTCGACGTGCTCAACCTGGACAAGGAATACTGGCGGACGCTGGCTGACCACGAGAGCGCACTGGCGAGCCTGCAAGCCTTGACCGGAGTGTCCATCCCGTGAGCGCGGGCGAGGCTTGGGGATGCAGCGGGAAGAAGCCTGCGGCCGAGAGAACGCTGATATGAAATTGTGGGAGTAATCATATGAAAAATTATCGTAATGCCTTCATCATTACTTTAATAACGAGCCTGGTGCTCGCCGCGGGACTCGCCTACGTCGGCTGGCGATATGTTGTGCGGCGCAGCGTGACGCCGCCCGCCGGGGTGGCTCCGCCTCCCGGGGCCTCAACGACCGCGGCCGGCGTCCAGCCTGCCGAGCAAGCCCCCAGCGCCCCCAAGGAAACTCAACTGGTGCCCGTGCAATTGAGCCCTCAGCGGCTGCAAAGCATCGGCATCACCAGCGCGCCGGTTGAAATCAAGCCGCTTTCCAACGAAGTGCGCGCGGTTGGCAACGTGGCGGTAGACGAGCGGCTGCAAGCTTATGTGCAAACGCGCTTCTCCGGCTGGATTCAAAAAGTCTTCGTGGACACCACCTATCAATTCGTACGCAAGGGCCAGCCGCTGTTCACCATTTACAGTCCGGATCTGGTGACGACGGAGCAGGAATATCTGCTGGCGAAGCAGAACCGCAATCTGCTTTCGCAAAGCACCGTGCCGGGCGTTGCGCAGGGAGCGGATTCCCTGCTGACCGCCGCCGAGGAACGCCTGCGGCAATGGAACATCCCGCAGCGCGAGATTCAGCACCTGGAAGCGACCGGCCAGGTCCGCCACGAACTGGAAATTGATTCTCCCGTTTCCGGCTACGTCACCGAGCGCAACGCCCTGCCCAATCTTTACGTGCAACCCGCCACGCGGCTCTACACCGTCGCCGACCTTTCCACCGTTTGGGTGTTCGCGGAGATTTTCCAGTCCGACATGGGACAGATCAAAGTGGGCGATACCGCGACCGTCACTTCCGACGCTTATCCCGGGCGCACGTTTTACGGGCGCGTGGACTTCATCTATCCCGAAGTGGACATGGCCACGCGCACCGTGAAGGTTCGTCTGGTGTTCTCGAATCCCGGCTTGAAGCTCACACCGGGCATGTTCGTCAATGTGGACATGAAGATTCCGCTCGGCCGCCAGCTGGCGATCCCGGCTACGGGCGTGTTCCACACCGGCACAAGGAATATCGCTTTTGTGGATCACGGGCAGGGGTATCTGGAGCCGCGTGACGTAACGTTGGGGCCGCGCGCGGGCGATGAATACGCTGTACTCAAGGGACTGAAACCCGGTGAGCGCGTCGTGACTTCAGCCAATTTCCTGGTGGATTCGGAAAGCCAGCTCCAGGCGGCACTGGGTGCGTTCGCACCACCGCCGCCCAGCGCCGCGGGAGCGAACCAGGGCAATGCGCCTCAGACAAAAGCGGAATTTTCGACCGCGCCTTCACCACCCTCAAAAGGCAAGAACACGTTTCGCGTTAAGCTGACGGAGAACAGCGCTCCGGTCGCGGGCGCCCAGGTCACGGTCACTTTCTTCATGCCCGCGATGCCTGCCATGGGCATGTCTGCGCAGCGCGTGGCCGTCAAATTGGGCGATCAAGGCGGCGGAAATTACGAAGGCACTGGCGAACTCCCGAGCGGCGGCACGTGGCAGGTGACCCTCGTGGCCCTGAAAGGCGGTCAAACGCTGGCCCGAAAGCAATTCACCGTGAACGCGGAAGGAGGGATGTAACGTGATAGGCCGCTTTATTGATGCGTGCGCGCGCAACCGCTTTCTGGTGTTCACGGGAGTGTTCCTCCTAGTATTGGCCGGCATCTGGTCGATGCGCAACATTCCGCTCGACGCCCTGCCGGACATTTCCGACGTGCAGGTGATCATTCACACGAAATGGCCCGGTGAGCCTCCCGACCTTATCGAAGATCAAGTGACTTACCCCATTGTGACCACCATGCTGGCCGCACCCCAGGTGAAGGACGTCCGAGCGCAAACCATGTTCGGCGATTCGTACGTGTACGTCATCTTTCAGGACGGCACGGACCTTTATTGGGCGCGCTCGCGCGTGCTCGAATACCTTCAGCAACTTCAGGGAAAACTTCCTTCTGGCGTCAATCCCGTACTCGGTCCGGACGCGACCGGCGCCGGCTGGGTTTACGAATACGTGCTGCTCGACCACAGCCACAAGCACAGCCTGGCGGACTTGCGCAGCCTTCAGGATTGGTACATCCGCTATCAGCTCGAAACGGTCCCCGGCGTCGCCGAAGTCGCCACCATCGGCGGCTTCGTGAAGCAGTATCAAGTCCAGCTCGACCCCAACAAGCTCCAGGCCTACAACATCCCCCTCTCGATGGTCGTCAAGCACGTGCGCGAGAGTACGAACGAAGTGGGCGGACGGTTACTGGAACTTGGAGGCGCCGAATACATGATCCGCGGCCTCGGCTACTTCACCTCGCTCGCCGACCTCGCGAACATCCCTGTCGGCACGCACAACGGCGTTCCGGTGCTGGTGAGCGACTTGGGGAATGTCTCGTTCGGGCCCGAAATCCGCCGGGGCGTCGCTGACTGGAATGGCGAGGGAGAAACCGTAGGCGGAATCGTCGTCATGCGCTACGGCCAGAACGCCCTGAATGTGATCAACGGCATCAAGGCGAAAATGGCCATCGTCCAGCGCTCGCTGCCGCCCGGGGTCAAGATCATTGCGGGTTACGACCGCTCCGGGCTGATTCACCGGTCCATCAATACCCTGCAGCGTGACCTGCTGGAGGAAGCCATCATCGTCAGCCTGGTCATCATCGTCTTTCTGTTTCACTTCCGCTCCGCGTTGATCCCCATTTTGACCTTGCCCATTGCCGTCATCGCTGCGTTTATTCCGATGTACTACTTTCATGTAACCGCTAATGTGATGTCCCTGGGTGGAATCGCCTTGGCCATCGGGGTCCTCGTAGACGCCGGGATTGTGATGGTTGAGAATGCCTATCGGCATTTGTCCGAACGGCAAGCGGCACTTGCCGCGCCGGCGGATGATCCACCAACCGTCGTGACCGACACTACATCGAGAGCCCCTGTTCCGGCACGTCTCAGTTCGCGCGAGCGCAGCAAGATTCTCCTGAATGCCGCCAAGCAGGTTGGGCCGGCGATCTTCTTCTCGCTGATCATCATCGTTGTTTCCTTTCTGCCCGTTTTCCTGCTGGAAGCCCAGGAAGGACGGATGTTCCGGCCGCTGGCTTGGACCAAGACGCTGGCCGTCGGCTTTTCGTCGCTGTTGGCCATCAGCCTGGTACCAGTGCTGATTCTGATCTTCATCCGAGGGCGACTGAAGCCCGAGTCGGCCAATCCCGTGTCGCGCTTCACACAATTCCTGTACCTGCCTGTGCTGCGTGTCTGCCTTCACCACCGCGCCGTGACGGTCCTGCTGGGCCTGGTCTTTCTGGGCCTCACCGTACCGTTGGTCACTCAGATCGGGAGCCAGTTCATGCCACCCTTTTATGAAGGCTCGGCGTTGTATATGCCTACCTCGTACCCGGGCATCTCGATCACCCAGGCTTCGTCGCTGCTGCAAGAGCAGGATCGGATCATGAAATCGTTTCCGGAGGTCGAGTCGGTCTTCGGCACCGTCGGCCGCAGCGACAGTGCCACGGACAACGCCCCGCTTTCGATGTACGACACCACCATCATGCTGAAACCGCGCTCCGAGTGGCGGCCCGGGATGACTTACGCCAAGCTGGTCGGGGAAATGGACCAGAAGCTCCAGTTCCCCGGCATCACCAACACCTGGACGATGCCCATCCAGAATCGGCTGGACATGGAGCTGACCGGCATCAAAACCCCTGTCGGCCTGAAAATCCAGGGTCCGAATTTGCAGGGGATCCAGCATCTGGGCGAGCAGGTGGAGAAGATTCTTTCCGGGCTTCCCGGCGTGCGCTCAATTTTCGCCGAGCGCGTCTCCCAGGGCTTTTACGTCAACGTTCAGGTCAACCGGCCGGTGGCGGCGCGTTACGGCCTCACCGTCGCCGACGTGCAGCGCGCCGTGGCCTCCGGCATCGGCGGACAGGACATCGGCGAGAACGTCGAGGGCCGCGAGCGCTATCCCATCAACGTGCGCTACAACCACGACTTCCGCGATGACTTGGACGCGCTGGGCCGTGTCCTTCTCGCTACCCCCACAGGCGCCCAAGTGCCCATCAACGAAGTCGCCACAATTTCGTTCTCGCGCGGTCCCGCGATGATTCGCGACGAAGACGCCGCCCTGACCGGCTACGTCTTCGTGGACCTCAATACCAGCAACTACGGCGGCTTCGTCCAGCAAGCCGATGCGGCCCTGCAACATGAGCTAAAGCTGCCGGCGGGATATTCTTATCAATGGTCCGGCGAATACGAGTTCGAGTTGCGCGCCAAGAAGCGCCTGGAACTCATCATGCCCATCGTCTTCTTTGTGATCTTCCTGTTGCTTTATATGCTCTTCCGCTCCGCCGCCGAAGCCGCCATCCTGATTTTCCCCACGATTTTCGCGCTGACGGGAGGATTGATCCTGCAGTGGGTGCTCGACTACAACTTCAGCGTGGCCGTGTGGGTGGGCTACATCGCTTTGTTCGGCATCGCGGTCGAAACAGGCGTGGTGATGGTGGTCTATCTCCACGAGGCGCTAGACGAGCGGCTGGCGCGCGGCGCCCCGCTGCATCCGAGCGACGTTTATCAGGCGACGATTGACGGCGCGGTGCTGCGCCTGCGACCGAAACTGATGACCGTGTGCGCCGTGCTCGCGAGCCTCGTGCCCATCCTCTGGGAGACCGGCACGGGGTCCGATGTGATGAAGCCCATCGCCACGCCCATCGTCGGCGGCATGGTCACTTCGACCATCGCCGTGCTCATCCTCGTCCCGCTGCTCTTCACGATCCTGAAGGAAGGCCAGCTCCGCCGCGGAACGTTGCGCCGCTCGCAGGAGCAGGACGGGGAGGAACCCGCGTGAGTCGTGAACTGGTGCGCTCCCGTGACGGGAATTGAGGAGCGGTGGTGACAGTGTGGAAATCACCCGCCGGCGGAACCCGGCGGTGGTAGAATTCTAAGTATCAGCGGGGCGAGGCGTCTAATGAAAGTTAAGCCTGTATTGATCACACTGATTGCCTTGGCTGCCCTTGTCGGCGGTGCACTGCTCGTCTATCGCTGGGAGGCGCCGCGAAGGCCGGAGCTCTGCCAGGTCTGTGACCGCGTCATTTCCAAACAGACCGCCTTTCGGGTGGACACGTCCTCGGGCGCCGTCCACGCTTGCTGTCCCGCCTGCGCCATGCACTACATGCTTCACCACCCGGACGCAGTGCAAAAGGCTTGGGCGACCGACTTCAACTCCGGCCGGCCGATTCCCGCCGCCAGCGCCTATTATGACGAAGGCGGCGACGTCCAGTATTGTACCCGCCTCAAACCTCCTGTCGAGCGCGCCGCGGAAGGCGTCAGCCGGCGCGTCTATGACCGGTGTTTGCCCACTCTCGTCGCGTTTTCAACCCGCGAACAGGCCGACGCTTACCGCCAGCAGCACGGTGGCCGTATCGTTTCATACGACGAGGCATTGGCAGGCCTTAAGGGCCAGTGACTCTTTGACTGCTCCGCCCGCCGACCACTCAATTTACGAGCCGAGCCTGAAGTAACGAGGCCGCTGTGGGGTTTCCAGCCTTGTGGTATAACTGGTGGCCATGCTTCGACTACTTTGGCTCTGCTTGGCGATCCTCGCTCGCCTCTTTCGACAGCATCGACGTCTTTGTGGATGCTTAGGAAATCCCAAGCCGTTGTTTAAGGATTCCCGCAGGTCCAATTCATTTAGATTGGACGACGTCTCAACCAGTGCCTCTGCTGGCACCAGGATGCACTGGCGGTCCGCCGAGGAGTTAAGCTGTGGCGTTGAGGTCGCCATACTCCGCAGTGCCAATCGCAACCGTAAGCCCCGACGCAATGTGTCGAGGAGGAATCAAAATGTGGAGACGTGCTTATTTCGCAGTAATTCTGGTTGCCGTGGTTTCGGCCGCAGCGCTCTCTGCTGGCTCGAGGATCAGCGGCAAGGTGCATGACGCCAATGATCGGCCGCTAAGTGACGTTACGATCACGAACTTAGAAGGCAACCTCAAGACATTTTCGAACGCGCAGGGTGAATTCACCGTCCAGGTTGAGGGGTCAACGGGGGCAGTCCGTCTTCTGTTTGAATTGCCGGGCTATTATCCCGAGACCCTCCGATACAAGGTCGAAGTGCCAACCCCCTCTGTGGAAGTGGTCCTGACTCCGCGCACGATTGTCAGGGAGTCGGTGAAGGTGGTGGCGCCGCGGCTGGACATTTCGCTGGCTACGAACCCGGCGGCCACGACCGTCATCGGCCGGGACCTGCTGGACGAGATGCCACGCTCCATCGCCATTGATGAACCCTTGAAGGCTGTGCCGGGCGTGAAGGTGGACAACCAGGCGAACGGAGAGCGCGTCCACCTCTCCATCCGCGGGCAGGGAATCCTCAGCGAGCGCGGCATTCGCGGCACTCAGGTGCTTTACGATGGTGTTCCGCTCAACGACCCGAGCGGCTTCTGCCCCGACGTCTATGACGTTGACTGGGCGGGCGTCGAGCAAGTGAACGTCGTGCGCGGACCGGTTGCCTTCCTCTACGGCGGAGGCTCGGCCGCCGGCGTCATTGATATCCACACGCGCGCCGCCGAGGCTGGCCCCTTTCACGGCGGCGTTTGGACGGAAGGCGGCTCGAACGGTTTCTACAAGACGCGGGGAGAAGTTTCCGGCAGGTTATCCGGGATGACCTACCTCGTTTCCGGATCGCGTGCCGCCGGGGACGGCTATCGGCAGCACACCGCGTTTTGGGCCAACAACGTTTATGGGCGCTTCAGCTTCAATCCCCGGCCCAGCCTTCGCCTCAGTCCATTCATTATGGGCACAGGCTTCTTCAACCAGAACGCCGAGGGCTTGAACTTGAGTTGGGGTTATCCGAGTCCGGCCTGGTGGAAAATGGCCAACCCGGATTCGCTCACCTACAACGAGTACCAGAAAACCGCTCGCGTGACGGGAGGACTCAACGGAGAATGGGTGATATCGGATAACCAGCACTTCTCATTCACCTATTACACCCGCCATACGGCGTACAAGGAGCCGGTGCCTTCCTCGGTCGAACACCGCTACCTCACCGCGCCCGGAGGGTCGCTGCAGTATGAAGTGGATTGGGGCCACGACCGAATCAAGAACCGGTTCAGCACGGGCCTCGATCTCGACGGCCAGTGGGTTGACGACTTTCGCCACCCGAACATCGGGGACGCGATCGAAACGCCCCAGTTGCTGGCCAACCAGTCCATCACTCAGAAGAGAGTGGGCGCCTATTGGACGGACCGGCTGACCGTGGGAACGCGATGGACAGTCCTGGGAAGCGTCCGGTGGGACCACCTCGGGAACTCATTGATCGATCACCTGCAAGCGAACGGCCTGGACCTGTCGGGAAGCCGCAACTTCACCAAGGCGACGGGCCGGTTGGGCGCCACCTGGAGCGCCACCAAAGACATCGCCCTGTTCGCCTCCTGGGGACAAGGTTTCCTTCCGCCCGCGACGGAGGAACTCTACGCCAACCCGGCGGCGTTGGGGGGCTTCAACCAGTCGCTGGTTCCGGCAACGTCCATGGGCGAAGAGATGGGAATTCGCGGCCATCTTCGCAGCAAAGTTTTCTGGGAGACGGAAGTCTTTCGCCTGGACACCAAGAACGATTTCGAGCGTTATCGAATTCCCGACCGGCCGCTCGAAACCTTTTACGCCAACGCGGGCGAAAGCCGCCGGTATGGCGTGGAGAGCGAGGTCCGGTGGCTGCCCCTGCGTCAGCTCACGGTCACCGGCGCATACACTTATTCTCATTTTATCTACACTCGCTACTCCAGCCTGACCTATCCCGGCAATCTCACGGGAAACGATCTGCCCAACTCGCCGCGGCACCAGGCGTTCGTGGATACCTCTTATGAATTCGCCCCGAGTTGGTTCCTGGGCGCCAGCGCGGAGGCATATTCCCGCGCCTTCATCGATCCGACCAACCGCACCTGGATTCCCACCTATGGCCTGCTCAATGCGCGTTTCAGCAAAACGTGGAAACACCACAGCGCCTACGGAACCTTCTTCTTCGTCTGCAGGAACGCGACGGGCAAAAGATACATCGCTTTCACCGAACCCGACCCGGATGGGAATTCGTATCAGCCGGGAGCGAATCGGGAGTTCTTCGGAGGGCTCCAAATCAGGTTCTAATTGAGGCCGACGACGAGTCGTGCCTGCCAAGAATCTCGTCTAAACTGAAATCATTGATCTTGTCAAGCGCCCTTGTTAACCTTCCCGCCCTAGGTTTGCCTCGCTGCTTCTTTCCGTATTTTCCAACCTCCGATTCTGGATCCGAACTCGGGCAGCGCTGCAGATCGAGATTCTTTCCCTGCGTCACCAACTCACGGTCCTGAAAAGGTCTCAGCGCAGCCGGCTTCGCCTCAACTCCGCGGGCCGGCTGTTTGGGGTTTGGCTTTCCCGCTTCTGGCCGAATTGGGCTCGGTGTTGCTCATTGCGAAGCCGGAGATGGTGATCAGTTGGCCTGAAAAGGGATTCCGGCTGTATTGGACGTGGAAGAGCCGTCGCGGACAGCCCGGTGGACCGCCGTTGGCAAAAGAGACTCGCGGCCTCATTCGCCAGTGGCCGAGGCCTTGCCGTGAGGTAGTGCGCCCCGCTTCCTGCTGCGCGACCGGGATTAGGTATATGGAGGTTCCTTTCGTGAAAGGGCGAGGGGGTAGGCATGTGTCAGGTCTTGAGGGCACCGAGACCGCCATGGCAAAACGCTTATGCCGAGGGCCTTATCGGATCGATCCGCCGCGATTTCCTCGACCACCTCGTTGTATTCGACGAATCGTCTCTGCGCCTTGTTCAGAAGTCGTATTTCAAGAATTACGAGAAATCGCGACCTATTTGGGGTTGGACTAAGATGCCCCTGAGCCGAGAGCGGCCCATCCCCGAGAACCTGGCGAAGTAGTGCGGATCCCGCAAGTGGGCGGACTCCATCGCCGCTACAGCGCGGAGCAGCACGAAAGCTTCTCGCTGGGTCAAAAGAAAGTGTCGTATTTCCCACGTAATGGTCCCTGCGCTGTGAGGAGCCAACACATCACCACCGGCAAAATGCAGCGCGCCTACGATTGGCAAAGCAGAGGGAGCCAAAAGGATCAATCCAAGAATACCCAGACAGAAGAGACTTGAGGTCCGATCCGATCGCTTTCACTCTGCGACGCAGTTCTTGGTAGGGACACCCGAGTTTTTCCCATCGTTGGCTGCACTCATCTTTCACGCAAAACTGTCATTCCCAAAGCCGATCTCGCTCTTTCGTAACTATGACCAGCAGGTCTCTCGCTCTCCGCTCATCTCGGGAAGCTTTTTGTGGAACTTAGATTGGATGTAGGGTTATGATGCATCAGACAGGCAGCTGATTGGGCCCTTCGATTGGCAATTCTGGGGAGCCTTGAGGCTTGGCTCGATTCAACCGTTCACCAAGGAGCTAGGTGAAGGGGAACCCCCTTTGACCGAGCAGTTAAAGATTTTGCCGCAAATGCACGAGCATTCGAGGGCCAATCATTGACGGTAGCATGAGCTGTCTCGACTGCGGGTGAGTCGACGACCTTCGAATTTTTCCAACCCTGCGCACCGGTTGGATCGAGGGCGCCCTCGCCGAGGGTCTTGTGGACCACGCGAGTCGCGCTGCGCCATGGGGCAGCACACAGTCGGACCTCCCACATGAGTATCTTTCCTTTGCGCGTGATTTCCCGCTACTGGTTCCGCGCCGCAATCCTTTGCATCCCGTTTGTGCTCTTGTGTTCTGACACAGGGCAAGGCAGAGCCCAGGCTGCGCCGCGCGCCGATAAGACACCATTCGAGCAGCAGTTGTCCGATATAGCCTCCGGTCTCGGCGGCCAGATCACGCTGGCGGGGGTGAACTTGAAGAGCGGCGAGCGCTTCGGTCTCTCCCCTGATCGGCCCGTCCGCACCGCCTCGATTATCAAACTGCCGGTGATGGTCGAGGCCTTTTATCAGATGAAACAGGGCAAGCTGCGCTGGTCGCAACCGGTGACCATGACGGATTGGGACCGCGTAGAGGGTTCAGGGATCCTGCAGTTTCTGAGTCCGCAAACTAGGTTGACGCTCGGGGATGCAATCACCTTAATGATCGACTTGAGCGACAATACAGCCACCAATATGGTGATTCGCCAAACCGGCATTGCCCCGGTCAATGCCCGCATGAAACAGTTGGGACTGAAAGATACGGTTTTGTTCCGTTATGTTTTCCATAGCGCCCAGCCTGAGACCGCCGAAGAGAAGAAATTTGGACTTGGCAAGACCACGGCCGATGATATGGTCCGGCTGCTCTCTCTGATCCAGCAGCACCGGATTCTCACTCCGGCCGACTGCGACCACATGGTGCGAATTCTGGGCCAGCAGCAGGATAACGATGCCTTTCCCCGTTACACGAGCGCCATTCCAGGCGTTACCTGGGCGCACAAGACGGGCGCTCTCGATGACGTGCGCAACGATGTCGGCATTGCCCAGACCCCTGCCGGACCCATCGTGCTGGCAGGCTTCGCCTTCGACTCTCCCGACCGGCAATGGACCGCCGACAACGCAGCCCTGTTGGTGTTGGGTCGGCTGGCCCAAGCTGTTCTGGCGCATTTCCTCCCGGATGCCCCCGGAGTTCGAACATCAAACAAATAAAGGAAAGGTGCGTCGGCGAGCGGACGTTTTATTCGTGCCGCCTGTCATCCGGATTCAACCAACCCAACCCGCCCAAAGGGTCGCTCGTGGTTGAGCAAGGTGGAATCTGGCAGGGGCCGCAAAGGGGGTCATCCGGATGCGGAGGCGGGCTTCAGCCCCAGGCCAGGACGGTCGGGAAGCGTCAGCTTTCCGCCTTCGACCTTGACACCGGAGAATGGGTCGTTGGCAATCAGCAGGTTCCCGTCCAGGTCGGCATAGTCTACCAGCGGGGAGAGGTGCGCGGCCGCCGTGACGCTGACCGACGATGAAATCATGCAGCCCAGCATGGTCTTCAGGCCGAGCGAGCGCGCAATCTGGATCATGCGATAGGCTTGCATGATGCCACCGCACTTGTCGAGCTTGATGTTCACGCCATCGTAGGCGCCCACCAGCCGGGGAATGTCGCTTGCGTGCTCGCAAGCCTCGTCGGCGATCAGCGGCAGATGAACGCGCTCATGCACCCAGCGCGTTTCCTCCAGCATCGAGGCGGGCATCGGCTGCTCCACGAATTCCACGCCCTGCGTGGCAAGCCAGTTAATCTTGCGAACCGCTTCCTCCTTGTCTCTCCAACCTTCGTTGGCGTCCACACGCAGCGGCTTTTCGGTCACGCTTCGAACCGCGGCGATTGTCGCCTCGTCGGTGTCCAGCCCTACCTTGATCTTGAGGACGGGATACGGGGCGGCTTCGCGCACTTTCTGCCGCGTGATTGCGGGGGTGTCGATGCCGATTGAGAATGTGGTGACGGGGGCGTCCGCGGGGTCAAGTCCAAAGTAGCGATACAGGGGAACCCCCAGTTTTTGACCGACCCAATCCATCAGCGCGATATCCACAGCCGCCTTGGCGGCGTATTGGCCTTCGATACGCTCAAAAACTTCTGCCATCAGCTTCTCGAACTGCCACGGGTCACCTCGAGAGATGAGCTCCACCGCCGACTGCACGGCCGCTTGAGCGGATTTGGCGTCTTCCTTATAGCGGACGATGGGCGCGCCCTCGCCGTGGCCGGTGACGCCGTCGCGCGTGTAGCGAACGTAGAGCACGTCGCGATACTCACTCGATGACATCACGGTGGTCCAGGTGTGGCGCAGCTTCAAACGGACAATTTCCGTTTCGAGCTTCGTGAGGCTGGACGATCCGGACGGCTGCGCTCCCAACCCAAAAGCCGCGTCGCTGCTGCCGGCGAGCGAGGCGGCGGTCCCAGCCATGGTCAACTGCTTTATCCATTCACGCCGATTCATTTCAACCTCCGTACTGCAACCAGAAGCTGCTTCCAGTGTTTGTCTTTCAAGCGACTAATCTGTACGCCGGGATGGCCGTAAGTGGTGTCGTGAATGAACCGCCCGTGGCCGATGAACATGCCGGTGTGAGTGATCTTTTCCGTGGAAGGGCCAAAGTAGAGCAAGTCGCCCGCCCTGGGCTTGCCGCGCTTCACTTCCGCCAGTCCCGGCCATGCCGCCTGCTGGTCCGCATCGCGCGGCATCAAAATGCCTCGGCGCCGCATGAGCATCTGGGTGAGGCCGGAACAATCAAAGCCGAAGGTTGATGTCCCACCCCAAAGATAGGTCAGGCCGATGAAGCGCTTGGCAAACTCGATAGTCTGCTTGATATTCAGGGGCGGCGCCTCGAAGACAACGTCGCCGCGATGAATCCACGCCGTCCTCTGATCGGGGAGACGGACTTCAATCCACCGGCCTCCCTCTTCAGCGGGCTCGCTTGCCACTTCAAGTCGCGTTTCAAAAGGCAGCGTCAAGACAGGTGCGTGGCGGGTGACGTCCGGCTCGCGGTAGAGATTGGCCATCAGGCTTTGAATCTGCACCACGCGGCCCTCGGAAGCATAAGCCTTGCTCCCGGCGGGGAGGAGAAGCAAATCGGTCGAGCGCATCCAGCCCTGGTATTTGTCCGGGGTCTCAACCTTGACCCAGTCGCCGCTCGCTTCGACCGCGGTCACGCTGATGCCGTAAATCGCTTGCGAGACCACGTCAGTTTCCGCTGAGGCTTGCGAGAACATGTTGGCGACGGGAACCACCACTACGCCTGACGCAGACGCGTTTGTCGCAAGCAGCAAGGTGAAAAGAAGGGCCATCCACCTGCTTGCCGGAACGCGCGCCGTGGACTTTCTAAGATCGGCCACGTCCCGGGAAGAAGCACATGGGAATATCCTTGGCTGTGCGCAAGCCAGGTTTCGCTTCGAGCGCTGCCGGAATGCAGTTGACAGCCACTGCGGCGGTAGCCAAATCGCCATGGATGCCTCCGGGTATTTGCATACTCAAATCGGGTACGCCGCTGATTTTGATCGAGTCTGTCGGTTCCGGTGCACCCATGAACATGTGAAGTTCCAGACAAATGGATTCTTCACCGTCGCGCAAGCCTCGGGCCACCTGGTGTACGCCCAACACGCGCCCCGCAGGAATTTCCATCGACTCGAAGCGGGCGGACTGCGTGGCAACGACGGGCTCGATGGTCTCTTCAATACGCTCGACGGGCGCGCTCAGCGCGTCGGCAATCATCGCCAGCGATTCCGGCAATCCGTGGTGCTTAATGACGCCGGTAGCGACCTTGGCGTTGAACTCCTCGACCGTCATCCCTGCCCCGACTTTTTTCTGCAAAGGTAGCCGCCGCCGCGACGCATCCACTACCCGATGGACCTTAACTCTGTCAACGCGATGGCAAGCGCTGGCGAGGGTCAGCGCCAGCTTGTCCATGGCGAAACCGGGGTTCACGCCCACACCCAGCAGGGCCACCTTGTGCTCGCGCGCGAATTGGTCGAGCTGGGCGCTGAGTTCAGGCTGTTTGCGAAAGGGATAGGACAGCTCCTCACAGGTGGAAACTACGTGGGCCCCCAGGCGGGCGCACTCCATGAGTTCACTGGACACTTGCTTCAGCGAAGAGGTTGTTGAGTGAACCACCACATCAGCACCTGAAGGTGCGCACGACGCCAAGTCGCGCCCAATAGGGACGCCCAGGTCGCGATTTGCTCCAGCGACTCGCCCTAAATCCTTCCCGACCTTCTCCGGGTCCGCATCCACAGCGCCGACCACTTGCAAACCAGGTTTTTCCAACATGAGACGCACGATCGCGGCTCCAATCCATCCCACTCCGTATTGAATCACTCGAATTGGTTTTTCCATGCTCACTCCTTCAAGGTTTCTTGAATTCCAGAGACTGTGCCACGTAATCGGCAAAGCCACGCGCCAGGCACTGAGTGACAGGTCCTGGCGCGGCGGGAAACCGGTGATTTTCGATCTCGCTTACCGCCTGAACTTCGCGGGTCGTCGAGGTGATAAAAGCCTCTTCGGCCTCATAGAAATCCTGGATCGTCAAGGGAGCCTCCTGGATCTCGATCCCAGCGGCTCGCCCCGTCTCCAGGAGCACTTGGCGTGTCACGCCGGGGAGGCAACCGGCGGAAAGCGGTGGCGTTCGCACGACTTCTCCTCGAGCGCAAAAGACGTTGGCGGCGGTACACTCCGCGACTTGGCCTGAGTCGTTCAGCAGAATAACCTCGTCGAACCCTCTGCGGTGGGCCTGGTCCAGGCTCCAAACGTTCGCTAACCAGGAGGTCACTTTGGTTCCCTCCAACGGGCTTTCGGCGTGACGAAGGTGGGGCCCGACGGCAAGTCGCACCGGACCTACGCGTTCCGGCAAGTCGGTGGTGTAGATCAGGAGATCGATGTCGGGAAAAGGTTCATCGCTGCACCACAATCCCACCTTGTTGAAGATAAAATAGATTCGCGCACAACCTTCCTGAACCTGATTCACCCGGATCAATTCGAGCAGATGCCGATACACGAATTCCGAAGCAAGCTCTAGGGGCAGGTTGATCCGTTTGGCATCGGTCGAGAGGCGCTTCCAATGCCGATCAAACGCGAAAGGACGACCTCGATAGACGCGCATAGTGGTGAACACGCCCCATCCGTTGAAAAGACCTGCCTGGCCTGGCGAGAGCCGTACTTCCTTCAAAGGGAGAATCTGATGGTTGTGAAAAACTAAGGCATGCATACTTCTGCTCTTTTCATGATCAAATTCATCGCGTTCCCGTCCCAGGGCGCTAGCCCACCTCGCCAGCCATCAGCGCCTCGATGCTCTCGCGCGGACGGATGAGCGTCGCCCGCGCGCCGGAGACCAGAATCTCCGCGGGACGCGGGCGAGAGTTGTAGTTGGAGCTTTGCACGTATCCGTAGGCGCCGGCGGTCATGACGGCCAGCAGTTCCCCGGGCCGAGGGCAGGAAATTTCGCGGTCACGCGCCAGAAAATCTCCGGTTTCGCACAACGGCCCCACCACATCGGCGCGCAGCTTGATCCTGCCGTGCCTCTCGGCCGGGACGATCTGATGGTAAGAGCCGTACAACGCCGGACGCAGCAAATCGTTCATCCCGGCGTCCACCACAACAAAATTCTTGCGCCGGTTGCGCTTCACGTAGAGCACCCGTGTCAGCAACAACCCCGCCTCCGCCACCAGCGCTCGCCCAGGCTCCAGAATCATCCGGTACGGGAGCGCCTTCAACCGGCTCGCCAGCCCCCGCGTCAGCTTTCCGACATCCAGCGGGATTTCGTCTTTGTAGCGGATACCGAAGCCCCCGCCCAAATCCAGAAATTCGACCGGAATGTCCTGGGAGCGGAGCGCCTCACCGACAAAGATGAGTTCATCGAGCGCCTTCAGAAACGGCTCGACTTCCAGAATTTGCGAGCCGATATGACACGCTACGCCACGGACACGCAAGTCGGGCGACGCCGCGGCGCGCCGATAAAGCGCGAGGGCATCCCGCTTGGTGACTCCGAACTTGTGAATCGTCTGCCCGGTGGCGACGTAGGGATGCGTGGAGGCTCGCACGTGGGGATTGATGCGAATCGCCATCCCCGCCTTTTTGCCCAGTGCCCGGGCGCGCGCTTCCAGGAGCTCCAACTCGCCTTCCGATTCGACGTTGAACATCAGGATGCCAGCGGCCAGAGCAGCCTCGATCTCGGTCCGTGTCTTGCCCACGCCGGAATAGACCACGCTCTCTCCCCGTGCCCCGGCACGTAGCACGCGCGCCAGCTCACCGCCCGAAACGATGTCAAACGCGGCTCCCACCTCGCGCATCAGGCTCAGGATGCGCAAGTGCGAGTTGGCCTTGACGGAATAGCAGACGAGGGGATGAACGTCCGCCAAGCGCCGTTTGAGGCGCTCGAAACTCTCCCGGATCGCGGCGCGGCTATAAATGTAGGTAGGCGTTCCAAAACGCGCCGCGAGGGGGGGAACAGCAACCCCCTCGCAGCAAAGCTGTCCGGATTGGTAGGCAAAAGCTGGCATAAGCGGCGGCATGAGCGAGAGCCGGGCCGCAGCACAAGCCAGTCCGCGATCAGAACTGATAGACCAGGCTGAACTCCATTACGCGCGGCTGCGTCAGGGTCTGGGAGTAATTTCCAAAGGTGCTCGCTTCATCCCACTCCGGCTGGGCCGAGAAGGCATCAAAGCGCACACTATTCGTCACGTTGTAAACGTTCCAGCGGAATTGCAGCTTGTGGCGTTCCCGGATCGAGAACGACTTGGCCAAGCTCATATCGATGTTGAACATGCCGTCGCCCCGCACGGCGTTTCTCACGCCGCTTTGTCCGGGGTAAGCATAATCCCAGCCCAACGCCGCCTGCGCCGGGTCGTGGTACATGTTGGGGACGCTGGCGATGGTATTCCCTGTCTCAATGGGCACGTTGGTGCGGTTCGCCTGCCCCATCTCTTCCCAGTTGGTGGGCCAGACGTAGGCCATAAAGACGTTGGTGGGGTAGCCGGTGGTCCAGCGCCCGGTCCCGGCAAGCTGCCAGCCGCCAATGACGGCGTTGGCGACTCTGCCGACCCCTGAGCCGATGGGCTTTGCATGGCCGAAGGGCAATTCCGCCACCCAATAGCCGTTCATCTGATGCCGCACGTCAAAATCACTGGGGCCGTAAAGCTGATACGGCGACCAGGGATTGATGATGACGCCGGCATTGCTCCGCTGCCCGCGCTCCGCCAACGATTCCACGTCCAGCGATTTGGAGAGCGTGTAGTTGAAGCCGAACAGAACCCCACGCGACATCTGCCTGTGCAGCCCGAGCTGGAACGAGTGGTAGTTGGAATAGGCGATCGAGCGCCAGTCATAGAGGGAGGAGTACTGACTGTTATAGAAGCTGTTGTAGCCTGTGGCAAAGGTGGGATATCTCCGGCTCGCATACGCTGACCGGTCTAGGTCCATCCGGTAGAGCCCGGTGGTCTCGTTGTAGAGCGTGCATTGGAACATGGCATAGGCGGCCTGCAGCGGGTCGGCAGTCGAGCCACTCCCGCAGAGGCTGTAGTCGCTGCCCCGGGGGACAACCAAATCTTGCCAGAACGCCGCCGTCGGCCCGACCAGCGAAGCGGTGATGGCGCTGGGATCCACGCCCTGCCGGGCTAGTTCGGAGAACCGGGTGGCGGCCTTGAAGTAGCTGACTCCGCTCTTGGGGTCCACCATGTCCGTGGGCGTGGCAATGTCGTCCAGGACCAGAAGCCGGTGGCCGAAATGGCCCACATAGGCCAAGTCCAGGACCATCTTCCCCGGTAACTGCCGCTCGATGGAAAAGTCCGCGGCGTAGGAATAAGGGGTTTGCAGCGACTGGTCAATGCCGCGGGCGATGGCCTCCGCGCCGACAGGATAGGTGGCCGGGAAGGTGGACGAGGGTGCCTGCTCAATCATCGGGTTGCCGCTGTTGTCAGTCGTGGGAATAGTGTTCATGCTGGCAACGCGCGGGACATCGGCGATGTCGAGCACGCCGGCGGCATTCTGGAGTGTGGCCGACACGCCATACTCCCCTACCCGGTCATACGTTAACGCCAGTTCCGGCCCGAAGTTGCTGTAATACACGCCAAAGCCGCCCCGAATCACTGTCTTATCCTCCCCCATGATCGCCTTCAGCCAGCCCGCGCTGGGGTGAGGCGACCAAGCCGCGCCCACACGCGGCGCGAAGTTGGCGGTCTGGGATGAATAGAGGCCTGGTTTCCCCCAGTGGGTACCGCCGGGAACAAAGGAAATCACCTCGTCCTTGTTGGAGGGAGCGCCTTGCAGCATGTTAGTCCGGCGCTGGTTGAACCACTGGCCCATATTGACACTCGGCAACACTTGCTGACCGGCGGTTTCGGTGATGGGGGTCATATACTGGTAATTCAGGCCGTAGGTAATCGAGAAGTTGCTGCGCGCCCGCCAAGTGTCCTCGAAATAGAAGTTGTAGTTCCCGGTTGCCCAGTGGCGGACGAGGGGCGCCCCCTGCGCCAGGGGCGTGGCCTGGGTGGCGCTGTCAATGTGGAAGTTGTATCGGGCGTCGACCTCGCTGGCCATTCCCATCAGGTCGGCGAGCGGGAAATCGTACGAATGGCTGAAACTGGAATCGATGGCCGGGAAGCAGGGCCCCGCTGGCGTACTGGTGCACCCATAAGCCGGGTCGAGAGGGTCGTCCTTGTTGGCAAAGCCTGAGGAGAAGACCCAGTCGGCGTTGAGCAAAGAGTCGCTGTAGGAGTTGGCGTCACTAAAGCTGTTGCGGCGCGAGAGCACAATGTTGGTTCCAAACTTGAAGTTGTGCGAGCCCTTCAGCCAGTTCACGTTGTCCACGAAGTTGTACACCGGGGCGGTGTATCCAGTCGAGCGGGTCACACCTTGGTCAATGTCACGGAAATAGTTCCAGGGCATGTTGGAAGTGCCGGCGGTGAGAACGCTCTCCCGAGTCAGCCCAAAGCTGGCGCTGTTGACGAGGTTGGGATGGAGAATGCCGGTGTAGCCGGCCACAAAGCCCTTGCTTAGGGTGACGGTGGGATTCATGGACGGCCCGCCGGGCAGGAAAGGCGCGTCTTTGACGTGGTCGTCCACGCCGGTCCCGCGCCAGAACAGCGTATGGTTGCCGCTGCTCGTCAACTTGTAATCCAGCCGCGCGATGTACCAATTGTGGGATTCGGTCGTCGGCGCGCCGAAGCGGAAGCCGGCAGTGTTCACGATGTTCCCGACGCTGGTGTCGTTGGGCAGGGGGTATTGCTTGAAATAATTGTAGACCACTTGGCTCGGCCCGATGCCCAGCGGGTCCATTTGCTGGAGCTGTGCCGGACCCAGCGCGTAGTAGCCGGACTGGATCGTATAGCTCTGGCCGCTGATGCCCGCGACGCTCGCGCCCGGACACTGGGTGGCGTCGGCGCACTCGTACTGTATAATCCCATCACGCAGCGTGGCGCTGGGAATGATGCGCACGGCGCTCGCCGCTTGCGATTGCCGGTGCCCTTCATAGTTGAAGAAGAAGAAGAAGCGGTCCTTCTTGATGGGCCCGCCGAAGGTTCCGCCAAAGATGTTGCGCACCAGATGTTGCGGCTTGTTCGGCTGGCCAGCGTTCAGTTGCGCCATTTTCAGGAAATAGTCGTTGGCTTCGCCGACCGTGCTGCGGTTAAATTCATAGAGCGAGCCGTGGAACTGATTGGTACCGCCTTTGGTCACCATGGCGATCTGAGCGCCGGCCGAACGCCCTTCCGAAACGCTGTAATTCGACGTCGTGACCCGGAACTCCTCCACCGAGAACTGCGTGGTGGGCAACACGCCGATAAAGCCATAGCCTTGGAATTCGTTGTTATTGCTCACGCCGTCCAGGGTGATGTTGTTCTGGTCGCTGCGCTCGCCGTTCACCGAGCCAGCCCGCGTGTCATAGAGGTCCTTCATATAGGCCGTCTCGTTCTGGCCGGTGAACACCACGCCCGGCTGATAGCTGAGGAGCAGCACCATGTTTTCCGCGGGCAGGGGCAACTGCGCGATGGCGCTGACGCCCACTGTCTTCCCCAGGCTGGCGTCGGTGGTGTTCATCAACGGCGCCGTGGCAGTGACTTCCACCGCTTGCGTAATGGCGCCCACCTGCAATTGCACGTTCACGGTGGCGGGCAAACTCACTTGCAGGGAAATTCCCTTCTGCACGTAGGTGCGGAAGCCCTTCGCCTCGACCGTCAGCGTGTACGTTCCAGGCAGCACGGAGACAAAGTCGTACGCGCCGCTGGACCGGGTGGTCGTCTGGCGGGGGATGTTGGTAGCTTCATTGGTCAGGGTTACTTTGGCCTGCGGAATGACCCCGCCTGAAGGGTCGGTGACGGTGCCGGTCAACGAAGTCGTTGCCTGACCCCAAGCGGAGATACTCAACGCCAGGGTCACGAATGCGGCAGCAAGAAACTCGAGGATTTTATATCCTTTCATGATCCACCTCCGGTGGCTGTTCGGCATGAGCCGGATGCGTTCAACCTTATACTTATCCGAAGTGCCTCTAGACTATGGCCCTCTGACCCGAATCGCTTGCTCATTCAACAGGCTCAGCACACGAGGCGGTTCCCGTGGCCTCGCCCCAGACCAGCGAGGTTCTCCCTGAGGGCGGATATAACTGAGGAGATGGAGTCAAGTCTTGTG
>JAHEKS010000193.1 GCA_024638215.1 Acidobacteriota bacterium | reverse complement strand
TTTCTTCGGCCGGTTCGCTGGCGGCCTCGCCCGTCATGGCCGGTTCCCTCGGTGCACTTCACCCGGGGGGCGCGCTCCCGCAGAATCCGGTTCACGACCGCGCAATTAAGGCCACCACGATTCGCGAATACCTTAGAAGCGTGACTTGCAGCCGAAAGGAAGTCGAGACTTTCCTGGACCCCAAGCAGCCCAATTGGGCCAAGTTTGATCCTGAGTTAGGCTACACTCTTCGGACCAACGTGTTGAAAGACGGGATGGACGGGTGCCGGACCGTGGAGACTTTTGTCAAGACGGGCGAGAGATTAACTATTAATGGCGCTCAGAAGCCGTGCCGCATGAATGCCTATGGCAACAGCTTCACCCTCTGCCAGGAAACGAGCGACGGTGAAACTTGGGAAGAGTATCTCGCCGCTCATCTCGGCGAGCCCATCCGAAACTTCGGCATTGGCGGTTACGGCACCTATCAGGCTTTCCTCCGCATGAAGCGTGAGGAAACGACTCCTTCCGGGGCGGAGTACTCGCTCCTGACGATCTGGGACCTGGATGATTATTTTCGCAGCATTGACGCCTGGCGATGGATACGGTTTGGCCCGTGGTGGCGCACCCAACCGGGCCACCTGAATATGTTCCACGGCAATCCATGGAATCATATACGCCTCAATTTGCAGAGTGGAGAGCCGATTGAAATTGAAAACTCCTTCCGTACGCCGGAGTCATTGTACAAACTGTGCGATCCCGACTTCGTGTACGAGCATTTCAAGGACGACTTGGTGGTGCAACTCGTGGCCGCCGAGAACGGAGCCACGGACATTAACCGGACCGAACTGAAGAGGGTTGCCGAGGCTCTGAACGTCAAGCCCAGCTTCGAATCGGCGGAAGCGACCGTGCGGACGGCGCGTGCCGTGCACACGGAATATGCCTTGCGCGTGGGTATGCGCGTGATCGAAAAGGCGCGGGCCTATGCCGGATCGCAGAGAAAAAAGCTGATGGTCCTGTTGAGCTTCGGCGCGCACAGTGTCGCCGCCGCGTGTGAAGGGCGGCCCCGGTTCGATCAAAGCGTGGTGAATTTTCTGAGAGAAAGAGGAATTCCTTTTGCGGATGTTCTCGAAAAACACGCAGAAGATTTCAGGAGCTTCAAGATCTCTCCGCAGGAATACGCGGACAGGTTTTATATCGGCCATTACAGCCCGAAGGGGAACCACTTCTTCGCCTTTGCGGTCAAGGACGCAATCGTAAATTGGCTCGACCCCAAGCCTCTGGCCTACCGCAAAGGAAGCGAGACCATCCCTGCCGTGATTTAATTGGTCGGGATGTCGAAGGTACCGCTACTATGTTGCCTGAAAGAGGTTTCAGGCGGCCTGACCGGCGTTTTTAGTACCAAGTGGATTCTCTCTCATTTCACTTGATTGGAAAAGGACGAAGGCTAACGTTCCCCCCTAAGGCGGAGCAAGTCTGATGTTGCTCTTCCTATCCCGGCGAGCGGGACAAAAACCGAAACTTCAGGAGGCGCCATGAACCGACGCAAATTCCACCAAACCCTGGCAGGAGCCGCGCTGGCCGCAGCAGCCGGCCCCGCCCTTTCCGCGATGGGCGCCCAAGACCCTTCCGCCGGCGAGGCCGACGGGGCCATCAAGTTTTCCGTGATGCTCTGGACCGTCTTCCGCGAATTGCCCTTCGAGGAGCGGCTTGAAAAAATGGCCCAGGCGGGATACCGCTCCGTCGAGCTGGTCAACGAATTCGAGAAGTGGACCGACGGCGATTATCAGAAAGCGCTGAACAAAAAGAAATCGCTGAGGCTGGGCTTTGACACGCTTGTGGCCAATCCCGATTACGCCAAGCGGCCCGTCACGCTGGTCAGCCCCGCGCATCGCGAGGGCTTCCTGGCCGGCGTGCGTGGCAGCCTGAAGGTTGCCGAGCGGCTGGAATGCCCCACCATGATTGTGATGTCGGGCAATAACCAGCCCGGCATGTCGCACGAGGCGCAGCACGAAAGCGTCGTCGAAGGCCTGAAGCGCGCCGCGGAAATCGTGCAGGGAAAGAACGTCACGCTGCTGCTCGAAAACATTGACCTTGAGGAAAACCCGCATTACTTTCTCTGGTCCGTGCCCGAGGCCTTCGCCATCGTGCGCGAGGTCAATCATCCGCAGGTCAAGTTTCTCTACGACTTCTACCACGCGCAGATTTCAGGCGGGAATCTGATCGAAAACCTGGAGAAGAATGCGGATTACGTGGGCCTGGTTCATATCGCCGACGTGCCGGGCCGCCACCAGCCGGGCACGGGTGAAATCAACTACGTCAACATCTATAAGAAGCTCGCCGAGCTTCGCTACGACCATTACGTCGCCATGGAATTCCTTCCCGCCGGCGACCCGATCACGTTGCTGAGGAAAGCGCGCGAAGCGGCTGCCCGCGCCATGACGGTTTAGCAGTTTGCTCGAAAAAGCGCGTCATCCTGAGCGCAGCGAAGGATCTCTTTTCTCTCCAGAACAAGAAAGCAGATGCTTCGCGGAGTTTACCCTGAGCCCCTTCGCTACGCTCAGGGCCGTTCGCAGAGGAGAGGCGAACGGGCTCAGCATGACACAACCGCCGCGCGCTCAGCATGACAAGAAACCAAGTCTCTCTCACTCGTTCCAGCCTTCGTGTTCCTGCCAGTCCACGATGCGGTAGTGCATTTCTTCGCGCGGCAACTCTTTCCAGATCTTCTTCCCGCCCTCGTCCAGGTTGCCGTCCTGGGACTGATTGTTTTGCGGAAGCTGGCGAACTCGGGTGTTACCGGGCTCAGCCGCATGCCGCACGCTCTGGGTGCGGAATCCGGATTTCAGGCGGGCGCGCGGTTTTCATTCCTCGATCTGATGGAGATTGCGCGGCCGGCCTCTCCGCTGCGCTGGATGGACGATCTGGCGTTTGGGCTCATCGGGACGCACAAGGTCATCGAGAGAGACGCGATGGAGTTTCTGGAACATTTGCTGGAGACCAATAGCACTCGCGTTCAAAGCGATATTCTAATCCGTCTCCAGGAGAGTCGTGCTCGACTGGAGGTAGAAATTCGAAAGCTGCTTCATGAGGTCGCACGAATTGCTGTGCAGGCGTTGATCAACGCGCGGGCTACCCGGGCAGCGGGAGCCCCGGCGATCGAGGCAACCGACGCGAAGTCCACGAGTTCCAACGGCCTTGACCAAGATGTAGGATTTAAAGACGGTGTCGGGCTTGTGAAAATGCACTCCAACGGTCTTTGGAACCTAACACTGCACACAAACTGCACACAGGTGCGGTCGCACGTCAGTGCTTATCAAGGCTTTGAAGGGGTGCCGCTGAGCGGGAAGTCAGCAGACCCGGCAGGCCTACTCAAGGCGAGGTGGATGGGATCGATCCCGAACAAGAGACGCTCATGGCTGAATCTGTTGGTCTCGCGCTGCTCGTGGTTCTGGAAAGGCTGCCTCCCGCCGAACGTCTCGCGTTCGTGCTGCATGACGTGTTCGCAATGCCCTTTGAAGAGATCGCCCCAATTGTGGGACGTTCTCCAGCTGCGCCCAGGCAACTCGCCAGCCGTGCACGCCGCCGGGTGCAAGGTCCGGCCACTGTGTCCGACGCTGATCTATCTCAACAGCGTGAGGTTGTGGACACTTTCCTGACTGCCTTGCGCGCCGGCGATTTCGAAGCACTTCTCTCTGTACTCGACCCGGATGTTGTCCGCCTCGCCGACCCCGCGGCAGTGCCTCCGGGCGCGGCGAGAGAACTCCGCGGAGCAGCGACCGTGGCGAAGGAAGCGCTCACGCACACAGATGTTGCCCGGTTCGCTCGGCCTGCCTTGGTCAACGGATCCGTTGGGATTGTAATCGCGCCTCGCGGCCGCCGGCGGATGGTGATCCGTTGCGGCGTAGCGGCTGGGAAGATCGTCCGGATGGACGTGATTGCCGATCCCAGCAGCCTCAGGCGACTTGACCCCGCGGTCCTGACGACTGGCGTCACGCGGCGATAGGAAAGGCGCCCGATGGCCGTGAAGAAGACTGACCGAACCTGGATGGGCACCTGCGCGAAGGGTGGCAGACGTGTGCGGCTTCGCCGCAGCTATATGCAACCCCTCCATCTGCAAGGCACATGATGAAGGCCCTAAAGAGGGTTCCGAGGATGCCCTCAACGCCCCAAAGGGTGGAAAGCCCCATGCTGCCCAAATATGGGCGTCTGGCGGGATTCGGACAATTTCATAGAGGATTGCGGTCTCCACGCGCGTTCGTTCAGATGCTTGTAAGCCTATTTGCCACTGTGGATTAAGTCTCCAGACCGCCCTCGAATTATCGAGGGAAAGTCCCAGGCTTTGTACAACGGAGACGTGGCTGCCCGAACAGGAGAATGGGGCCGCGTCTCACAAGTAGGTCGTTTTCAAGCCATCGAAGCTAGCCAGGTCTGCATGGGAAATAACGAAGGATCTTGAACAAATGCGGACCAAATGTCACAATTGGGAATCTAAGAGGAGAGTGAGCAAATATGCGCGTGAGCAACAAAAGCTCGCTTGGCAGAATCGTCGAAGGCATTCACGACGAGCCTCCCTCTTGATATCGGGAGCCTTACAGGAAATACGGACTACTACGACATCCCCGGAGACGCGTTTTGAAATTACACCCTAGTGAACACTTCCAAGCGACCAACCTCGTTATAGATTCCAGTTCCCGCACACCTGCCGAGGCAACAGGCGATTTTGTTTTTGGCGCGACGCGCGCTCTAAAATATCTCAAATGAACGTCAGGCGGGGGAGCAGATGGGCAACACCGCCGCGACTCAGACCTTATCACCCATGAAGGAAATGCTCGACTCACTTGTTCGGCTTTACGTGACGTTGCTTGAAGTGTCGGAAGCCATTGTTTCGCATCGCGACCTTTCAGCACTCATGCACGACTTGGCGCCAAGGCTACATGGGCTGGTTGAATTCGACGGCCTGGCGCTCATTCTTCACGATGCTGAGCGCAAAACCGAGTGCATGCATGTGCTGGAAGCAGCCGATACCAAGGCCTTAAGGCCTGGGATTGAGCTTCCAGCCGAGGAAACTCCGGCCGGGTGGGTTGTGGAAACGCAGGAGCCTTTGCTCGTTCCGGATGTCGATCGGGAAAAGCGATTCTCGCCCGTCATATCTATGATGAAGGCCGATGGTGTACGTTCATTCTGTGTTCTGCCCCTAACCACTCCGTTGCGGCGTTTGGGTGCGTTGGGTTTTGCCTCTCGCCAGTTGGCTGCCTACACGATCGAGGACGTAGAGTTCATGCGTTATGTCTCGAGGCAAGTCGCCGTAGCCGTTGATAACGTTTTGCATTACGAAGAGGCCAAAGCGTATCAGCAGCGACTGCGCCGCGAGCATGATCGCCTCGGCCTGCTTCTCAACATCAATCAAAGTCTCGTCTCGACACTTGATCAAACAGAACTCTTTCGAGCCATTTCGAATCAATGCCGTGGCGCGCTGCAGTGTGACTACGTCAGCTTGTCATTGCCCGATGCGGAGACCGGCGCGTTGCGGTTCTACGCGCTCGATTTCCCAAAGGGCAAAGGGATTCTTCAGGAGGAGACGGTCTTACCGCTCGAAGGCTCGCCTTCCGGCCAAGCTTTCAAGAGCGGCAAGCCTGTCGCGCTCGATAATCAAGGCATGTCTCAACTTGACCCCGCGATTAATCCTGCGGTAGCTGAGGGCCTAAAGGCCGGATGTTTCTTGCCCCTAATCAGCCGAAATCGGATCCTCGGCACACTGAACGTCGGAAGGTTGGACGACCACCCCTTTTCCGATGACGAAATCGAATTTCTTTCCCGCGTCGCCAGCCAGGTTGCGATCGCCGTGGAGAACGCATCTGCATATCGCCAGATCGCCGAGTTGAAGGAAAAGCTAGCGGGTGAAAAACTGTATCTTGAGGACGAGATCCGAACCGAGCACAACTTTGAAGAGATAATTGGAGAGAGTACGCCGCTTAAGAAGGTGCTCCGATTGGTTGAAACAGTTGCAGTGACGCCGTCCACAGTGCTGATTCATGGGGAGACGGGGACCGGCAAGGAATTGATCGCGCGCGCGATTCACAACCTCAGCTCAAGGCGCGACCGCACGTTCGTCAAACTGAATTGCGCCGCCATCCCTCTGGGCTTGCTCGAAAGCGAACTCTTCGGCCACGAAAAAGGCGCCTTTACAGGTGCCATCACCCAAAAAATAGGACGCTTCGAGCTGGCCCACCAAGGCACGCTTTTTCTGGATGAAATCGGCGACATCCCGCTGGAATTGCAGGCGAAGCTCCTGCGCGTCTTGCAGGAACAGGAATTTGAACGCCTTGGAGGAACGCGCACGACCCGCGTGGACGTACGCCTCATTGCCGCCACAAACCGAGATCTTGCGAAAATGGTCGCCGAGCGGCAGTTTCGCGAGGATCTCTACTATCGTTTGAATGTCTTCCCCGTGGCCGTTCCCGCGCTGCGAGAACGACAAGGGGACATTCCCCTTTTGGTCCGATATTTTGTGCAACAATTCGCGCGCCGCGCAGACAAACGGATCGAAACGGTACCGGCGGAGACCATGGATGCGTTGGTTCAATGGCCGTGGCCGGGCAACATTCGCGAGCTGCAGAATGTCATCGAAAGAGCGGTGATCCTGTCTCCTGGATCGCATCTCCAAGTCCCATTGTCCGACTTCAAAACGCAGGTGGCAAAAGTTGCTTCGGCAGTCGAACCCCTGGTAAGCGTCGAACGGGAGCATATTGTCCGCGCGATCCGCGAGGCTCGCGGAGTGATCGGGGGGCCGCTTGGGGCAGCCGCGCGATTAGGAATGAAGCGCACCACACTGCAAGCCCGGATGAGGAAACTTGGAATATCGCGCGGCGTCGCTATTGAAGGCGCAAACCGCGCCTTTTGATTCGATCCCTGCGTCTATCCACCTGCGCATCCACTTAAACCCTCCATTCGCGCTCATTCCTAACCGTCTCGACGTCAACCAAGTTCCCGGTATGGATTCAACCGATCTTTTCATCAGCCCAAGTTTGGGCATCTGCCAAATCGATGGCATTTCGTCGGCGGCCCGACCATCATTTGGTTTGGCCGATCGAGCTATCAACTCCTTGACCATCAAGCAATTAGCCTCTTTCCACCTGATGGGAGCGATATGGACTGTCGAGTGCTTTAACCACCGACGTACTGGTTAGGGCATTCGGTTACGGCGAGCTGGCTGATGCCGGCGGACCGAACTCAAAAGAACTGATCTCGACAGAGGAGATAGATATGAGACCGACTATTCGACCAAGGATGAAGCAGCCAGCCATGGTGATTCCTGATGCTATGCAGGCACTGCTCACGCTTGGGAAATCCGTACAAGAAAACGGCGTGGCGCCGCGAACCCTCGACCTTGTCTACTTACGTGCAAGCCAGATCAATGGCTGCGGCTTCTGCGTTGACATGCATTCTCGCGATGCCAAAAAGGCAGGCGAAACCGACGAGCGCCTCTTTGCAGTGGCGGCCTGGCGGGAGGCACCTTATTTTACCGAAGCCGAACGCGCCGTCTTGGCGCTTACCGAGGCGGCCACCCGTCTCAGCGACCGTGCGGATCCGGTCCCGGACGAGATCTGGAACGAGGCCGTCCGGCATTATGACGAGCGGACGCTTGCCGCCTTGATCATCGCGATCGCTTCGATCAACGTCTGGAATCGCCTCAACGTGAGCACCCGGCAGGTGGCAGGTCGATTGCCCGCGGCGGCAGAGGCACAGAATTGGGCGGAGAGTCCTTCTACTTCCCGCTGAGCGGCACCGTGCGGTGTTTGGAGCAATGGCGCGGCGGCGGCATTATTTCGCGCGATGCAATGGAGGGTAACATGAAGCTGGTTGTACTGGGCGCGACTGGCGGTGTCGGTTTAGAGGTCGTCAAGCAGGCGATAGAGCGCGGACACTCAGTTACAGCGTTTGTGCGTGCGCCGGAGCGACTTGAGCCTTTTCGGGAGCAAATCACAATTGTTCAAGGCAATCTCCTGAACAGCGATGAACTTGAGCGAGCTCTTGAAGGCCATGACGCCGCGCTTTCCGCCATTGGTCCGCGAGACCCGAAGGCAAATGGGAGACTCTTAGAATCTTTCGCTACAGCACTGGCGAGCGCGATGCTGCACTCCAGCATTCGGCGGGTCATCGTGGTATCGGTGGCATTCCTGTTCAAAGACGTGATTATTCCTCCGGCCTATCTTTTCGGTCGGCTGCTGTTTCCGCACCACGTCGCGGACGCAAGCGCGATGGAGAATATAATTATGAAAAGCGGCCTCGACTGGACCATCCTGCGCCCGCCCCAATTTACCGACAAACCGCGTACGGGAAAGTATCGCGTGCGGGAAGGCCGCCTGCCTCGTTTTGGATTTACCATCTCCCGCGCCGATGTGGCGGATTACATGATCAGGGCAGTCGAAAACCGCGCCTCAATCGGCAAAATCGTTGGAGTGAGTAATTGACCGCGCGTTCGCAATCCAGAAAATGAAAGGATAGGGCGTATGTTCATAGGTCACTATGGGCCCGCTTTTGCAGCGAAAGCCGTTAGAAAATCGATTCCACTATGGGTGCTTTTCCTCGCCGTCCAAGTGCTCGACGTGTTTTGGTCGATCTTTGTGCTGCTTGGAATCGAAAAGGTCCGCATCGTTCCAGGAATCACGGCGACGAATCCACTTGATCTCTATTACATGCCTTACACCCACAGCTTGGTCGCTGCGGTCCTGTGGGCAATTGCCGCGGGTCTAATTTATTGGTTGTTCCGCAGAGCGGATGGCCTGTCTGCCGCCGCCTTGGTTTGCGGAGCCGTTTTCTCCCACTGGGTCTTGGATCTCCTCGTTCATCGCCCTGACCTGCCGCTCTTCGGCAATACCCTGAAGGTAGGTTTGGGGCTTTGGAACTACCCGGCCTTAGCTTTTGCGCTCGAAGTCGGGCTCCTTTTCGGCGGTATGTACCTGTACTTCGAAGCCACAAAGACCAGAACCCGAAGTGGCCGCTACGGCATGGTCGTATTGGGATTAGTCATGGTTGTAATCCAGGCCGTTGTATTCTTTGGAGCGCCGCCAACCTCAAACCGTGCCGCAGCGATAACCGCACTAACACTCTATATCGTTTTGGCCGCGGTCGCGTATTGGCGGGAAGAGAAACGCGCGCCACGGAAGACCCTTCAGGAGGATCTGGCATGGAAACCCGCCAATTAAAGATATCTGTATAAATAGATTGACGCGTGGTTAAAAAGAGAGAGGGCATCTTCGGAAGAAGGAGCGGATAACCTGAGGGCGACGACGGAGGCGGCGCAGGGCGCGACGGATGCTCT
>JAHEKS010000192.1 GCA_024638215.1 Acidobacteriota bacterium | reverse complement strand
TTTCTCCGTCGGCCCGTCGGCGAAGATGTACCTTGCACCCAAGGACCGAGTGCGCATTTGGTGACGGCTTCCGCCGGCTCCGCCGCCGCTCCAGCGGGTCGGCACGTGCCTCTCCAGGCGTCATGCCCGCGCAGGGCCTGCCCCCGAGAAGGCGGGCGGGCATCCACGGCAATACGAGAGATGGATTCCCGCTTTCGCGGGAATGACTATGCCATGTTGGTAGTGTGTGGCGCCCCCATGCATCGGTGCGGTTCGTTCTTCAATGGGCATGCCGCAGAGTCTCTGAGCAACGAGACTATGCGCTACCCGCTAAGGTCGCTTTGTTGATGATCGTGGCGGGATCTTTGGGCGCGCGGGGTTGTAGCGGCGGCGTCTCGCCGCCGGATTCGGCTGTAGCGCCGGGCGGAGCCTGCCCCGACGCGGGGTGTAGGTAGCGCAGAGTTTCGTTTTTTGAAACTCTGCGGTACTTCGGCTCCTGGTGGTTTGCTCGCATCGTCAAATGCGTGTCCGTTCATCGCCGGGCAACAAAATCCGGTCCACCGGAATGGGGCTTCCCGTTCCCGCCGGCCTCCTCGCGCTTCCCGTGAAATCGTGCACGCTCGACCATCGCCAATCCTCCGGCCGCGCCGCCAGGCCCGCCGTCACCGGGTTGCGATGAATGTACTCCACCTTCTCGTGGAATTCCTTCACCGTCCGCAACGCGCGGTCGAAAAAGCGGCCCTGGAAAAGGACCCCTCGTTCCCCGCGGCTGCGGTTGACCAGCTTGGTCGCGCTTACCTTGATCGCTTCCATCACGCGTGAAATGCTCAGCGGACAGGGTGGAAAAATAATCGCGTGCCAGTGCTCCGGAAGCAGCACCCAAGCCGTGAGGACGAATCGCATCGCCGCGCGCCGTTCGCGGATCGCCTGGGCCAGCGTCGCCAACTCGCATTCGCTCAGCTCCCCCCGTGAAGCGTGCACCCGGCAGGTCACGAAGAAATACCGGTCGCATAAGACCAGCCGTCGCAGACGCGACATGCCAACAATTGTAATACCTCAAAGCCGCAGAGGTTCAAAAATCGAACCTCTGCGCTACCCGCTAGAAGTACCCGTGGATGGACCTTATCAAACCTCCGCGCGACATTTCCCGATGCCCCTGCTGCGCCAACCACTGAACGAAGCCGTTGTCGTTTAGGACGAACCTCCGCTTATAAAAGAGAGGATCAAGTAGAGCTGAATACTTTTGAGGAAGGGTTTGGCCACCCAAGTCCACTACGACGAACTTGAAGAGGCACTGATTCTCCGCCAGCGCGAGCGTGAGGAGGTACTTGAAGAAAGCGTCAGCCTCAGGCATCGAATACCCGATGATGAACACGCGGGTGGCTGCCTGAAGCTCTTCCAATGCTTTGGCCCAGACCGATCTCGTGATCTCGCGGAACTCGCTCTTATCCCACGACGGCGGGATCAGAAGCGGCTGGTAGGTTTCCGTCCCGCACCTGGGACATCTCATGTTGCGGATCATGCTGGGGTTTTCCGTGATTTTGCTTTCCAGTACAACAACGCTTCCTCGGCAGCGCGCACAGACCGCCCAGTTAGCGGATCCATGTAGCTTCAGAATATCCACGCTCATGCCGCGGCCCGGGCCACCCTGGTCCCTTCGCGTGAGATCGTCAGGCAGATGGTAGTTCGCGACTGCCCCTAGTCGCTCAAGCGAACGCTCAATGACGAGGTCATAGTTGAAGGTAACAATCGTGTCCTTCCTCCCTGGTAGAAGATCGGGGGCATCCAAAATCCCCGTAATCAACGACGCAAAGAAGTCGTACATGTCGCAGGCGATCCGCCCTCCACTTTCACTTCTAAAAACATCTGCTAGGCCAGACATCCTCTCAAGCACGCTCTCTTGCGGCTGCGCCTCGAAGTGAATCGCGTGTCTATGCCAGACACTGGGGGGACTGATGGACAGCTGAAGGGTCTTGACGATCATATGCTGCAGGCTGGTGCGCGTCCGTGACGTCCCCATGAGGCGTTCGGAAATTTCCACAAGCCCGAAGAGTTGTTCAATGTCGTCCAAGTCAAGGATCACTTTCTCACGGGATTGAGCTACTTTTCGCCTAAAATCGAAGACTTCCGCAAATTGCGCCCGCTCTGTGGGATCCAATGCCGAGGAGGGGTCGAGAAGGAATTCACGGGAACGGTCCAGGAAATCCCGAATGAGGGGCGCGCCTGCGTCTGCCGAAAAGCCTGCACCCAAAACGTAAACGTTTCGATCGTGCGAGTCGTCCATCTGCCCCTCAGCCCGCCGGTGGCGCGTGCATCCGGCTGTGTGCGATGTGCGCGGCCGCCGGCCTGTTACCACCAAAAGATATGGCGATTGATATACCGATCGCGCTTGTAAGGCAAGCGCGAAATTACGAATTGCGAATTACAAATTCCGAACGACCGGGCACTGGGAACCAGCAACCAGCATCCGGCCACCGAGTCGCGAGCCCCCAGCCCCCAGCCCCGAGCCCCGAGTCCCGAGCCCCGTCTCCCGCCTACCGTCTACCGCGAGCCGTCTCCCGCGTTACACTGGACGCGGCGGGGGCGAGATGGATCGCGCGCTGGCGGTCGGAGTCCTGGCGGTTCACTTGGCGTGGATCGTCTGGGTCATCCTTGGCTGGACCTTGACGCGCAGGCGCCGGGCGCTGGCGTGGCTGCACGTGGGCTCGCTTGCGTATAGCATCTTCATCGAGATTGTGCCCCTGCCGTGCCCGCTGACGCTGGCGGAGGCTTATTTCGAACGGCGCGCCGGCATTACGCCCTATCATCAACCGTTCCTCGTCCACTACATGGAGGCTGTCATCTACCCGGACATTTCGCCCGCTGCACTGACCGTGGGCGCGGTGGCCGTCTGCACGGCGATTCTTGCCATCCATTTCGCGCGATGGCGACGGCCGAGGATCGGTGAAAGATGAGCGCCGTGCTGCCTTCGATGTTGGCAGAGGCACTGGCGTAAGGCGACATTATGTCATGGGCGCCGCCAAGGGGGCGTCGCGCCCCGGGAAGAATCAGGCCCGAGCAATTGACAAATTGTCCGTTTCGAGCGCGATTCCTCACTGGCTTCGGGATACGCGTGATACCCGTGACACAACTGACACACTTTTTTGAGCCACGATGGATTCTAGCTGAGTCTGCCAACTCGCGTTTGGGTGCTAGAGCCGCTCGACGGTTTCGCTGCTCTCCACCCCGATGAAGACTTCTCAATTCGCGCCCGTAATCCCGGTCTCAAGATTGCGCGGCCAGCGCTTTTGTGCGCCGAACCTATGGCAGGATGATACAATGCCTCGACACCAGCGCTGAGTCGAGAGCTGGAAACACGCATGGAACCTAGCCGAGCACGCAAGTATCCCCGCATCCCTGTCGATCTTCCCGTGGAGTACTTTGTCGATTCCGGCGCTGACCGCACGCGCGCCTTGATGATGGGAGGAGGAGGAATGTTCCTGGGGATCGCGCAGCCTCTCGCGCCGGGAACGGATCTGCTGGTGCGCTTTCGACCCGCGAAACATCTGCCTGTGATCGAAGCGAAGGCGCGCGTCTGTTACCTTGTGCCGGGCCGCGGAATCGGGATTGAGTTCACGGATATCCAACCCGAGCAGCGACGGCATATTCTGCGGTTGATCCACCATCGCCATGCGAGCCGGCGGCGTTTCCCCAGAGTTCCGCTGGCGACGCAGGTAGAACACGCCGAAGGCTCGCTGATTGGTTTTTGTCGCGACGTCAGCACCGGCGGCATGTTCGTTGAGACGAACCAGGCGCTGGACCCTGGCCAGCAGCTGAACTTGCGATTCCACTTGGATAACGAGGAGCCGATCGTGAAGACGGAGGCGGAGGTCCTCTACCAGATTCCGAGAGTTGGAATCGGAGTGCAATTCACAGAGGTTTCGCCCGAGGATTACGAGCGGATTCGGGAGTACGTCTCAAGGCGCGACTCAAGTGCCGAGCCACCGGAAAAACCTAGCGGTCATTGACCCGCCTCGACTTCGTGTTCGATTCTGGGACGCCAAATCCCATGAGCGGGCAACAAAGTGAACGAAGTCCCCTCCTGAAGGACTATAACGACCATAAATTCAGCGGATTAACAAGTTGCTCGGATGGCAACGTGTTTGCCTTCCAGGGAGGATAGTATGGATATCCCACGTCCTTCAGCAGCACGCAACAAGCGAATTCGGCGCATCATTTACGTCATCGTCGGATTAGTCGTAATCGCCTCAGTCACGGTTGGTCTTTCCAAGCTCAAGCCCGCCGCGCCGGAGGTGGATCGGTCCACGGTTTGGGTGGACACGGTCAAGCGCGGCCCCATGTTGATCGAGGACCGCGGCCTGGGCACTCTGGTTCCGGAGAACATTCTCTGGATTCCCGCCGTCACGGATGGCCGCGTGGTCAAGCGTCTGCTTCCCGGCATCAAGGTGAAGGCGGACACGATTCTTGTTGTCCTCAGAAACCCGCAACTTGAACAGGAGACCGTGGACGCGGAATGGCAACTGAAGGCTGCACAAGCGCAGTACAACAGCCTGAAGGCCCAGCTCGACAGTCAGCTCCTGGATCAGAAAGCCACCGCCGCCACCGTCAGCTCGGACTATCGCCAGGCGCAGCTCACGGCCGACAAAGATAAGCAACTGGCGGAAGCCGGGCTCGGCGCGGAACTGAACGTGAAACTCTCCCAGGCCCAGGCGGAAGCGCTCGCCACCCGCAACAAAATCGAAGGCGAACGTGTCCAGGTGCTCGCCACCTCCATTGCCGCGCAGTTGGCCGCGCAACAAGCCAAGGTTGAACAGCTCCGCGCGCTTTACGACTTGAAGAAGAGCCAGTTGGACGCGCTCTCGGTGCGCGCGGGCGCGGATGGCGTCCTGCAGGAAGTGCCGGTGGAGGTTGGCCAGCAGGTGACCGCGGGTGCCATCGTCGCCAAGGTGGCGCAGCCGACCAAACTCAAAGCCCAGCTCAAAATCGCCGAGACGCAGGCCAAGGACATTCAGATCGGGCAGAAAGCTTCGATTGACACACACAACGGAATCATCCCGGGGACGGTCAGCCGCATTGATCCCGCGGTGCAGAACGGCACGGTGACGGTGGACGTGGCGCTCCAAGGGGCGCTGCCGCAAGGCGCCAGGCCGGACCTGAGCGTGGACGGCACAATCGAGATCGAAAACCTCAGCGATGTGACCTACGTCGGCCGGCCGGCGTTCGGCCAGCCGGACAGCACCGTCAGCCTCTTCAAGCTGGTGGATGGCGGCAAAGGAGCCGTGCGCGTGCAGGTGAAGCTGGGCAAGAGCTCGGTGAACACCATTCAGATTCTCGGCGGCTTGAACGTCGGCGACGAGGTCGTTCTTTCCGACATGTCGCGCTGGGACAATTTCGATCGCGTGCGGCTGGACTAGCCGGTTTCGGAGGCCGGTTCAGCGGGTGACGCATCCTGCCTTTGACAAACGCTGGTTTCTCTCGTCCAACAGGGAAGGCGCAGGATTTTAGAACCGAAGCGGCACTCGCTGCGTATTTTCAGGTAAGGAAATGAGCGCTCTACTCCAGGACGTTCGCTACGGCTTGCGGATGCTGGGGAAGAATCCCGGCTTCACGGCCGTGGCCGTGCTTACCTTTGCTCTGGGTATCGGCGCCAACACCGCGATCTTCAGCGTGATTGACGCCGTGCTCCTGCGCCCGCTGCCCTTCCACGATCCCGACCGGCTCGTGCAGCTCTGGGAAACCGAGGCCGCGCCAGGACACTACACGCTTACCGGACCGGATTATCTCGATTGGCAGGCGCAAAACCGGTCTCTGGTAGGGACGAGCCTGTACAGCTGGCCACAAGGCTTCAACGTGAGCGGCGCAGGGGAACCCGTACAGGCCGCCGTCGTTAGAACCCAGGCAAACTTCTTCTCACTCCTCGGCGTTGAGCCACTGCTGGGACGGGCTTTCCTGAAGGGTGAAGATCAAGCCGAAAAGAATCGCGTTGCCGTGCTCAGCTACGGCTTTTGGCAGCGGCATTTCGGCGGCCGAGAAGATGCGGCGGGACAGGCCCTTGAGCTGAACGACGAAAAATATACCGTCGTGGGTGTCATGCCCGCGTGGTTTGGTGTCCTGGGCGGGGCGGATATCTGGACTCCGATGGACATGAGCCTGAAGGGTCTGGGCCAAAGAGGCCACCACCAATATCTTGGGATTGGACGGCTCAAGCGCGGCGTCGAAGTGGCGGCAGCGCAGATCGAACTGCAAACGATCGCGCAGCGCCTCGAAAAGCAATATCCCGATTCGAACCAGAAAGTCGGCGCCGCGGTGATTCCCCTGAAGGAGCAGTTGGTGGGCGGCTCCCGGACCGCGCTTCTGATCCTGCTGGGAGCCGTGGGTCTGGTTCTTCTCATCGCCTGCGCCAATGTGGCCAACCTGTTGCTGGTGCGGGCCACGAGCCGCCATCGGGAGATCGCGATCCGCAAGGCGCTCGGGGCCGGGCGCGGCCGGGTCATCCGGCAATTATTGACGGAGAGCGTGCTGCTTTCTCTCCTAGGCGCGGGTTTCGGGCTGGGACTCGCCTCGGTGTGTGTTGACGTTCTGGGGTCTGCGGAAACGATGCCGATCCCTCGGCCGAATCCCATCGGCCTCGACAGCACGGTGTTTCTGTTCACGCTCGGAATCGGCCTGCTGGTTGGAATGCTGGCTGGGCTTGCCCCCGCGCTTGAGCCCTCGCAATTCCAGCTCAGCGAAGAGCTCAAGGCAAGCACATCGGCTTCCACCCCCTCGGGCCGGCGCCGCACCCTGCGCGACGCTCTGGTGGTTGGTGAAATTGCGGTTTCGTTGGTGCTGCTGATTGGCGCGGGCCTTCTCTTGCGGAGTCTTGCCAAGCTACGGGATGCGGACGTCGGTGTTCATCCGGAGGGCGTGCTGACAATGCACGTCGTATTGCCCCCCAAGAGATACGGCACTCTCGAACAGGCCAAGTCTTTCTTCGAGCAACTGCGCGACGGTGTGAGAAATGCTCCCGGAGTGCAGGCTGCGGCGGTTGCTAGTGAACTCCCACTCGGAGGCAATAGCAGCTCTTACGTCACGGTCGAGGGGCAGGAAAACCTGGCTGCCGGGTCAAACCTGGTGGAATTGAACCGCATTAGCCCGGACTATTTCCGGGCCTTGGGCATTTCATTCCTCAAGGGCCGCGATCTTAGCGACCGTGATTTGCAGGACGCCGTAGATGTCGTGTCACGATACGTCGGCATGATGCAATCGGGTGACAAAGAGCCGGTGGGGGACTTCAAAACCGTGGCGGTGATCAATCAAACGATGGCCCGCACCTTCTGGCCGGAGCAAGACCCGCTTGGAAAGGTCTTCAAGCTCGGCGGTTTTCGGGTTGCGGTGATCGGGATCGTTGGCGACGTCAAAATCTGGGGAATCAGGCAGCCCGTGATTCCGGAGGCCTACCTTCCGCTTCCCTTTGTTCTCGCTGCACCGGGAGTATCCCTGAGCATTGTGGTCAAGAGTGCCGGGAGCCCGGAGGGATTGCTGGCCACGGTTCGGGAGAAGCTCCGGTCGCTCGATAGCGGCCTGGCACTTTTCAACGTTCGTACCATGGAGGACATCGTCTCCGGATCCGCGGCCGATACGAGTTACCAGAGGGTTCTGCTCGGATCTTTCGCCTTGCTTGCTCTCCTGCTGACGGTCGTCGGGATCTATGGGGTAATGGCCTACACGGTCACGCAGCGGTCCCATGAAATTGGCATCCGCTTGGCACTTGGGGCGCAACCCGCCGGGATTCAGAGGATGATCATGCGCCGGGGAGCACAACTCACCCTTGCCGGTATAGCCCTTGGCATTGGGGGCGCGCTGGCCTTGACCCGTCTCATGGCCAACTTGTTGTTTGGAATTCAGTCCAGGGATCCATTCATTTTTGTTGTTGTCGCGACGCTGCTGGCCATCGTTGCTCTCGCGGCGTGTTACATCCCCGCCCGGCGAGCAACGAAGGTGGACCCGATCGCGGCGCTGCGGTACGAATGAATTGATTTTGTGGTTGGGTGATTGAGTGATTTTACGATTGCGAAATGCGGACCCGATAGGAAATGGGAGACGGGAAAGGCGAGGTTTTTTGTTCGCCAAATCGCTAAATCACTAAATCGCTAAATCACCAGATCTCTGGATGGCTCGATTCGAAGTGAAACGATGAACACGCTGCTTCAGGACGTTCGTTACGGCTTGCGGATGCTGGTGAAGAATCCCGGGTTCACGGCAGTCGCCGTTCTGACGCTCGCCCTGGGAATTGGCGCCAACACGGCGATGTTCTCGATCATCCACGCGGCGCTGCTGAAGCCTCTGCCTTTCCAGGATCCCGGGCGCCTCGTGTTTGCCAGCACCACCTTCGGCGGCCGACCCAACCCAATGGCCTCTGCCCCGGACTACTACGATTACCGCGAGCAGGCCGACAGGTTCGAAGCACTGTCTGCGACGCTTGCGTGGGCCCCCAAGACGACCGTAACGGGCGGAGCCGAACCTGAGCGTGTCGCCCTCACCTACGTCTCCGACGATTTCTTCCGAACCTTGGGCGTCGAACCGGCGGCCGGCCGGTCGTTCACGCCGCAGGAGGGCCGCGCTGGGGCACCTGACGTCGCTATGGTGAGCACGCGCCTGGCGCAGCGCCGGTTGGGTGATCCGCTCAAGGCGGTGGGAGCTTCCCTGGCCGTGGATGCGAGACTTTATACGGTAGTCGGCGTCATGCCCGCCACGTTTCGCTTCCTCTTCGACGCTGATGTCTGGTTGCCGATGCGCCGCGGCGAAGCGATCGCGGGGGCGGCGAGGCAGTTCCACAACTGGCTGATCGTCGGCCGCCTGAAACCCGGCGTCTCCATTGCGGACGCTCAGCGTCAGGTTGACGTCATCTCAAACCGCCTGGAGCAACAGTATCCGGCTTCCAACACCGGCAAGGCACTGCGCCTGGATCCGCTCCAGGCCGCGCTCGTCGGGCCCCAGGAGCCCCGACTGTTGTTGTTGATGGCCGCGGTGGGTTTGGTCCTTCTCATTGCCTGCGCCAACGTGGCCGGCTTGCTGCTGGCGCGAGGCTCTGCACGCCGCCTTGAGCTGGCGGTGCGCGCGGCGATGGGAGCCTCCCGCGGGCGGATAGCCAGACAGTTGCTCTTAGAAAGTGTGACGTTGGCCCTGCTCCCGGGCGTCTTGGGTGTGGCGCTGGCGCTGTGGCTCAACGGGCTGCTCCTGCTGGTGACGGGTCTGGCCGATTCCGGCAGCATGCCCAAAGGACTGGATTGGCCGGTGCTGTTATTTGCGTTGGGGCTTTCGATCGTTTCCGGCATCCTTTTCGGAGTCGCGCCCGCCCT
>JAHEKS010000191.1 GCA_024638215.1 Acidobacteriota bacterium | reverse complement strand
CTCCCGAAATGTACGTCGGCAACTGGTACCACCGCGGCGTGCTCGCCAATCCCGAGGGCTATCACGACGGCAAGACGATTGACTACCATTTGCCCGCCGAAGTCGAGAACGGCCGCGCGGCGGTCTCAGGCGAGTGGAAGACCGACAAGAACGGGATGATTTATCGCGGCAAGGGCAAGGGCGATGAGCCGACGAGCGACCAGCTCGAGATGAGCTACGCCGCGCGCGAACTCTATTCAGTCATAAATGTTTCGCACGGGCATCCTTCGCGGCTTTATATCCAGCAGGACGGGAAAAACCTGACGGCCGCGAACAAAGGTGTGGACGTTCAGTTCGATTCCGCGGGCCGCTCTTACATCGAAGTCCGTGAGCCGCGCATGTATTACCTGGTGCAAAACCGTTCATCCGGCCGGCACACGGTGAGCCTGTTCCCAACCCAGCCGGGATTGACCATCAATTCGTTTACGTTCGGGAACAATTGCCAGACCGATTTCGACCACCTGTGAGGAGCGCAGCAGCCGCCCGCAGCAACCTGGGCGGGAAGCGTATAAGAGCGTGCCGGGCTGAAGGGCAGCGCTACGATGACTATGCGCCGCTTTTTTGCGCGGCTTTCATCTGGGGGTACCGGTTGCGGCTTTCGACGACCGCTTGCCGGGCTTCCTTCGGCCCTTTCCAGCCCTTCATTTCGGTTTTCTTACCTTCGAGTTCCTTGTAAATCTCAAAGAAGTGCTCGATCTCGCGGCGCACGTGGGGAAACACCTGATCAATGGTGTGGATCTGGTCGTAACGCGGATTGCGATCGGGCATGGCGAGGATTTTCTGATCGGGGCCGTGCTCGTCCACCATTTCCAACAAGCCGACGGGCCGCACTTCGATCATGCAGCCGGCGAAGGTGGCTTCGTCGGCCGTGACCAGCACATCAAGCGGATCGCCGTCCTCAGCCAGCGTGCCGGGGACAAATCCGTAATCGCCGGGATAGTGCATGGGCGAGTAAAGGGCGCGGTCGAGCCGGAAAACGCCCAACTTGCCATCGTACTCGTACTTGTTGGCGGAATTCCTGGGGATCTCCACGATCATGCGAACGACTTCGGGAGACTGCGGGCCGGGATCGAGATCGTAAAGCGATGTGTGCATTGAGCTAAGGTAACGGAAATCGCGTCTTGCGACAAGGCAAAGCCTTTCAACAAGTTGGGCGGCGAAAAAAAGTGTGTCAGTTGTATCAGCAGTGTCCACCGCGTCATTCGTTTCTGCTAGCCTGAGAACGAAGAATTCGGGAATGAGGGACCGCGATACCGCGAACGGCGCGCAAGCGGGGAAGTGTGCCCGGCGGGAGCGGTCTGCCCGGCACAAGCGAACCCGTTGCCCTGCAAGCCTCGCGGGGCACTGAACTCCCGCGCAAGGCGGCGCGAACGAGAAGGCGAATCCTCGGGCTCGCGCGATACGCCCGGATTGCTTTCCGGTATAGAATCCCGACATGGCTCGCGGCAAGAAATCCGGTTCCGCGGCGAAGCGCCCGCCGCTGCGTCTGGTGAACGTAGCGGTTGCGGCGGCGATCCGCAGCGCGCTCACCTACAGCGTGCCGGAAGCTCTCGAGGTGCGTCCCGGCCAGCGCGTGCAGGTGCCGCTGGGAATGCGCCGCGCCGCGGGTGTGGTCGTCGAGCCGGTAGCAAGCCTAGCGCCGGGCATTAAGGTGCGCGAAATTCTGCGCGCGCTCGACCCGGAGCCGGCGCTCACGCCCGAGTTGGTCACGCTGGGCCTGTGGATCAGCGAGTATTATCTGGCGCCGGTGGGCGAAGTTTTTCGCGCCATGCTGCCGCTGCGCGCGGAAACGCGGCGCGCGCAAATCGTGCGCATTTCGGAGGCGGGCAAGCGCAGGCTGGCGGATTTGGATTCCAGCCTGCTCGATGAGTCGCGCCAGAGCGCCGAGGCCAAGCTTCTCCGCTTCGTCGCTTCGGAAGGCGAGGTCGCTCTCGACCACCTCCGACGTCAATTTGCCGTGACGCCTCAAGCTGTCGAACGAGCTCTGGCCGCGAGGTGGCTCGACGCCACGGAGGTCGAGCTTGCGCGCGGTGAGCGCAAAGTCCTGAGCGTTCGCCTGGCTTCCGGGCCGGTTCCGGAGCCGCCGCACAAGCTATCCCCCGCGGCGCGGCGCATTCTCGAAGCGCTGGAAGAGCAGGGTGCGTCGCGCGACCATCGCGCGCTGCTGAAATCGGCGCGCGCCTCGCTGGGCGAGCTGAAAAAGTTGGGTGCCGCCGGGCTGCTGGAACTCGGTGAAGCGCGGGGGGCAACCGTCGCCAGCCCGACCGGCGAAATCACCTCAGCGCCACGCACTCCCGAACTGCATTTGCTTACGCCCGCACAGGAGGCGGCGCTCGCGGACCTGAGCGCGCGCCTGGAGAAGGGCGAATTCGCCGCGGCGCTTCTGCACGGCGTGACGGCGAGCGGCAAAACGGAAATCTACCTTCGCCTGATCGCGCGGTGTCTGGAGCGCGGCCGTGCGGCGATGATGCTGGTTCCGGAAATCGCGCTGACCCCTTCGGTCGAGGCGCAGTTTCTGGAGCGCTTCGGCGGCCGCGTCGCCGTGCTGCACAGCGGCCTGAGCGAAGCCGAGCGCCACCGCGAATGGCGGCGCGCGCGCCGCGGCGAGGCGCGCGTGATTCTGGGCACGCGCTCGGCGGTGTTCGCGCCGGTCACCGATCTTGGCCTCGTCATCGTGGACGAGGAACACGACGCGAGCTACAAGCAGCAGGAAACGCCCCGCTACCACGGCCGCGACGTGGCGGTGGTGCGGGCGCGGCTGGAAAAGGCGCTGATCGTGCTCGGCTCGGCGACGCCGTCGCTTGAATCCTCGCTGAACGCGCGGGAAGGGAAATACCACCTGCTCAAACTGGAAGAGCGCGTGGCGGGGCGCCAGCTTGCGAGCGTCGAAATCGTGGACATGCGCGAGGAGTTCCGCGAAACGCTCTCGAACGTTCCCATCTCGCGGCGGCTGCAGGGGGAGATTCAGGCGCAGCTCGACGCCCGCGCGCAGACGATAATTCTGCTCAACCGGCGCGGCTACGCTTGGTTCATCCTTTGCCGGAGCTGCGGCCAGAGCCCGCGCTGCGTGAACTGCTCGATCTCGCTCACCTATCATCGGCGCGAGCATCGCCAGATTTGCCACTACTGCGGCTATTCCGCCCCCGTGCCCACGCGCTGCCCCTCGTGCGGCAGCGAGCACCTGCACTTCGTCGGCGAAGGCACGGAAAAAATGGAAGACAAGTTTGCGGAACTGTTTCCGGGAGCGCGCGTGGCGCGGCTCGACCGCGACGTGGCGCGGCGCCCGGAGCAGTTCGCCAAAATTCTGGGCGAATTCCGGCAGGGCAAGATTGATATACTCGTCGGGACGCAGATGATCGCCAAGGGGCACGATTTTCCCGGCGTGACCCTGGTGGGCGTGGTTTCGGTGGACGTGGGGCTGAGCCTGCCGGATTTTCGCTCCGCCGAGCGGACGTTCCAGTTGCTGACGCAGGCGGCGGGGCGCTCGGGGCGCGGCGACGCGCCCGGGCGAGTCCTTGTCCAAACTTTTTATCCCGAGCACTACGCCGTGCGCATGGCGGCGGAACAGAACTACGACGCCTTCTATTCGAAGGAGATCCGCTTTCGCCGCGTGATGCACTACCCGCCGGTGACGGCGCTCGCCAACGTGGTGGCGCACGACGTAACGCTGGAACGCGCCGCGCGCGTGGCGCAGGCGGTGGGGAAATTTCTCGAATCGCAGGACGGCGACTCGCGCGCGCTCAAGATTCTCGGGCCCAGCCCGGCGCCGCTCGCCAAAATCAAGGGCCGGCACCGCATTCAATTTCTATTGAAGTCCGCCTCGCGCGCGCGATTGAACCAGGTGCTGCGGCGCCTGATGGATTATTGCGACCAGCAGGGCATCCCGCCGCGCTCGGTCATGATTGACGTGGACCCGGTGAGCATTATGTGAGGAGCGTTTGCGCGCGGAGGGGTGCTCTTCGGAGCGGCCAGTGCTACAATGCGAGGCAGGACTGGAGGGTCGCGGTGGGCACAAAACAGCAGATCTTGAAGGCCATCCAGGAGCTTCCCGAGGACGCCGGCGTCGAAGATGCCCTGGACCGTCTTTACCTGCTCTACAAAGTGGAGAGGGGTCTCCAGCAAGCCGACAGCGGTGAACTCTTGAGTCAAGAAGAAGTCCGCCTGCGCATGGCGAAATGGCTCAAGTAAGGTGGACGCCGCAAGCCGCCGATGATTTCGAGGCGATCTGTCTATTTATTGGCCGGGATTCTCCGCGACTGGCGGCGACGTTCGCCGACCGGATCCTCCTTGCCACAGACCGGCTGACAAGCTATCCACGCTCCGGCAGGGTTGTTCCTGAACTGGGAGCCGAGGACATCCGCGAGATCGTGATCGCCGCCTACCGCGTCATCTATCGAATTCGGAAAAACGATGTCCAGATTCTGACACTGCATCACGGAGCCCGCCTCCTGGACACCTCAAAACTAGGGACCTGAAGCGACGCGGGGAATGGGGTTGTCTGCCGGCCGTCCCGCCGCGCTCGGTGATGATTGACGTGGACCCGGTCAGCATTATGTGAGGCGGAGGGGTCAATGCTGCCCGTGTCTCCAGATGGCCTGCGAAAGCCTGCGTTGACAGGCTCCTGTGCTGTGCTATACTGAATTGCAGGGGCTGAGCGGGCTCCCACGCCTTCGTCGGATTCAGAATCACGCTTTCATCCTCCGGTTGGTGCGTGGCGCAATTGCAGGGGTAGAGGGTTATCTCACCGTACTCATCACTTCATAAAACCACCAGCGAGGGAACGTGGACGCAGCAACTTGCAAGAAGGAATTAGTCATCGAGATTCCAGTGGACGTCGTCCGGCGAGAAACGCAGACCGTAACCGACCAATACAGAAAGTTGGCCCGCATTCCGGGCTTCCGGAAGGGGCACGCACCCGCCTCGCTCATCCAGACTCGTTTTAGCAAAGACATTCAGAGCGAGGTCGTGCAATCGTTGCTTCCCAAGTTCTTTGAAACTGCCGTGAAGGACCAAAAGCTTTCGGTGGTTGGCCAGCCGCACTTTGACGAGCTGAAGTTCGAAAACGACAAGCCTCTGACCGCCAAGGCGAGCTTTGAGGTTTATCCCACCTTTGAACTGAAGGAATACAAGGGACTGGCGGCGGATGAAGAGCCGGCGGCAACGAAGGACGAAGATGTGGATCAGACTCTGGCGAAGCTGCGCGAGCGCGCCGCGACTTTCGAAGTGGTCGAGGACCGCCCGGCAGCCGACGGCGACTTTGTGACCGTCAATTACCAGGGACGCGACTCGAAGGATGCGGCCGGCAAGCCGGTGGAAGCTCGGGACGCGACTGTCCAGTTGGGAGCCGAAGGGACGGTGGCGGGGTTCAACGAAAACCTGGGCGGAGCCAAGGCGGGCGAGACGCGCGAGTTCGATGTTGAGTACCCCGCCGACTATGCGCAGAAATCCCTGGCCGGCACGACCTACGCCTACCGCGTGGAGATCCTGGCCATCAAGAAGAAGGTCTTGCCGGCGCTCGATGACGATCTGGCCAAAACGGTGAGCGAATTCCAAACGCTGGAAGAGCTGCGCGAGCAAGTCCGCAAAGACCTGCAGGAAGGCCGCGAGCTGCGCGCCCGCCAGGCGACGATGCAGAAACTCCTGGAGGAGCTCATCAAGCTCCACGAATTTCCCGTCCCCGATGCGCTGGTGGAGGAACGTCAACAGCGCAGGCTGGAAAGCACCCTGACGCGCCTGGTGGCGCAGGGCATTGACCCTCGCACGATTGACGTTGACTGGCGCAAGGTGCGCGAGGAGTCCCGGCCCGAGGCGGAGAAAGAAGTCCGCGGCGACCTAATCCTGGACAAAATTGCCGATGCGGAGAAGATCGAGGTTTCGGAAGCGGAAGTGGACGATTTGATCCGTGAAATGGCGGAGCAACGCCGGGAGCCGCCCGCGGCGCTGAAAACCCGCTTGACACGCGAGGGAGCGCTGGATAAACTAAAATCTAGTCGCCGCAACCAGAAAGCGCTTGAACTCGTCTACCAGAGCGCAAAAATCAACCGGAAAAGCGAGTAACATTGATTAGAGGTCGGCCGTACGTCAAGGCCCAGGAAAGGCGATGAGCACGAACCAGCCCAACATGGCCCTGATCCCCATGGTCGTTGAACAGACGAACCGGGGAGAGCGCGCCTACGACATTTACTCACGGCTTCTGCGAGATAACATTATCTTCATTGGCACCCCCATCGACGACAACATCGCGAACCTGGTGACCGCCCAATTGCTCTTTCTCGAAGCGGAGGACCCGGGAAAAGACGTGTCGCTGTATATCAATTCCCCCGGCGGATCGGTGACGGCGGGCATGGCGATTTATGACACCATGCAGTTCATCCGGCCGGACGTGGCGACCATCTGCATCGGCCACGCGGCGAGCATGGCGGCGCTCCTGCTGCTGGCGGGAACGCCGGGCAAGCGGTTTGCCCTGCCCAACTCCCGCGTGCTGATCCACCAGCCCTGGATGGGAGGCCTTTCCGGCCAGGCGACCGACATTGACATCCACGCGCGCGAAATCTTGCGCATCCGCGCCTCGCAGAACGAGATCATGTCCAAGCACACCGGCCAGCCCCTGGAAAAGGTCGAGCGCGACGTGGAACGCGATTTCTGGATGAGCGCCCAGCAGGCCCTCGAGTACGGCATCATTGATGAGATTATTTACAAGCATAAGTAAGTTTCCGAGTGGGCGGAGCAGGCAGTGAAGCGAGCCGTCACGGAAGAAATCGTCCGATGTTCGTTCTGCAATAAGGCGCAGGACGCGGTTCGGAAATTGATCGCGGCGCCGGGAGACCACCCGCGCGCTTATATCTGCGAAGAATGTGTCAGCGTCTGCAACACGATGCTCGAAGAGGGCGTGACGGAGAGCGTCGCCGCGGGCAAAGGGAAACTTCCCCGCCCGGCCGAGGTCAAGGAATTTCTCGACCAGTACGTCATCGGGCAGGATAGGACGAAGAAGAAACTGGCGGTCGCGGTTTACAATCACTACAAGCGGATCATGCTGACCCGCCTCCGCAGCGAAGTCGAGCTGACCAAGTCCAACATCCTGCTGATCGGGCCGACCGGAACGGGCAAGACGCTGCTGGCCCAGACCCTGGCGCGCATGCTGGACCAGCCCTTCGCGATCGTGGACGCCACCACGCTTACCGAAGCGGGCTACGTCGGCGAAGACGTTGAGAACATCATTCTCAAGCTGCTCCAGAATGCCGGCGGGGACGTCCATCGCGCGCAACACGGGATCATCTATATTGACGAAATTGATAAGATCTCGAAGAAGGACGAGAACCCTTCGATCACCCGCGACGTTTCCGGGGAAGGCGTGCAGCAGGCGCTGCTGAAAATCCTGGAAGGGACGGTCGCGAACGTTCCTCCGCAGGGCGGGCGAAAGCACCCGCACCAGGAGTTCACCGCGGTGGATACAACGAACATTCTGTTTATCTGCGGCGGGGCGTTTGTGGGGCTGGAAAAAATCATCGAGCGGAGAATCGGGCAGAAGACTTTGGGATTTCACGTTGACGCGGGCGCCGCTCCCGCGACCACTTCGCGGCGGGACATTGAGACCCTGGAGCAGGTTCAGCCGGGGGATCTCATCCGCTTCGGGCTGATTCCCGAGTTTGTGGGACGGCTTCCCGTGGTCAGCGTCCTGAACGATCTGGATGAGGCCGCCCTGATCGAAATCCTGACCAAGCCGAAGAACGCACTGGTGCGGCAATATCAGAGGCTTTTCGACTTTGAAAACGTCCAGCTGCGTTTCACGGACGGCGCGCTCCGGGCGGTTGCCCGCCAGGCCATCGAGCGCAAGCTGGGCGCTCGCGGATTACGCATGATTCTGGAGAATCTGATGCTGGACCTCATGTACCACCTGCCCAGCCAGCGCACCCTGCGCGAGTTCTCCGTCACCGAAGAGATGGTGATGAATCATGAGATTGCCTTCAGCACCAAACTCCTGGAAAAGGTAGGTTAGATGGAACCCAATATGTTCTCAGGCCGGGAAAAAAACGAAACGCGCGTTTTGCCCATGATGCCCATCCGCGACGTGGTGATCTTTCCTTACATGATGACACCCTTCGTCGTGGGGCGCGAGAGCTCGATCCGCGCCCTGGAAGACGCGCTGGCCGGCGACAAGAAGATTTTCCTGGCGACCCAGCACGACGCTTCGGTGGATGACCCGAAGCCGAATGAGATTTACCAGGTGGGGACCATCGCCAACATCGTCCAGAGCCTCAAGCTCCCCGACGGCAACATCAAGGTGCTGGTGGAAGGGGTCGAACGCGGCCGCGTCCTTAAGGTTTCCACCGAAGAGGGTTATTTCCGCGTCACGGTGAAGACGGGCACCTACCGCACTGTCTCGACACCGAGCCTGGAACAGCTCGTGCAGCGGGTCACGTCGCTTTTCGAGCAGTACGTCAAGCTCTCGCAGAGCCTCAACTACGAAACCATGATCGCCGCGGTCAAGGTGGATGAAATCGGCAAATTCACTGACACCGTGGCCCAGAACCTGAATGTGAGCATCGAAGAGAAACAGGAGTTGCTGGAAATCTTCGACCCCGTGGACCGGCTCACGCGCTTGGCGGACATCCTCGATATTGAAATCGAGAAGCTGAATGTGGACCGCACCATCCAGGGACGCGTCAAGCGGCAGATGGAGCGCGCGCAGCGCGAGTACTACCTGAATGAGAAAATCAAGGCCATCCAGAAAGAATTGGGGCGCAACGAGAAAAGCGAGATTGACGAGCTGAAGAAGAAAATCGAGACGTCGGGCATGACCAAGGACGCCAAGGACAAGGCCGAGCAGGAGTTGAAGCGGCTGGAGATGATGCCGCCCATGTCCGCCGAGTCCACGGTCTCGAGAAACTATCTCGACTGGCTTCTCGCCGTGCCCTGGAAGAAAAAGACGCGCGAAATTCGCGATATCCGCCACGCCCAGAAGATTCTGGAAGAAGACCATTATGGCTTGGAAAAGATCAAGGAGCGCATCCTGGAGTTCCTGGCGGTCCGCCAGCTGGTGAAGAATCCGCGCGGGTCTATCCTGTGCTTTGTCGGACCTCCGGGCGTGGGCAAGACCTCGCTCGGGCGCTCCATCGCGCGCGCCACGGGACGCAAGTTCGTGCGGCTGTCGCTCGGCGGCGTCCGCGACGAGGCGGAAATCCGTGGCCATCGCCGCACTTATATCGGCGCGCTGCCCGGCCAGATCATTCAGATGATGAAGAAGGCCGGCACCGTGAACCCGGTGTTCCTGCTCGACGAAGTGGA